>NZ_JAVRPS010000442.1:0-8575 GCF_032162105.1 Mycobacterium sp. | reverse complement strand
CCCGATCGCCATGCTCGACCGTTTCACCGTGCCGGGCTGGCATGCCGTGGTCAAGGAGTTTCGACCTGCCGTCGCCGGGTTGCCGCCCGCGGCCATGCGGTCGGTGCTCGACTCCGATATCCCGCGGGAGGATCTGGAGAGCATCCGGGCCATCAACGCGGGCACCAGCCCCGTCGATCCCGAACTGGTCGACGCCTTCTTCGAGCGATACGGCATCCCCATCCTCGTCGTCTACGGGGCGACCGAGTTCTCCGGCGCGGTGGCCGGCTGGACCGTCAAGGATTTCCACGTGCAATGGGCTGACAAGAAGGGCAGCGTTGGACGCGCCTTCCCCGGGGTGCAGTTGCAGATCGTCGACGAGGGCGGCGCGGTGCTCGGCGTGAACGAGTCCGGCAGGCTGCAGGTCGCCACGCCGCAGGCCGGCGGCGCCGGAGGGTGGATCACCACCAGTGACCTTGCGCATCTCGACGCCGATGGCTTCCTCTACATCGACGGCCGCGCGGACGACGTGATCGTGCGCGGCGGCTTCAAGGTATCCCCGGAGACCGTGGTCAGGGCACTGCGAGCGCACCCGTCGGTCGCCGACGCCGCCGTCGCACCCGTGCCGGACCTGCGGCTGGGCCAGATTCCCGTTGCCGCAGTCGAATTGCGTCCTGGCGCAGCCGCCGACGGCGAGGAACTGCGCCAACACTGCCGGGCCACGTTGACCCCGTACGAGGTGCCCGCCCACATCTTCCTCGTCGACGCCCTGCCCCGCGGCGCGGCACTCAAGGTCGACCGCCGCCGGCTGCTCACCATGCTGGACGAGCTTGGCGCCATGCAGAAACGGCCCACGTGAAAGAGATGTCCAATGACCGAATCCGTGACTGAGGTGGCGAACCCAGCGGCCCTCGTCGAGCGACGGGGCAACGTCGCACTCATCACCATCAACCGGCCCGAGGCCCGCAACGCCGTGAACGGCGCCGTGAGCACGGCGGTCGGCGATGCCCTCGATGCGGCGCAGCGCGATCCCGACGTGTGGGCTGTGGTCATCACCGGTGCCGGGGACAAGTCGTTCTCCGCCGGTGCCGATCTCAAGGCCATCTCACGCGGTGAGAATCTGTATCACGCCGCGCACGCCGAATGGGGCTTCGCCGGGTACGTGCACCACTTCATCGACAAGCCCACCATCGCCGCCGTCAACGGCACCGCGCTGGGTGGCGGGGGCGAGCTCGCCCTGGCCAGTGACCTCGTCGTCGCCTGCGAGAGTGCGAGTTTCGGTCTGCCCGAGGTGAAACGGGGTCTCATCGCCGGCGCGGGTGGGGTCTTCCGGATCGTCGACCAGTTGCCGCGCAAGATCGCGCTGGAATTGGTGTTCACCGGGGAGCCGATCTCCGCTGCAGACGCGCTCCGGTGGGGCCTGATCAACCAGGTGGTTCCGGACGGCAGCGTCGTGGAGGCCGCGCTGGCGCTCGCCGAGCGGATTACCGTCAACGCGCCGCTGTCAGTCCAGGCCAGCAAGCGGGTGGCCTACGGCGCCGACGACGGCGTCATCGCCGCCGAGGAGCCCAAGTGGGATCGCACCACTCGCGAGTTCACTGCCCTTCTGAAATCCGAAGACGCCAAGGAAGGCCCGCTGGCCTTCGCCGACAAGCGACAACCCGTATGGAAGGCACGTTGATCATGGAGACGAGAGCGGGCCGCGTAGAAGGAAAAGTGGTTCTGGTCACCGGCGGGGCACGCGGTCAGGGCCGCAGCCACGCGGTGAAACTGGCCGAGGAGGGTGCCGACGTCATCCTCTTCGACATCTGTCACGACATCGAGACCAACGAGTATCCGCTGGCGACGTCGCGTGATCTCGAGGAAGCCGGCCTGGAGGTGGAGAAGACCGGTCGCAAGGCCTACACCGCCGAGGTCGACGTGCGGGATCGCGCAGCGGTGGCGCGCGAACTCGCCAACGCCGTAGCCGAATTCGGCAAGCTCGACGTCGTCGTCGCCAATGCGGGCATCTGCCCCCTTGGTGCGAACCTCCCCGTTCAAGCCTTCGCCGACGCCTTCGACGTCGACTTCATCGGCGTGGTCAACACCGTGCACTCCGCGCTGCCGTACCTGAAGTCGGGCGGGTCGATCATCACCACCGGCTCGGTCGCCGGGCTGATCGCGTCCAAGATGCCGCCAGGGGCGGCCGGACCTCAAGGGCCCGGCGGAGCGGGCTACAGCTACGCCAAGCAGTTGGTCGACTCCTACACGCTCCAGCTTGCAGGCCAGTTGGCGCCACAATCCATCCGCGCCAACGTCGTTCACCCGACGAACGTCAACACCGACATGCTCAACAGCGCGCCGATGTACCGGCAGTTCCGGCCGGACCTCGAGTCGCCCACTCGCGACGACGCCTTGCTGGCATTCCCGGCCATGCAGGCGATGCCCACGCCGTTCGTGGAGGCCTCCGACATCTCGAACGCGGTGTGCTTCCTGGCGTCCGACGAATCCCGCTTCGTGACGGGCCTGCAGTTCAAGGTCGACGCGGGCGCCATGCTGAAGTTCTAGGAGGACCTGTGACCACCACCGAGAAGTCCAGCGCTGAGGCCGCAGCCGAAGAGGGCCGGATCACCGACGAGGACATCGAACGCGCCAGGGCGCAGATCGGCATTCCCGTCTTCCAGCGCGACGAGGCGTGGAACAAGCTGCCGTCGGCCGATGCGATCACGCAGTTCGCCTTCGGGTGCGGTGACGACAACCCACTGTTCTACGACGCGACCTACGGACCGGCCACTCGCTGGCATGGCCAGATCGCGCCACCTACGTTTCCCATCTCGACGGGGCTGGACCAGACGCCGAAGTTCACCGATCCGGAGCGAAAGGAGTTGTTCCGCGGGCTGTTCCGTGGCACCGGCAAGTACTACTCGGGCGTGAAGTGGACGTGGTACCGACCGATCTACGCGGGCCGGCCGGTGCTGGCCGAGAACTACACCCTTGAGGTCGTGGTCAAGGAAAGCGAGTTCTCCGCCGGTCGTTCGGTCAGGGAGACCTTCCGGTACCTCTACGTCGACGTCGAAGGCAACCCGATCGCCACTCGCGACGAGTCCTACATCAATGCGGAACGACAGGGCTCCAAGAAGTCCGGCAAGCTCAAGGACATCCAGCGCAAGCACTGGACCCCCGAGGAGCTCGAACAGGTCGAGTCCGAGTACGAGGCCGAGGTGCGCCGCGGCGCCGACCCGCAGTGGTGGGAGGACGTCTCCGTCGGTGACGAACTGCCCGGAATCGTCAAGGGCCCGTTGACCGTCGTCGACATCATCTCCATGCACATGGGCTGGGGCTGGGGCGGCTACGGCGTCGGGCCGCTGAAGTTCGCCCACCAACTGCGCAAGCGAATGCCCGCGTTCTATCAGCCCGACGAGTACGGTGTCCCCGACGTCGTACAACGCCTGCACTGGGATGCCGCACGTGCCCAGGCTCTCGGCATTCCGGCGCCGTATGACTACGGCCAGATGCGGGCGGCGTGGGTCAGCCACCTGCTCACCAACTGGATCGGTGACGACGGGTGGCTGGCCGAACTCGATCTCCAGCTGCGCGGTTTCAACTACCACGGCGACGTCCATCGCTGCGCCGGCAAAGTCACGGCCAAGGGCGATACCGCCGATGACAGCGTCTCGATCGACGTCTCGGCCACCAGCCAGCGCGACGAGACCACCACGCGCGGGACCGCCAAGGTATTGCTACCGTCGAGGACGACCGGCGCCGTGGTGCTGCCGATTCCGGATACCGATCTCAGAAGGCGCGGCGCACAGGTCGTTTCGCGCGTCTCTGGCAGGGTCGGCGAGGAGATGCGCCGACTGTATGGAGAGTGAGACAGGAAACATGAAGCGACTCGTTCTGGAGGACGACCACGAGGCGTTCCGCGAGACGGTCCGGCAGTTCATCGAGCAGGAGTTGGTGCCCAACGCCGAGCGTTGGGAGAGTGAGCGTCTGGTCGACCGATCTGCGTGGGTGGCCGCGGGCAAGCATGGTCTGATCGGGTTCAACATGCCCGAGGAGTACGGCGGCGCTGGCGTCGACGACTTCCGGTTCAACGCCGTCATCGATGAGGAGATCGCCCGCTACGGCGGACCAGCGCCCGCGCTGAGCCTGCAGAACGACGTCGTGGGGCCGTACTTCTCGGGGTTGGCCGATGACGAGCAGAAGCAGCGCTGGCTCCCTGGCATCACCAGCGGCGAACTGATCGTCGCCGTCGCGATGACCGAGCCTGGCGCGGGCAGCGATCTGGCAGGCATCAAGACCTCGGCGGTGCGGGACGGCGACGACTGGATCGTCAACGGTTCCAAGACGTTCATCTCCTCGGGCATAAACTGCGATCTCGTCGTGGTGGTGTGTCGCACCAACCCCGACGCCGGGCACAAGGGCTTCACCCTGTTCGTGGTCGAGGCCGGCATGGAGGGCTTCACCCGTGGGCGCAAGCTCGACAAGATGGGCCTGCACTACCAGGACACCGCCGAACTCAACTTCGACAACGTCCGGGTGCCGTCGGCCAACCTGCTCGGCAAGGAGGGGCGCGGCTTCTATCACCTCATGGCCAACCTTCCGTCGGAACGGTTGTCCATCGCCATCTCGGCCATCGCAGGCGCGCGCGAAACCTGGCGCCAGACACTGCAGTATGCCAAAGACCGCAAGGCCTTCGGCCAGTCGATCGGCAGCTTTCAGCACAACCGATTCCTGCTGGCCGAGATGGACACCGAACTCGAGATCGGTGAGCAGTACATCGACCGGTGCCTGCAGGCCGTCGTCGACGGTGAGCTCACGGCGGTCGAGGCGTCGAAGGCCAAGTGGTGGTGCACCGAGACGGCCAAGAAGGTGATCGACGGCTGCGTGCAGTTGCACGGCGGCTACGGCTACATGACCGAATACCGCGTGGCCCGCGATTACATGGACAACCGCATCATGACAATCTTCGGCGGCACCACCGAGATCATGAAGGACATCATCGGCCGCGATCTCGGCCTGTGATCTCGTTGCGGTGAACGGCATCTCGGTCGAGCACGATGGCGCGGTCCTGCGGATACGGCTGGACCGCCCGGACAAGTTCAATGCCGTCGACACCCCCATGCTCGACGAGCTGCAAGGCCGCCTCGGTGATGCGACCGACGAGTCGGTACGTGCGGTGCTGCTCATCGGCGCGGGGCGGGCGTTCTGCTACGGCGGCGACCTGACCGGCGGCGACACTGCAGGCGCGGCCGAGGTCGCCAACCGGGTGGTGCGGGCGATCACGGCGCTGCCCAAGCCGGTGGTGGCCGGTGTGCACGGCGCGGCAGTCGGCTTCGGCTGCCCGCTGGCGCTGGCCTGCGATCTGGTGGTCGCCGCTCCTTCGGCGTACTTCCAGCTGGCGTTCAGCAGGGTGGGACTGATGCCGGACGGCGGCGCGTGCGCATTGCTGCCAGGGCTGATCGGCAGGGCGCGGGCGGCTCGGATGGCAATGACCGCCGAAAGGGTGAACGCTGCAACGGCATTCGAGTGGGGGATGGTTTCGCACCTGACGGCCGATGCGGACTATGACACCGTGCTCGAGGCGGTGCTCCAATCGGTGGCCTGCGGGCCTACCGTGTCACTCGGCTGGACCAAGCGCGCCCTGGCCGCCGCGACGCTCGGTGAACTCGAGCCGGTGCAGGCGATCGAGGCCGAGGGCCAGCTGGCGCTGATCGGCACGGAGGACTTCCGCGAAGGGGTACGCGCGTTCAGGGAGTGCCGCGAGGCCGAGTTTCGTGGCCACTGAACATAGGAGAGCTATATGACTACCAAGCGGGTTCGCGTCGACGGGCTGGACGTCGAGTACGTCGACACGGGGACCGGGCCGACGATCCTGTTCGTGCACGGCGTCTACGTCGCCGGCGCCGTGTGGAACGACGTCGTGGCCGAACTCGGCGACGGCTTCCGCTGCATCGTGCCGATCTGGCCGCTGGGTGCACACAGCACACCGACCGACGGCGCGGATCTCGGCGCCGAAGCGGCTTCTCGGCGCATCGTTCACTTCATGGAGGCGCTCGACCTGGCCGACGTCACCGTGGTCGCCAATGACACCGGCGGGGGCCTGGTCCTGGCGTCGCTGGGCGATCCGACGCTTGACACGTCGCCGATCGCCCGTTTGGTGCTCACCAATTGCGATAGCTACGAACACTTTCCGCCAGGCTCCTTCGTGCAGATCGTGAAGCTTTGCCGGTTCAGTCCTGCGGTGGGTGGAGGCATACTGCGGCTGTTGGCCACGGGTCCGGGACAGAGCTTCTTCCTGAAGCAGGTGTGCCACACGCCGCCGACGATGGACCGTCAGCGCGAGGTCTTCGGAGCCTTCGCGACCAGCGGGTCCGCCCGCCGCGACGCCGTCACGGTGACCGCCTCGTTGGATCCGGCGCTCACCCTGCGCGCCGCACCGGCAATCGAGGCGTTCGACAGGCCTGTCACCCTGACATGGGGCACCGAGGACAAGCTGTTCCCCCTCGACCACGCCCTACGCCTGCGTGATGCGTTCCCCAACTCCACGTTGATCGAGATCCCGGACTGCTCCGCGTTCGTGATGCTCGATGCGCCGCAAAAGCTTGCCGCAGCGATCCGCAACGGGTGAAGGGGAGGCCACAATGACGACAGTTCCGGAGAAGACCGCCGAGATGTACGGCGTGCTCACCGACGACGCGTTCGCCAGGTCGCGGCTGCGGTTGGGGGTGCCGCGCCCGCAGCAGAACAAGCCACACAACTACGAGGTGACCTGGGACGGCGTGCGCCACTTCGCGTACGGCTACGGCGACGACAACCCGTTGTACTGCGATCCCGACTACGCGGCGGGGACGCGCTGGGGCCGGCTGGTGGCACCACCCACGTTTCTGTACACGATGGGGGAGGACGCCGCACCCAAGCCGGACCCGGAAACCAAGGCCCTGCTGAAGGGAGATCCGTTCGCGGGGTTGGGTAGCTACCAGGCGGTGATGGAATTCGAGTGGTGGCGTCCGTTGCAACTCGGCGACCGCTGCCGGGTGCTCGAGGCGCAGGTCGGTGTCGAGGAGAAGACGTCGCGCTTCGGTGGCCGCACCGCACACGTCACGCTCGACTACCTGTACTTCACCGGCGACGGTCAGATGCACGCCGTTCAGCGCGGCACGTGGATCAACGCCGAGCGCGACGCGTCGAAGAAGCGAGCGAAGGAGCGCCTCGAGCAACAGCCGTACACCCCCGAGCAGCTTGCCGAGATCGATGCCGCCTACGCGGCCGAGACCCACCGCGGGCCGGAGCCGCGCTACTTCGAGGATGTCGCGGTCGACGAGGAATTGCCGCAGCGTGTGAAGGGCCCACTCACCACGACGGACGTGGTGGTGTGGCACATGGGGTGGGGGATGCAGCTCACGCCCCCTGGGACGTTCGGGATCGCCGCAAGGGTCCGTCGCAAGGCGCCGGGGCTGTACCCGCCGAACAACCTCAACGTTCCCGACACGGTGCAGCGTCTGCACTGGGAACCCGCGCGAGCGCAGGAGCTGGGCCTGCCCAACAGCTATGACTACGGCGGGATGCGCGAGACCTGGCTGTGTCACCTCCTGACGGACTGGATCGGCGACGACGGCTGGCTGTGGAAACTTCGATGCGAGCACCGCAAGTTCAACTACCAGGGCGACGTGACCTGGGTCCGAGGCGAAGTCGTCGACAAACGAGTGACGGACGGGGGCAACGAGGTTCACGTCGCCGTACGGTGCGAGAACCAGCGGGGCGAGGTGACCACTCCGGGTACCGCGGTGGTGCTGCTGCCTTCTCGTGACGAGCCGGTCACGCTTCCCGAGCCGCCCGCCGCCACCGTCGACGGGATGTTGGCTCACGAGCTCGACCGGTACGGGGTGGGTGCCTAGGACATGGAACTGGGCCTGGCCGGCGCCGCCATATGCGTACAGGGTGGAAGCAAGGGGATGGGGCGCGCGGCCGCCGAGTGCTTCGCCGCTGACGGTGCCCGAGTGGCTGTCATGGCACGTGGGCGCGAAGCGCTCGACGAGACGGTGGCGAGGTTGACCGAACTCGGCTCTCCCGACGCGATCGGGCTCTCGGTGGACGCGAGCGATGCCACCAGCATCACCAACGGTTTTGCAGAACTGGGCCAACGTTGGGGTGAGCTCAACTCGCTGGTGTGCGCCGTTGGGCCCGACGTCTCGCAGCTGCCATGGGATCAGGTGTCCGACGAACAGTTCGTCGACGCCTTCGTCATCGGGGCGCTAAGCGCCGTACGGTCGGCGCGGGCAGCGCTGCCGTTGCTCCGGGCAGCCAAATGGGCTCGGATCGTCAACCTGGCAGCCATGTCGGCGCGCAGCCAGGGTTTCGGTTTGATCGAGTACACCGCTGCCAAGGCAGCGTTGACCAGCATCACCAAGAACCTGTCGCTGGAGCTGGCTGCGGACGGAATCCTGGCCAACACCGTTTCCCCCGGTACCTACATCTCCGATCAGATGGTGCGGCACATCGAGACATTGCCGACCGACGCTGGCGTCAGCGCGGACGACCCGAGGTCGGTGATGCGGTACATCTCGGAATTCTTCGGCGTGCGTGCAGATCTGGGCCGGGCAGGCATCCCGTCCGA
>NZ_JAVRPS010000441.1:0-13908 GCF_032162105.1 Mycobacterium sp. | reverse complement strand
GTGCACCGACGAACGGCGCGCGCTTGAACCCGGGCGTGAGGGCAGCCACGGCGACAATGGTCACCGTGTCACCGTCAAAGCTGCTCACCGTCGCGTTGGCCGCATGCAGACATCGGGCCATCTCGTCGGCCACTGCGGAGAACACCTCCGACGGGCTGACCCCGCGCGCGACCAGTGTTGCGACCCGCCGCAACGCGGCCTGCTGCTCGGCGAGCATACTCAGCTCGTCGCGGCTCGCCTGCAAGTCCGCGCGGGTGGCGGCATTGCCGATTGCGGTCGCGACCAGATCGGCGAAGTCGGCGATTCGTGCCTCGGTGTCGGGTGGCAGTGGTTCGGGCCGCGACGTGCCGACGATGGCTGCACCCCACAGGCGCCCACCCACGACGATCGGTGCCCCGACACCGCCTTCGAGGTCCAGCTCACGGATCTGCGCAGCAGCGGATCCGGCGGCATGGTCGTGGCTATCCATCCTGGCGGCGGCGCCCGTACGCAACACCATGGCCGCGACGTTGTCGCCTTCGAGCGTGAAGCGCATGCCGACCGGCATCTTCTTCGCGGCCGGAGTGTCGTGTGCAGCCAGGAGTGTGGCCGCCCCATCGGGCTCGTAACGCCAAACAGCCGCATTCTGCACATCGAGGACTCGTGCCAGCTCCGTGGCCACCGCCGAGAACACCTGTGACGGGTTAACCCCCCTCGCGACGAGTGTCGCCACCCGCCGCAGTGCCGCCTGCCCGTCGGCGAGCCGTCCGAGGGCCTCGCGTGACTCGGCATTACCGATGGCGGTTGCGAGCAGCCCGGTGAAATTGGCCAGACGAGCCTCGGTGTCGCCGGGCAGCGGGTCCGGCGCCGTGGTGGACACCATCATCGCTCCCCACAGGCGTCCCGCCACAGCGATCGGGACGCCGACCGTCGAACGAATCCCGATGCGACGGACGGTAGCCGCGAGCTGACCGTCCAGCTGTGAATAGTCATCGATGCGAGACGCCTTCGAGGCCGTCCGCACCAGCCGTAGCGCACTCGTGCCGTCCAATGACCACCGCTTGCCGACCGAAGATGTCGGGGCGCCGGGCGGGAAGCTGGCGCAGTCCGTTGCCGTGCCGTCGAGTTCGTAGCGCGCGACGCTCACCCGCGGGACATTGACGACGCGGGCGACCTCCGCGGCGACTAGAGCGAACAGGTCGCGAGGCTCCGCTTCCTCCGCAACGAGGGTGGCAACGCGGCGCAGAGCGCTCAATTCGTCGTTGGCCATCCGGCGGTCCGTGACGTCGCGGGCCACCCCGTACACGATGCCCGCTTCCGGCCGGCTGCTCGTGGTCCACTCGAACCAGCGCACCGAACCGTCGGCACACACTTCGCGACACTCGAATCCGACGATGTCGTTACCGGCGGCCAGGTCGGCCAGGACTGCCTCCACCGATTCGAGATCATCGGGGTAGACGTTGGCCATGAAGGGCCTGGCCAGCAGCTCGTCAAGGGTGTACCCGAGGCTGCGGGCGAACGCCGGGTTGGCGCGCTTGAGGTAGCCGTCGAACCCCGCGATGCAGAACGCGTCATGCGAAAGATCGAAGAGCCCGACCAACTCGTCGTCGACCGGCCGGCCACCCTGATCCATAGCAACCTAGTCTGACCCCATTGTTCCCGGTGCGAAAGACGGGACGCACTGCGAGGGAGGGGTGTCCCGCGAGCAAACGCGTGCGGCTCAACGTTCGAGGCGATCTGACACTGCCCCGCTAGCAGGAGTTCATGCGGACCGGCCATCTTGGGGATGATTGACATCGGAACACGGGAGCGTGCGCGTCGTTTAGAGCACGCTTCCGGCTAGCGGGCATGCGCATTGCGCCGCGTAGCGCCAAGCTGACCTCATGGTATTGATTGGTGCACAGTGCGCTGCCTAATCGTTGACGACAGCACGGATTTCGTGAACGCAGCGCGCGGCCTCCTTGAGCACGACCGCATCACGGTAGTCGGCGTGGCGTCGACCAGCGCCGAGGCTCTTCGATGCCTCGAGGAGCTACGACCCGACGTGACGCTGGTCGACGTCCACCTCGGTAGGGAGAACGGGTTCGAACTCGCTGAGCAACTGCACCGATCCGGGTTGCCGGGACCATCACCAGTGATAATGATTTCCACCCATGCCGAGCAAGACTTCGCCGACATGATCGCGACGAGCCCGGCCATCGGTTTCCTGAGCAAGATCGCCTTGACGCCTGATGCGATCCGCGATCTCGTCGATGCGGCGACGGCGTCGAGGTGGGTGACGACCACTGACACCCGGCAATCGTCGTCGCCGGCGTCCGACGAGTCTAGCTCCACCCCAAACTCCGAGGATCGGGACACTTGCAGCTAACGGGTACGTCCGGAGTGAGGCTAGCGGGAGGCCTAGATGGCCGTCAGCGTTGACGACATGGACGCCAAGGACCGCAATTCTAAATCATCATGCGGAATCAACCCCGACGGAGGGAAGCGAAGATGAGCAAGCTCCTCGAGCGACTACTGATGTGGATCGCTGACGCCCTCGACCGCAGCCTCCTCACTGTGCCCGAGGTGGACGACGAATGGCCGACGCCTGTCGGCCGTCCGTGGCCCGCGCAGGCCGGCCCGGCCGTGACCGCAGCCGATCAACACGACCGGTAATACTGGAAGGACGCCGCCACGCCGATTGAGAGGTGACCCGTGAACAGCAGTGCGTTGTTCGTCGCGGTATTCCTGGCGTGCGCGGTCGAGGCGGTCGAGGCATTGACCATCGTGCTGGCCGCCGGATTCGGTCGTGACTGGCGTTCGGCGTTCCTCGGCGTGGGTAGCGCCCTTGCGGTCCTCATAGCCATCGTCGCCGCGCTGGGTCCGGCGCTGACCGCCATACCGCTGGAGGCCTTGCGCCTGGTCGTGGGTGGCCTGCTGCTGATCTTTGGTCTGCAGTGGCTGCGCAAGGCCGTCCTTCGGGCCAGCGGCCTCAAGGCCATGCACGACGAGGCCGCGATCTATCGCGCCGAACTGGCTGCCGTCGAGGCCGCCCCGACTCATCGCCGAGGCGTAGTCAAAGACTGGTACTCCTTCACCCTGTCGTTCAAGGGGGTGCTACTCGAAGGCCTCGAGGTTGCGTTCATCGCGCTGACCTTCGGTGCCAATCAGCGCAACATTCCACTGGCGGCCATCGCTGCGCTGTCCGCGGTGGTGGTGGTCGCACTCGCCGGGATCGCCCTGCGCGCGCCGCTGGCCCGTGTTCCCGAGAACAGCATGAAGTTCGTCGTCGGAATCATGCTCACGTCGTTCGGAATCTTCTGGGGCGCCGAGGGTGCCGGCGCGACGTGGCCCGGCGCCGACGCCGCGTTGCTCGTCCTGGTTCCCGCCGTCGCGCTGTTCGCGCTCGCCCTGGTGGCCGTTCTGCGCCGCGCTGCCGCCGGGGCCGTCAGCGCAAAGGCCGCCGGGGCGGGGTCGTCGTGACCGGTCGACTGAGGGCATTCCTGCGATTCTGGTACGACTTCGTCGTCGGGGATGACTGGCGCGTGGCGGTCGCCGTCATCGTCGCGCTGGCGCTGACCTACGCGGTCAGCACGACGTCGATTCCGGCGTGGCCGATCCTGCCTGCCGCGGTGGCCATCATCCTTCCCGTGACCCTGTGGCGGGCGGCCCGTCGCTGATGATGTTTCGTCAACTGGAGTACTTCGTCGCGGTGGCACGGGAGCGACACTTCGCCCGGGCCGCGGAAGCCTGTTACGTATCGCAACCCGCGCTCTCGGCGTCGATCGCCAAACTCGAACGCGAACTCAACGTCACGTTGATCAACCGCGGGCACAACTACGAGGGTCTGACACCCGAGGGCGAACGGCTTGTCATGTGGGCCAAGCGAATCCTCGCCGAGCAGCAGGCGTTCAAAGCGGAGGTGGCCGCCGTCCAGTCGGGTATCACCGGGACGCTGCGGCTGGGGTCGGAACCCACGGCATCCACCACAGTCGCCCTTCCGGTGGCTGCATTCTGCGCGGCGCACCCGCTTGCCAAGGTGCGCGCCGAAACCCGATTGTCGACCACGGAACTGTCCCGCCAGCTGCGCGACTTCGAGCTGGACGTCGCGATCGCCCACTTCGAGCCCGAAGACCGGCTCGGGTTGCACGTGGTGCCGCTGTACGAGGAGAAATACGTCGTGCTGGTCGCCGGAGACCACCTGACGCCCCCGGCCAACGTCATGACTTGGGCCGACGCCGCCCAGTTGCCGTTGGCACTGCTCACGCCGGACATGCGGATTCGCCGAGTCATCGACAAGGCGTTCGCAGAAAGCGGGACATCGGTGACGCCGCAGGTGGAGACCGACTCAGTCGCGTCGCTATATGCCCAAGTGGGAGTGGGAGCCTGGGCGACCATCGTGCCGCACACCTGGTTGCGCGCAATGCCGGTGGTCGGCCGAACGAGAGTCGTCCACCTGGTGGAACCGCAAGCAAGGGCACAGGTTTCGGTGGCGATGCACGCAGCCACCCCAGGTTCGGTTGTGGCTCGGGCGTTCGTGACCACGGCGCGGGGTCTGTCCCTTGACGAGTTCTTCGACCAGCCTCTGCCGAACGAGCCCGCCGTCAGGTGAACTGTCCCCCGGCAGGTCAGTGCGCGTATAGGTGCTCCACCGCGCGCCGGTCGAGTGCGCCCTTGGCCGTATGCGGCAGGGCAGCAACGACTTCCAGACTGTCGGGTACCTCGAAGGGAGCTAGCTGGCCACGGCAGGATTGCAGGATCTGCTCGGGACCGACATTCTCGGCCTCGCCGACGACGATGGCCGCGCCGACGCGTTCCCCGTAGGTCGCGTCTGGGATGGCGAACACGGCTGCCTCGGTGACGCCTCGACACCCGCCGAGAACGGCCTCGACGTGCTCGGGCGAGATCTTCTCGCCACCGCGGTTGATGATGTTCTTGATGCGCCCGGTCAGAGACAGGTACCCGTCGGAGTCCAGTGAGCCCAGGTCACCCGTGCGGAACCACCGGTCCAGAAAGTTCTGCGCCGTCGCGGTTGGGTTGTCGAGGTAACCGCGGGCCACGGTCGGGCCATGCACCCACACCTCGCCCTCGATGCCGGCTGGGCAGGTGTGCCCGTCGTGGTCGACGACGCGAAGGCTCACTCCGGTGGCCCGGCCGACCGATCCCTGCTTGACGGGCGCGCGCTGCGGCAGCGGTTGGCTGGTCGCCTGGTGCGCAGTCTCGGTCATCCCGTACGCGGACAACACCGGCGCGCCAAAGGTACGCTCCACCGCCTGGGCGGTGATCACGTTGAGTGGAGCGCTGCAGCTGCGCACGAACCTCAACGGCACGACCTGCGGGCCCGGGTACTCACGCGCTGAGCGCTGCAGCAGGATCTCGTGGATGGTGGGAACTGCGGTGAACCACGTGGCGGCCACCGCACGCATGTCACCCCAGAACGTGCGGGCCGAGAACCGTCCCCGCTCGGGCAGCAGCACGCATCCCCCGCTGGCCAGGGAGGCCAGCAGCACCGCGAGCAACCCATGACCGTGAAACAACGGCATGACGGCGACTGTGGCGTCGTCGGGTCCCAGCTCGTAGCTCCCGCAGATGCTCTGCACGGACGCGGCGACGTTGGCGTGCGTGAGCGGAACCATTTTGGCGTTGTTCGTAGTTCCCGAGGTGAACAGCACGAGGGCGTCGTCATGCGTAAGCTTCTGCGCCGCGCCCCGGACGTGCCGCACCAGACCCGTGCCGGTTTCGATCACGACCGTCGCCTCCGTGCGTGTGGCGATGTCCACTCGGACTTGCCATGCGGGAAGGCCGAACCCCGCTACGGGCGCGTCGCCTTCCGAGGTTGGGCCGACGAGTACCGCCTGCGCGCCAAGCCTCTCCAGCCGGGCGGACATCTGTGACTCGGGCAAGGTGGGATCCAACGGGGCGACCACCAACCCGGCGGATGCCGCCCCCAACAGCGCGACGACGAACTCGATGGTGTTGGCACAGATGAGGCCAACCGCGTCACCTCCGCGCAGCCCCGTGCTGCCCAGACGGGCGGCCAGGTCCTCGACCAACGCGGCAAGGGCCCCGTAGGACACAGTCGCCCGATCCCCGGTGACGACGAGGGCCGGGGCTTCCGGACGATCGCGCACGTGGCGATCGAGCAGATCGACCAGTCCTGTGATCGCCGGCGGCAGATACGGATTCGCGTCGCGAACGGATGCCTCGAAGGGTGCACCCATGACCACCACCTCCTCTCACTCAGTTGGCACGGTCGCCATCTCCAAGACTGGTACGGCACAGCGGCCACGTCCAATACCGGCTGACGAACGCCCGATAACCAGCTTCTATCGACTGTCTCAGAGTGTGAGGCCAGAGCGACGGCAGGTCTATGGCAGCTGGCCGGTAGGGCGGCTTTGGTGCTAGCTGCATGGGGTTGCGGACGTCAGCGTTAAAGACATCTGACTGCGAGAACGCGATTCTAGGAACCATGGTCACGTTCCCGTCCCACGAGCCCCACCGCGATGCAGCCTACGCTCCCGTTGAGATCGACCGGGCGTACCCGGCACATCGGATGCAGCACACGCCTTCTCGCCGTTGGCCGTTGGTGGTCGCTGGGCTGGCGGTGGCGGTGACGTCTGCATCCATCGGCGGATTCGCCGCCGTGGCCGTGCCGCCATACCTGTCCACACTCGGCATGATGGCGACCGCCACGGCCGCCGCGCCGCTCCCGGCCGCCAGCGTCTCCACGAGCTCGATCGAGCAGGTCGCCGCAAAGGTCGTGCCCAGCGTGGTGCAGCTGCAGACCGATCTTGGCAACGAGAGCGAACAGGGTTCGGGCATCATCTTGACCGCCGATGGGCTGATCATGACGAATAACCACGTGGTGTCGGCCGCCAATCACGAGGTGTCGGCCGCAGACAACGCCGCCGCGGCGGGCCCGCCCCCAGCGCACACCGTGGTGATGTTCGCCGACGGCCGCACCGCGCCCTTCACCGTGGTCGCCACCGATCCAACGAGCGACATCGCAGTGGTGCAGGCGCAGGGGATCTCTGGGTTGACGCCCATCGCGATGGGATCGTCGGGCGATCTTCGCGTGGGGCAGCACGTGGTGGCGGTCGGATCCCCGCTGGGATTGGACAGCACGGTCACTACGGGCATCGTCAGCGCGCTCGACCGCCCGGTGTCCACTGTGGAAGCCGGCTCAGGGAATCAACCAACACAGATCGACGCCATTCAAACCGACGCACCGATCAACCCCGGAAACTCGGGCGGAGCGCTGGTCAATGCGAATGGCCAGCTTGTCGGGATGAACTCGGCGATCGCGTCAATGGGCAATTCGCCTGGCACACAAAGCGGCTCGATCGGCCTTGGTTTCGCGATTCCCGTCGATGAGGCCAAGCGCATCGCCGGCGAACTGATAGCCACCGGCAAGGCGTCGCACGGGTCGTTGGGCGTGGAAATGAGTACCGACGCGAGCATCCACGGCGCCCCGATCGTCGGAGTCACCAGCGGCGGCCCTGCCGCGGCGGCAGGCCTGTCCCCCGGCTCGGTGGTGACGAAGGTCGACCACCAAGTGATCGACAACGCCGACGCATTGGTTGCGGCAGTGCAAACGAAGGCGCCCGGCGACACCGTCACCGTCGACTATCGCGACTCCCTGGGTGTAACCCGGACCGCCCACGTCATGCTCGGTGCGGATCACGGTGAGCAGTCGTAAGAAGCCGATGAGCCTCGGCGGGAGGCCATTCACATCGCGCTTGACGACGGCCGGGGGATGGGTGGCGTCCGAGGTGTCCAGTGACAGTTGACGAAGTGGGCAGGTGCAGCGAGCGCGGCCCGGACGGCGATTCAGAATTCGAGCCCGATTACCGGTTCACCCTCGCCAACGAGCGGACATTCCTTGCCTGGCAGCGCACGGCACTCGGGCTGCTGGCCGCAGCGGTTGCGGTGGTCCATCTCGTCCCTGAGACGACGATGCCAGGGACGCGCCAGGTCCTCGGCGTCTTGCTCGCGGTGCTGGCAACCGCTACCGCTGCTGTCGGGGTGCTCCGGTGGCAGCAGGTTGATCGCGCCATGCGCCGCGGCACGCCATTGCCCCGCCGGCCGACACCTGCATATCTAGGAGCAGGACTCATCGTGATCGGGCTGCTCACGCTAGCGTTGGTGATCAGCAAGGCGGGTGCCGGTTGACCACCTTCGGGCCGCGGGATGGCGGACGAGCGCCGGAACGAACCGCCTTGGCCTGGACCCGAACGTTGCTCGCAGTCCTGGCCAATGGCGCACTACTCATGGTGAGAAGCTTTCACGGCTACAACGGATCGGTCCGTCTCTTCGCAGTTGGGCTCGCCGTCACCCTCGCGTCGATCACCTGTCTGATCGGTAAGCAACGCCAACGGACACGTGCCCATCATCCACTCCCCCAACGGATCACGCCGCGCCGCGAGGTGTACCTGGTGGGGATCTCGGTGCTCGTCCTGATCCTCGTTGCGGCCGTCGCCCTACTCATTTGACGAATGGCGATTCTTAGGGTGTCGCGTGCGAATAAGCCCAACTACCGTTGTTGCAGCTGACCGAAGGCGGAAACCGATGTGGGGTAAGCGTCCCGATATGACCGTGCGCGGCCGGTTGCCGTTCAACGCTGAGCCGCCGGCCGCGGCGTTGGCCGGTGGTGAGATCACCGCGGTGGACACCTTTTACAGCCGCAATCACGGTCCCTTTCCCGACGTCGCGCCCGGTGACTGGCTCCTGAGGGTCGACGGCATGGTAGGCAAGCCGCTCGCCTTGACCTACCACGAACTAACCAGCGAGTTCGCTGCCCATTCGGTGGTTGCGACCCTGGCCTGCGCCGGTAACCGGCGAGCGGAACTGCTGGCGGTGCGGCCGATACCCGGCAAGGATCCCTGGGCACACGGGGCGATCTCGACCGCCGAATGGCGGGGAGCCAGGCTGGCAGACGTCCTCGACGCTGCAGGCGTTCAGCACCATGACGGCTTGCACGCTGCGTTCAGCGCCCCTGACGTGGCGCCGGAGGCCGTCCCCGTCCAGCCCTACGGCAGCTCGATCCCCTTGAGCAAGGCGATGTCGGAGGAAGTGCTGCTGGCCTGGGAGATGAATTCCGAACCGCTACCGCGTGTCCACGGTGGCCCGGTGCGGGTGGTCGTGCCGGGATACATCGGGGCGCGCAGCGTCAAGTGGGTGACAGCCATCAGGGTGCAGCCAGTTCCGTCGGAGAACTACTTCCAGGCCCTCGACTATCGCATCCTCCCGCCCGAGGCAGACCCAGACACGACGGCGCCGGGCGAGGGCATTTCGTTGTCGTCGCTGCCGCTCAACTGCGACATCCTGTGCCCCGGCGATGACGAGGAGATTCCTGCCGGCCCGCTGACCATCCGCGGCTGGGCACTGGCCGGCGACGGCCGCGGTATCGGCCGCGTCGATGTGTCCCTCGACGGGGGTAACACGTGGCGTCAAGCCGACCTGCAAGCCGCGACCAGCCGGTGGGCATGGCGGCTGTGGTCGCTGACCGTGGAGGCCCAGCAGGGACCAATGAGTCTGACCGCCCGGGCCTGGGACGACACCGGCGTGACACAGCCAGAATCGCCTGCTCCGCTGTGGAATCCGCGGGGATACGGCAACAACGCCTGGGCCCACATCAACGTGTCTGCGGGATGACGCGCGGGCAGGGCTACACGGCGGCCGGCGTGACCTCCACGATGATCTGTTTGGTCAGTGGTTGGCCACTCTGCTGGCTGTGGTCGGCGATCGCGCACAATACGTTCAACTCGGGCATGTAGCCGAATACGCTGCCGCGCGGGGTGTTATAGGCCACGGCACGGTACCCGTATACCGATCGGGTGCTGCCGTCGCGGGCGAAGCTGGTGATGTCGATGAGGTCGAATTCCTCCAGTCCGCGGTCGCGCATGTCTTCGGCACTCATGAACAGAGCGGTGCGCAGGTTCTTCAGGCCGCGGTACCGGTCGTTGTCGGAGTAGATGGTGGTGTTCCACTGGTCGTGGGACCGCACGGTGCTCAGCGTCAACCGTCCCGGCGGCGGCACGACGTCCGGCATTGGTGCGGCAGAGAACTCCGCCCTTTCAGACGGGGTGAGAAAGACGCGCTCGCGCGCGGGCTGACGAATCCGGAACCCCAGTGGGAGTCGTACTCGGCTGTTGAAGTCCTCGAAGCCGTCGAGGACCTTGGCCATCACGTCGCGGATCCGGTCGTAGTCCTCGATGTAGAACTCCCACGGCGTGGCGGAGGCCGGGAGGGTTGCCCGGGCCATGCCGGAAAGGATCGCGCACTCGGACTTCAGCTGCGCCGAAGCAGGCTTCTTCATTCCAAATGACAAGTGCACCATACTCATCGCGTCCTCGACCGTGACGCCCTGCTCGCCAGAGCGCTGGACGTCCTTCTCGGTCCGCCCCAGGCACGGCAGAATCAGCGCCTTGCGGCCATGTACCAGATGGCTGCGGTTGAGTTTGGTACTGACCTGAACGGTGAGCTCGCAGTTGCTCAGCGCGGCGAACGTCGCCGCGGTGTCCGGCGTGGCCAGGCTGAAATTGCCGCCCATGCTGACGAACACCTTCACGTCGCCGTCGAGCATCGCCTTGATGGTGCCGATTGTGTCCAGCCCGTGCTCACGTGGTGGGGTTATCGAGCAGACCTCTTCCAGCCGGTCGAGTAGCTTTTTGGGCGGCCGGTGATCGATCCCGCAGGTGCGGTTGCCCTGGACGTTACTGTGGCCGCGCACCGGTGAGGGGCCCGCCCCCTCGCGGCCGATATTGCCGCGCAACAGAAGAAGATTCACGATTTCGCGGACCGTGTCGACCCCGTGTTCCTGCTGGGTCAATCCAAGACACCAGGCGACGACCGTGCGGTCGGCCCCCAAATAGACCTCGGCCAGGCGCCGGATCGCATCCTCGTCGACACCCGACTGGTGCACGATGTCAGCCCAGTCGGTCTCCTCGACCAGCGACCGGTAGTCGTCGAAGCCGGTCGTGAAGCGCGCCACGAACTCGTGATCGATGGCCTTGGCATCGGTCTTCGCCCGCTCGAGAACGACCTTCGCGACCCCGCGCAACAGAGCCAGGTCCCCACCGACGCGGGGCTGAACGTCCATGGTGCCGACCTTGGTGGCATGAAACGCAGCCATCGCGAGGATCTCGTGCGGCACGATGGTGCGCCGACTAGCAGCCTCGATCAACGGGTTGACGTGCACGACCTGCGCCCCCCGGCGATAGGCCTCGGCGAGTGAGGTCAGCATCCGCGGCGCGTTCGATGCGGCATTGACTCCCATCACCAGCAGCAGGTCTGCCTTCTCCCAATCGTCCAGATCGCAGGTGCCCTTGCCCGTCCCCAACGACGCCGTCATCGCTCGGCCGCTGGCCTCGTGGCACATGTTCGAGCAGTCCGGCAGGTTGTTGGTGCCGAACTCGCGCGCCCACAGCTGATACAGAAACGTCGCCTCGTTGCTGAGCCGGCCCGACGTGTAGAACGACGCCTGATTCGGGCTGTCCAACCCGCGCAGCGTGGAGCCCACCACCTCGAAGGCCGCCGGCCAGGAGATCGGCACGTACTTGTCCGAACCGGCGTCATAGACCATCGGTTCGGTCAGTCGGCCCTGGTCCTCCAGCGCGAAATCGGTCCACCCCGACAGCTCGGTCACCGTGTGACTCGCGAAGAAGTCCCGGTCCACCCGCTTGCGGGTCATCTCCCAGGTGACGTGCTTGATGCCGTTCTCGCAGATGTCCAGGTGCAGACCCTTGGTGTCATCCGGCCAGGCACATCCCGGGCAGTCGAAACCGCGGTTCTCGTGGTTCATCCGCTGGATTGCCCGCGACCCGGCAACCAGCTCTCCGCTCTGCACCAGGACCTTCGCCACGCTGCGTGCCGCGCCCCAGCCGGCAGCGGGATGGTGATAATCCTGCTGGGAGTACTCACCGCCCGTGTTCGGCCCACGACCAACCGCGGGACGGCCAGGCTCGCCTTGGCCGAGGAGACCACCGGCGGTGGGTGTCGTCTCGCCTGTCATCGGAGTGCCCTTCGTCGCTACTTGGGGATGTAGTCGAACTTGTCGGGGTTGGGACCCGTTCTGCCGGCTTCGCCCTTGTCGAGCCCGGTGATCGCGTCCATGTCGGAGCTGTCCAGTTCGAAGTCGAACAACGCGAAGTTCTCCTTCATCCGCTCCGGTGTCACCGACTTGGGAAACACGATGTCGCCCCGCTGAATGTGCCAGCGCAGCACCACCTGTGCGGGTGACTTGCCGACCACATCGGCGACTTTCTTGATCACCGGGTCGTCGAGCACCTTGCCCTGGGCGATCGGCGACCACGCCTCGGTCGCGATGCCGTGCTCCCTGCCGTAGGCGCGGACGGCGTCGTTGGTGAAGTACGGATGGGCCTCGATCTGGTTGGCTGCGGGGACGGTGCTGGACTCCTTCGCCAGTCGCTCGAGATGTGCCACCTGGAAGTTGGACACTCCGATGCTCCGGGCGCGTCCGTCGGCTGCGAACTCCTCCAGCACATTCCACGTCGAGACGAAGTCTCCGTCGTACAGAGTCGGCAGCGGCCAATGGATCAGGAACAGATCGACGTAGTCGGATCCGAGCGCACTGAGTGTTCCGTCGAACGCACGTCGTGCGTCGTCGGGCTCGTGGAAGCCGTTGTTGAGCTTGCTGGTGATGTAGACATCGGCGCGGTCCAGACCGGCGTCACGCACACCCTGGCCGACTTCCTTCTCGTTTCCGTACATCTCTGCCGTGTCGATGTGCCGGTAGCCGATGTCGAGTGCCGTCTTGACCGCCTTGGCGGTCTCCTTCGGCGGGATCTGGAAGACGCCGAAGCCAAGCTGTGGGATTCGCGCGCCCGTGTTCAG
The DNA here is from genome assembly GCF_032162105.1 of Mycobacterium sp. Classification (GTDB taxonomy): domain Bacteria; phylum Actinomycetota; class Actinomycetes; order Mycobacteriales; family Mycobacteriaceae; genus Mycobacterium. Next base: position 1,095 of record NZ_JAVRPS010000441.1, on the reverse strand, counting down.
TTCGATTGCGGGAACGTCGCTCATGGTTTCTCCTAGTGAGTCGTTGCCATTCGGTCCTTGCCCTCCACAATGGTGGTTCGGCGGGCCCCAGTCGTTACCGGTGACATCCAGCGGGCACCCCCGCTAGCAGCAAAGTGGGCGCCGGTCACACTTGCCGCCATGACGGCTTTGTCGGGTCGACCAACTGAATGTCAACGGGGCCGAGCCCGAAGATGGCGATCACGGCCGGATCGGTTTGACCGTGCGGCACGCCGTCGTAGTGCGGAGTTCGAGCGGTACGTTTCACATATCCGCCCGGTCCAACGGGTGCCGCGTCGTCGGGCGTGAAATCGTCTCCACTGTTTACCCACCACGTGCCTCCCACGACGACACAAATCCGATCGGTCGCATACGTGTGGGGAGCACTGAACCAGCCAGGGTTCCATCTCATCATTACGAGATAAGGGCCGGGCTCATTGAGATCGCCATAGAGCGTGGCCATTTCGCCGCTACCCGGCGGCAAGTTGCCCCATACCTCGAACGACATCTTGTCGAGCGGTAGTACGAATGTCTCTTTTGGATCGGGAGGGTCGGCGTGCGCGATGGCCGGGTAGGTGAGACCCGGCGCGATCGCTGCCAACAGGAGTGGCGCGGCCAGCAAGGAGCGTCTGTCCAAATCCATGTGACCCATCGGACACCCTCCAACGCATGGCCTCGGCCGCCGCCCAAACAGACCAGCTCGTACCCTTCAGACTGCGCCCCATCTGGCCGCAGATCAAGCGTGAGACTCCTGAGTGGCCCTTTGCCATATGCGCCAGCGGGAATCCTCGATTAGTTGCTGGCGGTAAGGCATCGATGGACGCCAGCATCGACGACAGCTGGTCGCGCCACCGACATCCTGGAATTCATGATCACCCTCAAACTCGATAGCGGTGGCGTCAGCAGGCACCGGACGTCCGCGCCGACCGGCATGCGGGCCAATCCCTGGTGGACCCTGGCCAGCGTCTGTATCGGCGTGATCATGGTGGGCCTGGACGCGTCAGTGGTGGCGATCGCCAATCCTCGCATCGCCCTCGATCTGCATGCCTCGCTGGCGGATCTGCAGTGGATCACCGA
>NZ_JAVRPS010000440.1:0-5067 GCF_032162105.1 Mycobacterium sp. | reverse complement strand
TGCTCGACGTGCTCGATCGACTTCGGCGGGCGGGTAACTCGCTGTTCGTCGTCGAACACGACATGGACGTGGTGCGCCGCGCCGACTGGATCGTCGACGTCGGGCCCGGCGCAGGCGAGCTTGGTGGAGAGGTGCTCTACAGCGGGCCCGTACCCGGCCTTGCCGACGTGACCACATCCGTCACCCGCGACTATCTGTTCGGTGACCAGGCGCCCGCCGCCCGCTCGCCGCGCCACCCGTCGGGCATCGTGGCGTTGCGGGGCATCCGCTTCCACAACCTGCGCGATCTCGACGTCGACATCCCGCTCGGCGTGTACACCGCGGTCACCGGCGTCTCCGGCTCTGGCAAGTCGACGCTGGTCTACAAGGTGCTCGGCGACGTCGTCACGCGCCAGTTGGGCGGCGGCGCGGTCGACCCGGAGACCGACGGCGACGACGGCGACGCCGAGATCGTCGACCTCGATCACGACGCGAGCATCGGCGTGACGGCAGACGGCGTCGAGCAGATCAACCGGCTGGTCGCCGTCGATCAGCGCCCGATCGGCCGGACCCCGCGCTCGACGCTAGCGACCTACACGGGATTGTTCGACGCCGTCCGGCGCGTCTTCGCCGCGACTCCTGCGGCCAAGCGGCGAGGCTGGACCGCGGGGCGGTTCTCCTTCAACGTCGCCGACGGGCGGTGTCCCACCTGCCAGGGCGAGGGCTTCGTGTCCGTGGAACTGCTGTTCCTGCCGGGCACCTACGGCGCGTGCCCGACGTGCCACGGCGCCCGCTACAACGAAGACACCCTCACGGTGCGCTACCGCGACCGCACCATCGCCGACGTGCTCGCGATGACCGTCGACGAGGCCGCGGAGTTCTTCGCCGACAACGCGGGCGCGGCCCGGAGTCTGACGACGCTGCAGGAAGTCGGGTTGGGGTATCTGCGCCTCGGGCAGCCTGCGACCGAGCTCTCCGGTGGCGAGGCCCAGCGGATCAAGCTGGCCTCGGAGTTGCAACGGCCCCGCCGTGGGCACACCCTCTACGTCCTCGACGAGCCCACCACCGGCCTGCATCCCGCCGACGTCGATCTGCTCGATCGTCAGCTGCACCGCCTCGTCGACGCGGGCAACACCGTCGTGGTGGCCGAGCACGACATGCGGCTGGTGGCAGGCTCGGATTGGGTCATCGATCTCGGGCCAGGTGCGGGCGACGCAGGCGGCCGCGTCGTCGCGTCAGGAACTCCGGCGGAGGTGGCCCTGGTGGCAGAGAGCCGCACGGCGCCGTATCTGGCAGCGCGGCTCGTCCAATGATGCGAGCGGACCGGGGATTTCGCGCCGTGCCCGAGCCGGGCCTCCTTCCAGAGGTTTGCCAACCCGTTGTCAAGGTGTCGTCAGGATCGGCGCCTAACGTGCGCGCATGCCCACTCGGCGGATGTTCTTGGCGGCGCTGGCGGGTGCGGCCGCCGCGCTGGGCACCGGCGTCCGGCTCCCGACCGCGCTGGCCGCGTTGGGCGTCGATCCCAGTGCGGTGGCCGCGCGCGACGCCGATCGCCAGCCCACCCAGTGGGGCATGTCGTTGCCCGGGATCATGACGACGTTCAACCCGTCGGGACGTCAACTCGCGCTGACCTTCGACGCGTGCGATCGGGCGTGCGACGACTCGTTGCTGAACACACTGGAACGCAACGCCGTTCCGGCCCTGCTGTTCGTGTGTTCGAAGTGGATCGACGCGAACCCCGGCCGGACCGAGCAACTGGCCGCGAATCCACTGTTCGCGATTGGAAACCACGGCACGCGGCACATTCCACTGTCGGTGACTGGACGCTCGGCCTATGGCATCGCCGGAACGAAGTCCGCGAGCGAGGCGGTCGACGAAGTCTGGACCAACCAGACCCGGCTCACGGCGCTGACCGGCACGCCACCGATCTACTTCCGCACCGGCACCGCGCACTACGACGAGGTCGGGGTGCAGATCGTCCACGACCTCGGCCTGACACCCGTCGGGTTCGCCGTCAACGCCGACAACGGCGCGACGTCCCCGGCCGCTGCGGTGGGCGCCGCGATCACCCGGGCGGCGCCGGGCTCGATCGTGCTGGCCCACATGAACCACCCCGGGTCGGGGACCGCCGCCGGGGTCAGTGCCGCCATCCCTGCGCTGCAGGAGGCCGGGTGGCAGTTCGTCCCGCTCGATGGCCCTTCGGTTCAGTGACCGAGGGCGCTCAGACGAAGTAGTTGTCGTTGGCGACGAACCAAGCGCGGCGCTCGTCGTCGGTCAACTCGTGGAGCTGCGCGAGACCCTCGAAGTAGTGCTCCCGTGGTGCACCGGGGGCGAACAGCATGAGGATCGACGCGGGGTCGTCGGCCTCGTTGCGGAAACCGTGCACGCCGCCCGGTGGGACGTAGAGGAAGTCGCCCTGGGCGCCGTCGATCCAATCGGTGCCGTCGTAGAGCTTAATCGCCCCCGACAGCACGAAGAACGCCTCCGAGATCGCCCGGTGAAAGTGCGGGCCCGGCCCGCCTGCCTTCGCTGCGAGCTCGACGCGGTACAGGCCGTAGTCGCCGCCGGTCTCGTCCTGGTTGGCCAGGTAGTGGTACTTCACCAGGCCGAAGGAGTCGTAGTCCGGCGGTTGGTCGCCGCGGCGCAGCCACGCGCTGACCTCGGGGTCGTCCTTTGTGTAGCGGGCCGGGGGATGGGGCGGCACGACGAGCGACACGGGTACGAGCCTAGGGCCGCGTCACCCGAGGGGATAGACCACCTGAGTCAGTTCCTCCGAGACCGCCCACAGCCGACGCTGTGCGTCGACGTCGTGCGATGGCGCGCTGGACGACACGACCTTCGGGTAGCCGCGTTGTTCGCCGAAGCCGTCGGGGCCGTAGTACTGCCCGCCCTGCACGCCGGGGTCGGTGGCCGCCCGCAGCGAGGGGAGGGCGCCCATGTCGGGGTCCTGGAAGAGGGGCTCGACCAGTCGTGTCAACGCGCCGACCAGCGGCGGCAGGTTGCGGGTCAGTTCGGTTCTCGATCCGCCGGGGTGAGCTGCGGTGGCGATGGTCTGCGTGCCGGCGAGGCGGCGCTGCAGTTCATAGGTGAAGAGCAGGTTGGCCAGCTTGGCCTGCCCGTAGGCGCCAACGCGGCTGTAATCGCGGTCCCACTGGAGGTCGTCGAAGCGGATTCCTTGACGGGCGAAGCGGTGTCCGACGCTGCTGACGGTGACCACGCGCGATCCAGGTGCGGCGAGCACGCGGTCGAGCAACAGGCCGGTGAACGCGAAGTGGCCCAGATGATTCGTGCCGAACTGCAATTCGAAGCCGTCCTTGGTCGTCGACTTCGGCGTGAACATCACTCCGGCGTTGTTGATTAGCAGGTCGATGGAGTCGTGGTCCGACTTCAGCTGTTCGGCGGCCGAACGAACCGAGTCGAGCGACGTCAGGTCGAGCTCCTGCAGTTCGACCTTGGCGCCCGGGGTGGCCTGCGCGATGCGGAGCGCGGCGTCCTTGCCCTTGTCGAGGTTGCGGACGGCGAGCACGACGTGCGCGCCCTTGGCCGCGAGCGCGGCGGCGGTCTCGTAGCCCAGCCCCGTGTTGGCGCCGGTGATGACGGCGACGCGGCCGGTCTGGTCGGGAATGTCGGCGGATGTCCACTTGGACATTGGTTCTCCTCGGTAGAGTGTTAAACGGAGCAGACGCCCCGTTTGGTTACGACCATACGGAACGCCCGCCCCGCTTAACTATTCCCGAGGTGTGAATGGCTCAACCCGACCGGCCCCTGCGCGCGGACGCGGCCCGCAACCGCGCCCGCGTACTCGAGGTCGCCTACGACGCCTTCGCGGCCGAGGGGCTGTCCGTGCCGATCGACGAGATCGCCCGGCGGGCCGGCGTCGGCGCAGGCACCGTCTACCGGCATTTCCCCACCAAGGACGACCTCTTCCGGGCGGTCATCGATGACCGCATCAACGGCATCGTCGAGGACGGCCGCGGCGTGCTGGCCTCTGGAGATCCGGGGGAGGCGCTGTTCACCTTCTTGCGGGCGGTCGTGCTGTGGGGTGCGACCGACCGCGGTCTTGCCGAGGCGCTCGCCGGGGTCGGAATCAAGATCGAGGACGCGGTACCCGACCTCGAGGAGGCATTCTTGGGGCTGCTGGGCGAGCTGCTGCGGGCCGCGCAGAAGGCGGGCACGGTGCGGCGCGACGTCGACGTGCGCGACGTCAAGACGATTCTGGTCGGAGCCCAGGCGATGCAGGCGTACAAGCCCGACGCGGCGGCCCGGCTCGTGGAGGTCGTCCTGGACGGGTTGCGGACCTCCTAGGCAATCTTGCACTCACCATGGTCGAGTGCTAGAAATGACATTGGCACTCGCGATCGGTGAGTGCTAGGTCGGGCCGGTGAGGCAGGGGCCGCGCCTGCGGGAGCACACCCCAGCCGTCCGTCGCGGGCACTGAACCCGACCAACAAACGTGCCATCCCCAATCCGGAGGAATCACTTCGCAATGGCCAAGACAATTGCGTATGACGAAGAGGCCCGTCGCGGCCTCGAGCGGGGCCTGAACAGCCTCGCCGACGCGGTAAAGGTGACGTTGGGCCCCAAGGGCCGCAACGTCGTCCTTGAGAAGAAGTGGGGCGCCCCCACGATCACCAACGACGGTGTGTCCATCGCCAAGGAGATCGAGCTGGAGGACCCCTACGAGAAGATCGGCGCCGAGCTGGTCAAGGAAGTCGCCAAGAAGACTGACGACGTCGCGGGTGACGGCACCACCACCGCCACCGTGCTCGCTCAGGCGCTGGTCCGCGAGGGCCTGCGCAACGTCGCTGCCGGCGCCAACCCGTTGGGCCTGAAGCGCGGCATCGAGAAAGCCGTCGAGAAGATCACCGAGACGCTGCTGGCGTCTGCCAAGGAGGTCGAGACCAAGGAGCAGATCGCTGCCACCGCGGGCATTTCGGCCGGTGACCAGACCATCGGTGACTTGATCGCCGAGGCCATGGACAAGGTCGGCAACGAGGGCGTCATCACGGTCGAGGAGTCCAACACCTTCGGCCTGCAGCTCGAGCTCACCGAGGGCATGCGCTTCGACAAGGGCTACATCTCGGGCTA
>NZ_JAVRPS010000439.1:0-2588 GCF_032162105.1 Mycobacterium sp. | reverse complement strand
GAGATCGATGCCCTCGAAGTCATGGGTATCCGCTCGGTGGCGTATCTGGCATCGACTCGGGTGGTCGCTGGCGTGGTGGTGGTCATCCCCGTGTACTGCGTGGCGGTGATGGCGTCGTTCTTCGCCGCCCGCTTCGGCACCACCGTCTACTACGGGCAGTCGACCGGCGTCTACGACCACTACTTCTACACGTTCCTGTCCACGGACGATCTGCTGTGGTCGTTCGTCTTGGCGCTCGTGATGGCCGTGGTGATCATGCTGGTGCACACCTATAACGGGTACGCGGCCTCGGGTGGTCCGGCCGGGGTCGGTGAGGCCGTCGGCCGGGCGGTGCGGACCTCGATGATCACCGCGTCGGTCGTGGTGCTGTTCGTTTCGCTGGCCATTTACGGTCAGACCGGTCACTTCGACTTTGCGGGTTGAGGATGGCGGCGACAGAGCGGGGTGAGAGCCGGGCGTCCCAGCGGTGGTCGGCGCTCGCGCTGTTCGTGGTGATCATTGCGTTCGTCTACGCGACCATGGGCGCGTTCAACAAGACCTTCACCTCCTTCGTCCCGGTGACCCTGGTTTCCGACCGGGCTGGATTGGTGATGGAGGTGGGCGCCAAGGTCAAGTTGCGGGGTGTGCAGGTCGGCGAGGTCGGCACGATCACCGGCGGCAAGACCCCAGTCAGTTTGAAGCTGAACCTGTTTCCCGATCAGATCAAGTTCATTCCGGCCAACGTGGCGGCCCGCATCCAGGCCACCACCATCTTCGGTGCCAAGTACGTCGAGTTGCTCTACCCCAGCGACCCCAGCCCGCAGCGGCTGGTCTCGGGAGCGGTACTGAGGTCGGACAACGTCAGCACCGAAGTCAACACGGTGTTCGAGAACCTGGTGGGTCTCCTCAACCAGATCGACCCCGCGAAGCTCAACGCCATCCTGTCCGCCTTGGCCGAGGGCGTCCGTGGTCAGGGCCAGCGCATCGGTGAAGCTACCACCGGGCTCAACGAGGTTCTGCTGGCACTGAATCCACGCTCGGAGACGATCCGCGCAGACTTCCACTCCCTGAAGGGTTTCGCCGACACCTACAGTGCTGCGGCGAACCACATCCTGGCCGTCCTGGACGCGGCCAGCACCACCAGCACCACCATTTCCCGGCAGTCCAAACAACTGGACTCGTTGCTGCTCAACATCACCGGCTTCGCCAACAGCGGTGTCAACCTGCTCGCGCCGAATCGGGACAACTTCATCCGGTCGATCAATGATCTTCAGTCGACGACGGCGCTGTTGGCCAAGTACAACCCCGAGTACACCTGCATGCTGGTGGGCGCCAAGACGCTGCTCGACACCGTCTACTACCGAATGTTCGGCGGCGACAACGGCAAATCGCTCATCGTCGACGCAGCGTTGCTGTTTGGTGATGACCAGTACCGCTACCCGGACAACCTGCCGATCGTCGCGGCCAAGGGCGGCCCGGGCGGCAAGCCGAGCTGCGGGTCGCTGCCCGATGTCGCGAAGAACTTCCCCGTGCGCGATTTGGTCACCAATACCGGGTGGGGCACCGGGGTCGACATCCGGCCCAACCCCGGGATCGGGCGCCCGTTCTACACCGACCTCTTCCCGGTGACCCGGGGAATACCCCAACCACCGACCCTGCGGGGACAGGACAGGGGCCCGGCACCCGGCCCGATTCCGTATCCGGGTGCACCGCCCTACGGGGCGCCGATGTACGGCCCCGATGGCACACCGCTCTATCCCGGCGAGCCACCGGCTCCCCCGCCGATGCCACCGCGTGAACCAGGCCCGCCGCCGTCGGGTTCCGAACCCTTCGTGGTGCCCAATCCGGCAGAGCTGCAACCCAATCCGCCGGCTACATCGCTGCCGGTACCGGCGGCACCGTCACCATGAACGAACCCCAGTCCGCAGTCCCAACTCAGGAGAGGACACCGTGAAAGACAACTTGTCGGGCGCCGTCGCGCGGCTCGCCGTCTTCGTGGTGGTGTGTCTGCTGGGCACCTTCGCTCTGTTGGCGGTCTATGCCCAGTTCCGCTTCGACGACGGCAAGACCTACACGGCGATCTTCAGCAACGTCAGCGGGCTCGCGAACGGAAACTTCGTCCGTGCCGCAGGCGTCGAAGTAGGCAAAGTCGCCCACATCTCGGTCAACGCCGATGGAACCGCGTCGGTGCAGTTCAGTGCCAACGACACCGTCGTCCTCACCGAAGGCAGCAAGGCCGCCATCCGGTATGACAACGTGATCGGCGGACGGTACCTCGAACTCCTGGAAGGAGCCGGTGGGACCCGCAAGCTGACTGCGGGTGCCACCATCGGGTTGGACCGGACCGCCCCTGCATTGGACCTGGATGCGCTGATCGGCGGTTTCCGGCCGCTCTTCCGCGCGCTGGACCCCAACCAAGTCAACGCCCTCTCCGGTGAGCTGATCTCCGCGTTCCAAGGTCAGGGCGACTCCATCGGCTCGTTCTTGACGCAGACCGCGGCGCTGACCGGTGCGCTGGCCGACCGGGATCAGCTGATCGGGCAGGTCGTGGTCAACCTCAACACCGTCCTCGGCTCGCTCGCCGGTCAGGGCGACCAGTTCGCCAAGGC
>NZ_JAVRPS010000438.1:0-2508 GCF_032162105.1 Mycobacterium sp. | reverse complement strand
TCAGTTACGTCGCCGTTGCGGTCGTCGGCGGCATTCAGGTGGCGACTGGCCAGATCACGCTGGGCAGCATCCAGGCGTTCATCCAGTACGTGCGCCAGTTCAACCAGCCGCTCACCCAGGTGGCGGCTATGTACAACACGCTGCAGTCCGGGATCGCGAGTGCGGAGCGGGTGTTCGACCTGCTGGACGCCGACGAGCAACCGCCGGACCCGCCGACGCCGGTGCCGGTGGACCCGCGCGGCCTCGGCCAGGTGGAGTTCGACCACGTCAACTTCGCCTACCGGCCCGGCACGCCCGTCATCGAAGACCTGTCGCTGATGGCCGAACCGGGCAGCACCGTCGCGATCGTCGGTCCGACCGGCGCGGGCAAGACCACGCTGGTCAACCTGCTGATGCGGTTCTACGAGGTGGACTCCGGCCGCATCCTGATCGACGGCGTCGACATCTCGGAGCTGCGCCGCCACGACCTGCGGTCCCGGATCGGCATGGTATTGCAGGACACCTGGCTGTTCGCGGGCACCATTCACGAGAACATCGCCTACGGCAGGCCCGACGCGACCGAGGCCGAGGTCATCGACGCCGCCAAGGCAGCGCACGTCGACCGCTTCGTGCACACGTTGCCGAAGGGCTACGACACCGTGGTCAACGACGACGGCGGCAACATAAGCGCCGGTGAGAAGCAGTTGATCACCATCGCCCGAGCGATCCTGGCCCGTCCGCGGCTGCTCATCCTCGACGAGGCGACCAGCTCGGTGGATACCCGTACCGAGCTACTGATTCAGCAGGCCACGGCCGAGCTACGCCGCGATCGGACCAGTTTCATCATCGCGCACCGGCTTTCGACCATTCGTGACGCCGACATGATCCTGGTGATGGAGGCGGGGCGCATCGTGGAGCGCGGCAGCCACGCCGAGTTGCTCGCCCGACGGGGCGAGTACTGGGCGATGACGCAGGTGTGAGGTTCGAGCGACCAGTGCGACCCCGACACACCCGTGGCCGAACCGCACGTCGGCCGCGGGTGCGCCGGTGCCGTCGGTTGCGGACGTGTTGGTCTCCGCCGCCGTCATCCCCCGATTCGGCGGCGGCGATCCCGGTGCCGGACGCAATTGATGCGCCCAACACCACACGCCCGCACCAACGCACTGCGCTTGTCTGATTCCGGCCAACGTTGTCCCCTCGGCACCGCGCCCGAAATCTCGACGTGGATGAAATTACCGAGTGGAGGCCGGTCAGGAATCGGGGAATACCCTTGATTTGTCGGGCGACTACAGTTCTGGGCCTTCAGCGCGCAAGTCATCGACCGTGGACATCGCCTCGCGCAGCTTGCCCAACCACTCGTCGACGTGCTCGCCGACCAGCCGCACCGACCATGCCAGCGCGTCGGACCGCGACCGCGCCACGCCTGCGTCGACCAACGTGTCGAGAACCTGGCGTTCCGGCTGCTTGAGCCTGGTCATCACCGGCACGGCGATGTGGGTGAACAGGATCCGCTCGTATTTATCAGTCCCGATTGCCCCTATATCTACGCCCCAGGCGACCTTGCGTCCGTAGCGGCCCTCGGCTTCGTCGGCGATGCGCATCCGCTCCGACCGGGTCTCCTCGCGGAACCGGGCGGCGCGTCCGGAGGCGTGCGCCTCACTCTCCTCGCCGTCCTGTTCGGGAAGGCGGCCGATGACGGTGATCTCCTCGCGGTCGACGACCACGGTCGGATCGCCGGCGAACCAGCCTTCCGGAAGGCGGCCGGCGATCCATTCCGGCGCGTCGCCCGCGTCGGGTTGCTGTGACTGTTGCCAACCGCCGGACCGTCCGGGCCGGCGGCCTTGGGTGTGATGATGCTGTCTCATAATTACATGATTACACCGTTACAGATGAAGCGGTGCGCAGTTCTCCAAGAGCGAACGCCGACGTCAGTCGCGTCCTAGCGCCGCTTCAGGGCCCCGTACAGCGCAGCGCCCCCGCCGAGTACCAACGCGACGAGGAGCAACGCCGCCCAGGCCGCACTGCCGGTGAGGAGCCATACGACGCCAACGACCAACAACGCCGGCGTCGCGAGGAACAGCACCATGCCCGGATGCTGTTTGATGACCGCAACGGCGCTGCGCGCCCGCACTGGGTCGATTTCCTTAGCCATCTGCTCAGGATGCCACTTCGAGGCGTTTTACAGGTCGGGGAACGCCTCTGGTCTCGCGGTTGCCATCCCGAACGCCACCCCGATTGTCATAGGGTTGGCACCTGCTGGTGCGATTGTGAGCGGAGTGAGTGATACCGCGCGGAAGTGAGTGGTGTTGGGGTGGGTGGTTGTCGGTGGCGGGTGCCAAGATGTTGGCAGCAGACTTCCGATCCGGCCACCGTGACTCCATCGCGGGGGCCGCGATCGGTAGGCGTGGTCTCGGACTGGCGATCAGGCATCGGCCGGCAAGACCCCGCCGCGGACAGTGGACCGTGGCGGGCACTCCACCGGCCAGGCCCGACCGCCACCGTCGCCACGATGGCAGGCACGGCAGTTCC
>NZ_JAVRPS010000437.1:0-11334 GCF_032162105.1 Mycobacterium sp. | reverse complement strand
GCTGCGACTCGATATCGCCCACCGTGCCGCCGATCTCGGTGATCACCACGTCGGGCCGGTTTCCGTCGGCGTCGGGCGCGGCCATCGCCAGGATGCGGCTCTTGATCTCGTCGGTGATGTGCGGGATCACCTGGACGGTGTCACCGAGGTACTCGCCGCGGCGCTCCTTGGCGATCACCGACGAATACACCTGCCCGGTGGTGACATTCGCCCACCCGGACAGGTTGCGGTCGAGGAACCGCTCGTAGTGCCCGACGTCGAGGTCGGTCTCGGCACCGTCCTCGGTGACGAACACCTCCCCGTGCTGGAACGGGTTCATGGTCCCGGGGTCGACGTTGAGGTAGGGGTCGAGCTTCTGCATCGTCACCTGCAGGCCGCGGGCCGTCAGCAGCTGTCCGAGACTGCTTGCGGTGAGACCCTTGCCGAGAGACGACGCCACGCCCCCGCTGACGAACAGATGCTTTGTCGCGGTCTGCGGATGCTTGCGTAACGATGGCAAGAGCAACCTCCGTGGCCGATGGGGCAGGGCTTACTTTTCCAGGCTGTGGCCTGGTTTGGGGCCTGCCGACCCACGGAATCTCACCCTAACACCGACTCCGACAAGCCGTCGTTGGCGCGCCGATGGCGAACCCCGTGGACGAGCGGAGCATTAAGAAAATTCGTCCGGACCGTACGCCGGTACCGCACCGTCGAAATCCGCGCCCGTCGGCGGCAATCTGCCCCGCCCCTCCGATTCGCTGGTCATTCGATGGTCGATTTCAGTCCACGCAACACCAGGTCCACCATGAAGGCGAACTCTTCGTCTGAGCCGAATCGCACGTCCGGGGCCGTTCCCGCCGGGAGTCGGTCGACCGCTGTCAGCGTTTGGTCGATGCGCTGGCGGTACTCGGTGGACTCCGTGAAATCGTCGACGCGCAGTGCAGAGGCGAAGCAGAGCATGGAAAGGCCGTAGAGCGTACGGACCGCTGAAGTCGACTCGACTCCCCCAGCGATCATCGAGTCGATGTGGTGTCGCCAGTGGGCGGCGATCTCCTCGGCGAGTTCCGTGCCGGCCAGCACTTGGCCTCGGTAGAACAACAGGTCCGCCAAAGTCGGGTTCGCCTTCAGGCTCTCCCGGACCTGCCGGTAATGCTCCAGAAGTTCAGCATCCCAACTTTCCCCATCAAGGTCGACGTGCCCGTCGTAGAGCTCGACCGCAGCGCGACGTGCCATCGCATCGAGCAGTTCATCTCGGCTACGAAAGTACGAATACAGCGTCATCGCGCCGACGCCAAGTCGTGTCGCCAGCCTGGCCATCGTCAACCCGTCCAGACTCACTTCGCGAGTCAGGTCGAGGGCGGCCTCGACGATCTGGTCTTCGGTCAGCGAGCGCTTCATCCCTCGGCGCCGTCGTGTGGGCCGCCCTGGCGAAGCATTCACCCAACTCATCCTTACCCGAACTGTTATCGTCGTTTATACCGTATAGCATACGGCGTTAAATCAGCGGATCGGTGGCCCGTGGTGACCGCCGAAATTCGAGGGACGGGGTTCACGGTGAGCGAGACTGAGGTGCACACGGAGTCGGACGTCATCCAGGTACGCAATCCTGCCGATGGAATGGTCGTTGGCGAGGTGCCGGTCGATTCGGCCGATGAGGTCGCCGAGCGGGTCCGTCAGCTGCGCCTCTTCCAACCGGACTGGCAGGCCATCGGGCCGGGCGGGCGCAAGGAATGGTTGTTGAAGTTCCAGGACTGGATCCTCGACAACGGCGAGCATATCGCCGACGTGGTGCAGTCCGAGACCGGCGCGACGCGCGCCGACGCCAGCATCGAGGTGCCCGCCGTGGCGGACATGCTCAAGTACTGGGCCGGCAACGCCGCGATGTTCCTCGCCGACGACCACCCGAAGCCGCACAACCCGCTTGCGGCTCGCAGCAGGCTCACCACGGCGTACCGACCGTACCCGGTGGTCGGAGTGATCTCGCCGTGGAACTTTCCGTTCACGATGCCCGCCATGGACGTGATTCCGGCGCTGGCGGCGGGTGCTGCAGTGGTGATGAAGCCGTCGGAGGTTACGCCGCTGAGCGCGGTCGAGTTCGTCCGAGGCTGGTCCGAGATTGGCGCCCCGCCCGTGCTTGTGCTGGCGACCGGCGACGGGGACACGGGTGCCGCCGTCATCGCGAACGTCGACTTCGTTCAGTTCACCGGTTCGGCCGCAACCGGCCGCAAGATCGCCAATCAGTGTGCGCAACAACTGATTCCATACAGCCTCGAACTCGGCGGCAATGACCCGGCACTGGTGCTTGCCGACGCCGATCTCGAGCGCGCGGCCAACGGCATCACGTGGGGCGGGCTGCTGCAGGCCGGTCAAGCGTGTTTCTCGGTGGAGCGGGTGTACGTCGAGGCGTCGGTCTACGACGAATTCCTGGGCAAGCTCACCAGCAACGTTGGCAAACTGAGGCAGGGCCAAGACGACCGGGGGTACAAGTTCGACATCGGGGCAATGGCCACGTCTGCGCAGCGCGACGTCGTGCAGCGTCATGTCGACGACGCGGTCGCGAAGGGCGCCCAGGTGATGGTCGGCGGCAAGCCGACTGGCACCGGCACCTTCTTCGAACCGACCGTGCTCGCGCAAGTCGACCATTCGATGTCATGCATGACCGAGGAGACATTCGGCCCGACGTTGCCGGTGATGAAAGTCGCCGATGAGGCGGAGGCGATCCGGCTGGCCAACGACTCGGATTACGGGCTGTCGGCGACGGTTTGGACAAGGGACGAGAAACGCGGCGAGAGGGTGGCACGGCAGCTCGACGTCGGTGCGGTGAACATCAACGACGCCATCGCCAATGCGTTCAGCCTGGCGCTTCCACTGGGTGGCTGGAAGCAGTCGGGCGTGGGCACCCGCTTTGGCGGTGCAAGCGGAATGCTCAAGTACTGCCGGCAGCAGGCGATCACGACACCGCGGTTTCCCACCCAGTCCAAGGAACTGCTGTGGTACCCGGTGTCACGTCGCCGGGTCAAGTTCGCGCTCGGGGTGATGCGCGCGGCCGCCGCGCGCGGCGTGCGCCGGTTCGGCATGACACCACGGTCGGGGCGGCAGCGATGATGTGTCAAGCCGCGGTGCTGCGGGAGTCGGAAAAGACTGGGAAATCCGCGAGATCGACCTCGACCCACCCCGCGACGGCGAGGTCCTGGTCCGTATGGGCGGGGAACCAATGTCAGCCACTCCGGCAACACAAGTCGTCGTTGGCACGCCGATGGCGAACCTTCTCTGGACGCTACTGAGGGACCGTTACGGCCGACGCGCCCTGCCCGATGCCGTACTGGCCGGGCCGGCCGCCGTCGGCCAGTTCCTGCAGCGCGAGCACGGTGGTGAGCCGGCCGGACTGGCTGTCGATGTCGTCGACCGTGCTCACGGCGCCGGTCAGGGCAGGGTCGGATCTGGTCACGGCGACGGCGGCCGTGCCTGACGCGGAACCGTCCCGCCCTGCCACGATCGTGCCCGCTCCGTGTGGCGCCAGGCCGGCGGCGAGGCGGGCGACGGTGGCGCCCTGGTTGCCCGCGTCCTCCCCCAGTCCGCCACCGGTGACGATCAGCGCGGTGTCGGCTGCGCTGACGTGCTGACTGCCGTAGGTGACGAAGCCGGTGTCGCGCAGCGCGGCCAGGACGGCGTCGCGCTGGGTGTCGTCAACGGCGGGCGCCGCGGGGTCCTTGCCCCGCAGCAGCGCGATGCCGAGCAGGTCGCCGGCCTGCGATCCCTGATCCACCGACTTGGTGCTCAACTGGCGCCCGGCGGGCACGATCGGCGAGTTCACCACCGACAGCAGCTTCTCCGCCGAATTGGCATCGACGAACTCCTGGGTCAGGGCGATGGTGCCCGATACCGTGCCGCCGGCCGCACCGACGAAGCGGGTCAGCGCGTCGACGTCGTCGTCGGCGGCGTCGGGGGTCCGGAACAGCACGACCGACTTCCCGGTCATGGCCTCATGGAGAATCCGCGGTGACATCTGTGCATCGAATTCACCAGCCGCGCTCAGCTTTTCGTTGAGCGCGTTCTTGTCGTCGGTGAGCCCGTTGATCTGGTTCTGCATCTCGTGCTTGTCGTCGCGCAGGCCGGACAGCAGCGTGTTCGACAACAGGCCGGAGCCCAGCGCCACGCCGATGGCCAATGCAAGGAAGACCGCGGCGAGCGAAATGGCATGCGAGCGTAGGGAAATCACGGGTTCACCTTTCTGCCTTCGCGCGAACGCTGATCTGGTCTAGGTGACGAAACCCTGCACCCAGAGCAGGAACCGATCCCAGTAGTCCGACATCCACTGCAGGACTGCGGCATCGGCACGCGACACCCACAGCGCCACGATGACGGCCACCAGCATGGCAAGCACCAGAAGCGCGATCGCGCCACCAGAGACCCGGCTGCGGTAGAGCGTGGCGACGGCCTTCGCGTCGACGAGCTTCTCCCCCACCTTGAGGCGGGTGAGGAAGGTCGACGGATTGCTCTGCTGCCGCGTGCGGTCGAAGAACTCCTCGATGCTCGCGGTGTGGCCGGCCGTGACGATCAGGGACGCGCCGTGGTGATCGGCCAGCAGCAGCGCCAGGTCGGCGGCGGATCCGGCGGCGGGGAAGGTCATGGCACCGACGCCCAGGTCCTGGATACGTTCCAGTCCCTTGGCGTGACCGTCGGCGTCGGCGGGCAGCACCACCTGGGCACCCGAGCGGAGCACCTCGACGCTCATCGCCTCGGGGTCGCCGACGATCAGCGCGGGCCGGTAGCCGCACCTGCGCAGCACGTCGGCTCCGGACCCGACGCCGATCAGCACCGGCTGATACTCCTTGATGAACGGTTTGAGTGCCTTCAGGTCGTCGGCGGCGCTCGGCTCCTCGGCGACGATTACCACGTGCCTGCGGTGGAGGTCGACGTCGATGTCCGGGATGCCCATGCCATCGATGAGCAGCGGGCTCTCGCTGCGAATGAACTCGATGGTGTTTCCGGCGAATGCCTCGAGGTGGGCGACGAGGCCGCTCTTCGCCTCGTGCATCAGCTCGTGAATCTCCTCGGCGGTGCGTTCGGTGCCGAGCGCGATCCGACGGTCGCCCGCGTACACCCCACCGTTGTGCAGGCGGATCCGCGCACCATCCTTGATCTTCTTGAAGATCTCGGGGCCCGCCTCGTCGATCAGCGTCACGCCGTTGGCCACCAGTACCTCGGGGCCCAGGTTCGGGTAGCGGCCCGAGATCGACGGTGACGCGTTGATCACGGCGACGACGTCGGCCTCGACGAGTGCGTCCGCGGTGATGCGATCCAGGTCCAGCGCGTCCATGACGACGATGTCGCCCGGTCCGATGCGGCGTAGGAGCCGATCGACGTCCCGGTCGACGCGGGCGGTACCTGCGACGCCCGGACGGGAGCCGGCATTACGCGAGAGCAGCGCTGACATCTTCATTCCGGTGATTCTGTCGGCCAACCCTCAGGTAAAGGTGGAGGCGCGCCGTAACACCAGCCTCACAAGTTATCTTCTGTCACATCTGCAACACAGTCAGGTTGCCGTGTCGAGCCGTGCCGCCTCGAGAAGTTCACGGGCATGCGCGCGCCCACTGTCGGATTCCCCGAGCCCGGCCAGCATCCTCGCCAGCTCGGCCACCCGGTCGTCGTCCTCGAGTCGACGCACCTCGCTGGACTTGCTGCGGCCCGCGCCGCTGTCAACCACGAGGTGGACGTCGGCGTAGGCGGCGACCTGCGGCAGATGCGTGACGACGATGACCTGATGCGTGCGTGCCAGCCGCGCCAGCCTGCGCCCGATCTGAACCGCCGCGCGTCCGCCGACGCCGGCGTCGACCTCGTCGAAAACCATCGTGGTGCCCTCGGCGGACGCCGCCAGCACCACCTCGAGCGCGAGCATGACGCGCGACAATTCACCGCCGGAGGCGCTCTTGGCCAACGGGAGCACGTCGGACCCGGAATGCGGGGTGAAGCCGAACTCGACGGCGTCCACACCGTCGTGCCCGGCGTGCACCGTATCGCCGGACGGCAGGGTCAGCGGCGCCGAGTCGTCGCCCCGCGCGGCCAGCGGCGTCACCGAGATGCTGAACCCGGCGCCGGCCATGGCCAGCCCCGCCAGCTCGGCGGTGACGGCCTTGGCCAGGGCCTTCGCGGCCTTGATCCGCACCTTGGTCAGATCAGCCGCGGCCGCCACCAACGTCGCCCGCAGCTCGTCGACGCGCACTGCCAGCGCCGCCAGGGTTTCCTCGGAGACGTCGAGCTGCGCCAACCGGTCCCGCGCATCACTCGCCCAGCCCAGGACGCCGTCGATGTCGGCGGCGTACTTGCGGGTGAGGTTGCGCAGCTCGCCCTGCCGGCCCAGCTTGGTCTCCAACGTGCTTGCGTCGCTGGGCAAGTCAGCCAGGTAGCCGCCCAGCTCGGTCGAGACGTCGCCGATGACGGCCAGCGCGTCGCCGAGCCGGTTGCCGAGCGCCCGCAGCGCCGCGTCGTCGGTCGACTCCAATGCCGTCTTCGCGTGCGCGACCCCGTCGACGGCCGACGTCGCGTCGGGCTCGGGCACCTCGTCCAGCTCGCCGGACAACGCGGCCCGCGCGGACTGCGCCGCCTCCCGCAACGCGTCCAGTTCGGACAGCCGCCGGATCTCTGTCACCAGCGATTCGTCCTCACCGGGTTCCGGCGCGGCGGCGTCGATCTCGTTGAGCCCGAACTGCAACCGGTCGGCTTCCTGCGCCAGTTCCCGCGCGCGCTCCCTGCGGTCGGCCAGGTCCCGACGGGCCGCCAGCCATTCGTCGCGCGTGCCGCGGTAGCGCGCCAACCGGGTGTCCTCGTCGACGAACCGGTCCAACGCGGCGCGCTGCTCGTCGGGCCGCATCAGCCGCAGCTGATCGTTCTGGCCATGCAACGCCAGGAGTTCGGTGGTGAACGTGCTCAACGACTTCGCCGGCACGCTGCGGCCGCCCAGGTACGCCCGCGACGGGCCGTCCCGGCTCACCGAACGCGCCGCGATCACGCTGCCGTCGTCGTCCCGCTCGGCGCCAGAGGAATCCAGGATGTCGTCGACCCGGACGGTGACGTGCTGACCCAGGTCGGTGGTGGTGAACCGGCCCTCGACGACGGCACGCTCGGAGCCCGACCGCACCCTGCTGGCGTCCGCACGCCCGCCGCCGAGCAGGTGCAGGCCGGTGACGACCATCGTCTTGCCGGTTCCGGTCTCCCCCGTCAGCACGGTGAGCCCGCGGTCGAACTCAGCGGTGGCGGCGTTGATGGCGCCAAGCGCCTCGATCCGGATCTCGGCAAGCACTACTGGCCGCGCCAACCCGTGACGGGCAAGCGGAACTTGCGCACCAGACGGTCGGTGAACGGGGCGCTGTCCAGCCGCACCCATTTCAGCGGGGTGCCGCAGCGCGTCACCTCCAGACGCCCGCCGGCGGGCACCGCCATCTCCCGGCGGCCGTCGCAGAACACCATCGCGTCGTGTCCACTCGCTTCGATCTCGATGGCGATGGACGCTTCTGGCCTGGTCACCATCGGGCGCGCGAACAGTGCGTGGGCATTGTTGGGCACCACCAGGATCGCCTCGAGCTCGGGCCACAGGATCGGCCCTCCCGCGGAGAAGGCGTACGCGGTGGACCCGGTCGGGGTGGACACCAGCACGCCGTCGCATCCGAACTCCGATACCGGACGGCCGTCGACCTCGAGCACCACGCCGAGCACGCCGAGCCGCTGCCCCTTCTCCAGGCTGGCTTCGTTGAGCGCCCAGCCGCGGTGCGCGATGCGCCCGTCGACGCGCACGACGATGTCGAGGGTCATGCGTTCCTCGACAAGGTAGTCGCGGTCGATGACGTGTTCGAGGACGGAGTCGATGGCGTCCGCTTCCGCCTCGGCGAGGAAGCCGATCCGGCCGAGGTTGACGCCGAGAACCGGAATCTCGACGTTGCGGGCCAGCTCCGCGGCGCGCAGGAAGGTGCCGTCACCGCCGAGTGCGAGCACCAACTCGCAGCCCTCCGCGGCGCGTTCGTCGGCGTCGACGATCTCGATGCTGGAGCCAAGCGAGCGCAGGACATCGGGCACCACCTGCTGCATACCGTGGTCGACCGCCTCCGCGGCCAGCACCCGCAGGCCGATGCCGCGCGCACTGAGCGCCTTCTCCACCCGGCGCGCGGTCTCGGTGGCCTCGTCACGACCGGTGTGGACCACCAGCAGGATGGTGCGTTCGCTGGTCACTGCGGCCCCTCCGCAACGGCCTGGGCCACGGCATCGGTGAGCGCTTCCCCGACGAGCGGCCGGTCGGTGCTGGCCCGCAGTCGCAGGAAGTACTCGACGTTGCCGGACGGGCCAGGCAGGGGACTCGCAGTGACATCGACGGTGTGCCAACCGAGTTCGGCGGCGCGGTGTGCGACCCCGAGCACCGACTCGGCCCGGAGTCCGGGGTCGCTGACCACCCCACCGGGACCGACGCGACTCTTGCCCACCTCGAACTGTGGCTTCACCATGGGAACGATATCGGCGTCCGCGGACGCGCACGACACCAAGGCGGGCAACACGGTGGCCAGCGAGATGAACGAGAGGTCCGCCACCACCAGATCGACGGGCCCGCCGATGACGTCGGCGGTGAGTTCGCGCACGTTGGTGCGTTCCATCACCCGTACTCGGGGGTCCGACCGCAGCGGCCAGGCCAATTGGCCGTAGCCGACGTCGGCCGCGACGACTTCGCGGGCGTCCCTGTCCAGCAGCACCTCGGTGAAGCCGCCGGTCGAGGCACCCGCATCGAGGCAGCGACGGCCCTGCACCGTCACGCCGAAGGCGTCCAGCGCGCCGATGATCTTGTGGGCACCGCGCGACACCCAGCTGCGTTCGTCCGCGCCGGCGACGGTGAGGCTGGCGTCGAGGGCGACCGCCGTTGCGGGCTTGGCCGCAGGCATGCCGTCGATCCTGACCCGGCCTGCGCCGATGAGCTCCGCGGCCTGCTGGCGCGACCGGGCAAGGCCCCGCCGGACCAGCTCCGCATCAACGCGAGCACGCCGAGGCATGCGTGCTCACCCGTCGATTCCGGCTGCGCTCGGTCCCTTCTCGACCGACTCGAGTGCCTGCACCAACAGGTCGTGCGCCTCCTCCAGGCGCGCTGCGATGACGTCCACGTCGGCGTCGGCTGAGTCCGGGTCGGGCAGCACCGCGAGCAGCGATGTGATCTCTGACCGGATCTGGTCGGGGTCGGTAGTCATGTCAGTAGCCACGCTAGTCGAGGATTCGGGGGGAACGCAGCAGCGACCAGCGGTCCAAGGCCTCGTCTGCCGTCGTGTCGCCGCCGAGGATGCCGAACGGCAGATCCAACCCGGCGTGCCACACCGCGCTTGCGATGGCGCGCACCACCGTCAGGGGGTCCTGCGCGTCCTGCCCGGTCGAGTACACGGTCACGACACCAGGACCGATCTCGATCCGCCAGGCCGGATGCGGCGCTATCCGCAGCGTGCTGGCGTCGTCATAGAGGGAGCGCAGATCGTCGGCGACGTAGGTGGGCCGCTCCTGTGGGACGGCGTACACCATCTCCGCGGCCGTGCTGACGCCGGTGAGCACCAGCAGGCTCGGCAGCCCTGCGGCGTTGGCTCCGGCGATGTCGGTGTCCAGCCGGTCACCGACGACCAAGGGACTGTCGAACGTGCCGCGGGCCAGGGCGTCGTTCAGCAGCGTCGGTGCCGGCTTGCCGGCCACCTGTGGCTCCTGATCGGTCGCGGTGCGCAACGCGGCGACCATCGCGCCGTTTCCCGGCAGCAGGCCGCGTTCGGAAGGCAGGGTGCGATCCACGTTGGCCGCCACCCACAGCGCACCGGCGCGGATGGCCAGCGCGGCCTCCGCCAGATCGGCCCAGCCCGTGTCCGGCGAGTGGCCCTGCACGACGGCCGCGGGATCGTCGGAGAACTGCCGGACGGGACGCAGGCCGACGTTGCGGACCTCGGTGGCCAGCGACTCCGTCCCGATGACGAGAACCGTTGACCCGGCGGGCAATTGAGCGGCCAGCAGCCGCGTCGCGCTTTGAGCGCTGGTGACCACGTCGGCGGGTTTGGCGGCGAAGCCCATCGCGATCAGGTGCTCGGCGACCTCATCGGGTCCGCGCGAGGCGTTGTTCGTCACGAACAACGTGCGCGCCTCGATCGTCGCAAGGGTGTCGACGGAACCCGGTGTCGGCTGGTCGCCGCGGAACACGGTGCCGTCGAGGTCCAGGAGCAGACAGTCGTGCTCTTGCGCGAGTGTCGTCACCTCAGGACAGCTCCGTGATGCGTTCTTCGGCGTCGGTCACGCCCTCGTCGTCGGCCGCGGCGGCGTTGATGAACCACTGCAGCGCATCCGGCTGCCGCCCCAGGGCGAGCAGCGTATCGGCGTAGACATAGAAGAGGCGGGCCGTCGTCGTGCCCGTCCGCGTCGGATCCAGCTGCGGCGTCGACAGGATGGCAAGGGCCTGTTCGTTCTGCCCGAGGTCCGACCTGGCGCCGGCGACCACGATGCGCAGTTCGTCGGCGTCGTCGCCGGTGAGTTCGGCGGCCTCCGGCCCCTTGGCCAGTTCGATCGCCCGTTCGGGACGGCCGACGCCGCGTTCGCAGTCGGCGATCATCGGCAGCAGCGGCGACTTGCTGCCCATCCGGCGGGCGGCGCGCAACTCCGCGAGTGCCTGGGCCCAGTCGCCGCAGTGATAGGCCGCGATTCCAACCGCCTCGCGGACGGCGGCGATTCTGGCCGCCCGGTTGCGGGCGGCCTTGGCGTGTTCGAGTGCGGCTTCGGGGTCCTCGTCCAGGAGTTCGCCTGCTGCAACCAGGTGGCGGGCAACGTAATCCGCGGTGGCCTTGTCCAGCGTGGTTAGTTCACCGCGGATCTCGGGCGACAGTTGCCTGGCCTCGATCTTGGCCGGCAGCGCCGGGCCCGAGCTCTGCGTTGAGTCGCCGGAATCGTGTGGTCTGGGTTGCGCTCGCCGTGCACGGTCGGGACTCGACGACCGTGGCGTTCCGCGGCGATCGCGGGGCCCGCGATGCGGTCCGCCGGCATTGGACGCCCGTCGCGGAGGTCGCTCTTCGCTGCCGTCCTGCCTGTCGCTAGCCACGTGTGCCTTCCCTGTTCTGCCGGCCGTCCCGCAAAGGATACGGGGCCATTCGACACTTCGCGAAGAACGCCGAATTCAATTCGTCCATTCACGAAAAGAGAATCACCCCCCACGCAATTGTGGGGGGTGATTCCTAATGGGTGTTCGGCGGTGTCCTACTTTTCCGCCCGGAGGGGCAGTATCATTGGCGCTGGTAGGCTTAGCTTCCGGGTTCGGGATGGGTCCGGGCGTTTCCCTGCCGCTGTTGCCGCCGTAACTCTATTCAC
>NZ_JAVRPS010000436.1:0-4791 GCF_032162105.1 Mycobacterium sp. | reverse complement strand
ATCGTCAGCAACTGCGATGTCGACAATTGTGTCCCTTGCACGTCAGCCTCCCGCAGTCACCACGTGAGCATGTCGAGCAGCCGCAGATCGCTGACAGCTTGCAGCGCTTGAACTCTCGTCGCCGGATGGGCCACCATCTTGGTGCGTAGTTCGTTGAGTCCAGCGGCGCTACGTTCGAGGTCCGACCTGATCGCTGCCCAGTACATTCGCCTGTTCCCCCGGCTGGTGTAGGTCGCCGCTTCACGGGTGGCGGCCTTTCTGTAGATCCGCACCACGCGGCTGTCCAGAATCGGAAACTGGTTGGGCCTCTTGAGATGTAGCACCTTACTGATCTTCGCCGTGCTGACGCCCTTTGGTGCTGATCCAGCGAAGTGGGCGTACAGGTGAAGCATCGAGTCGTACAGCCCGCCGGACTCTCCGGGGGCGGCGTCTCGGAGATCACCTTCAGCGGGAGTCCACGGTGCTCTCCTGGCTAGCGCGATGAACCAGTCGCCCTCAGCAGCGCTGATACGTGAACTTACCTTCCTGGTACGTCGTATCTCGTCAGTGGTGATCCCTGAGGGCTCGCCAGGGCCGGGATAGTCGTAGACCGCTGGAGTCTGAGGCGGGTATCGCTCAAAGCGATTCAGCGCCTCACTCAGCCCCAAGGGCTGCTCCGCGACAACAATGGACGGCACCGTCATGTCCGCATTCTGCAACGTCGGCCGTCGCAGGGCGCATGTCATTCTTCACCTTCGGTGAGTTGTCTGAGTTCGCGGCTGAGCCGCCCGAGGCTAATGATGTACCCGCAGGTTTCACGCAGCGCGTCCAGTAAGTCGCTGAGCCAGTCTGCAAGCGGCGGAACGGTCATCGTGTAGTCGAGCAGCCTGTCACGGCGTTCGATGTCGTGGGAGCGCTCGGCCATTCTCACCAGCAGCGCTTGTAGCGCTGCGTCACCTGGGTCAACACGGTCATCGGACTTCATCCTGGGCATAGTAATTGTGGCCACCGACAACGTGGGACGGCCACGCACGCCATCGCGACACCTCGCTGGCGATCACAGGAGTAGCCAAGACCTCCCATCGCCGCGGAACGCAGGACGCTTCACAGCGGGATCGCCGATGCGAAGGCGGGACCAGTGGCTACCATGCCTGCATGCAGCTGGGGGTGGGAGATCATTTTGCCGGCTACACCGTCGTGCGCCTGTTGGGCTCAGGCCGGATGGGGGAGGTCTACCTCGCTCAGCACCCGCGCCTACCGCGTCAGGATGCTCTCAAGATTCTACCCGCCAACATCTCGGCAGATACATCGTTTCGGGAGCGCTTCCACCGCGAGGCCGATCTCGCCGCAGCTTTATGGCACCCTCACATCGTCGGCGTGCATGACCGCGGTGAGGATGAGGGTCAACTCTGGATCTCGGGTCAAGTCCAGGGACGTGGTGTACGTGGTCGTCGTGTGATTCTTCGACTGGGTGGTTCAGGCGGTTAGTGCCGCCGGTGTGGCCTCCTGTTCTGTTGGGGTGTCGTTGGTGGCTTGGGATTTGCTGAGGACGTCCAGGCCCAGGTAGCGGCGGGACTCGGCCCATTCGTCGTGTTGTTCGGCCAGGACGGCGCCGACGAGGCGGATCAGAGCGTTGCGGTCGGGGAAGATGCCGACCACGTCGGTGCGACGGCGGATCTCCTTGTTCAGCCGTTCCTGGGGGTTATTCGACCAGATCTGGCGCCAGATCTGTTTCGGAAAGCTGGTGAAGGCCAGCAGATCAGCACGCGCGTTCTCCAGATGGTCGGCAACCCTGGGGAGCTTGTCCGATAGTGCATCGATGATCCGATCATATTGAGCGCCAACGGATTGCGAGTCCGGTTGGTCGTAGACCGAATGCAACAGAGTACGCACCCACGGCCACGACGCCTTCGGGGTGACGGCCATCAAGTTGGTGGCGTAATGAGTCCTGCAGCGCTGCCAGGACGAGCCCGGCAGGGTGGCGCCGATCGCGGCCAGCAGCCCCGCGTGGGCATCCGAGGTGACCAGCTTGACCCCGGACAATCCGCGGGCAGTCAACGACCGCAGAAACGCCAGCCAACCCGCCCCGTCCTCGGCGGTGGTGACGTCGATGCCCAGGATCTCCCGGTAGCCCTCGGCGTTGACCCCGACGGCGATCAGGGCGTGCACGTTGACCACCCGACCGTTCTCGCGGACTTTGAGCACCAGGGCGTCGGCGGCCACGAACGTGTACGGGCCGGCGTCCAACGGCCGGCTGCGGAACGCCTCCACCGCGGTGTCGAGTTCCTTGGCCATCACGCTGACTTGCGACTTCGACAGGCCGGTGATGCCCAGCGTGCCGACCAGTTTGTCCATCCGCCGCGTCGAGACCCCCAGCAGATAGCAGGTCGCCACCACCGTGGTCAGCGCCCGCTCAGCGCGTTTGCGGCGTTCCAGCAGCCAGTCCGGGAAATAGGAACCCTGCCGCAGCTTCGGGATCGCAACATCCAATGTTCCTGCCCGCGTGTCGAATTCACGATGACGGTAACCGTTACGGTGGTTGGTTCGTTCCCCGCTGCGCTCGCAGTAACCGGCCCCGCACAGCGCATCGGCTTCAGCGCCCATCAACGTCTGGATGAACATCGACAACAGCTCGCGCAGCACATCGGGATGGGCGGCGGTGAGTCGCTCGGTCAGGACCTGCTGCAGGTCGATATCGTGGACAGTGGTCATCGCGTGTATTCCTTTGCTCGAGTGACTTTGGTCGGTCTCTCGAAGAATCACGCGATGACCTTCATTCATCCGGCTACGACACGCCGGTACCGCCGATCAGGTCCGACTCGTACACCACTCTGCTGGACGCAACCCGTTCGGCGTGGTCCTCGGCGAGGACCAGATGCAGTCCGCGTGGGCAGAGAAGAAAGGCCAGGCACCGAAAGCATGTGACTGGGTGCTGCCGACAGAGGGGTTCACCTGGCTTCTCGACGCGACCCATCGCCCTCTCCGAGCTTCGCTCGCAGAGGGCACAGGCGACGGCGAGGACTACGCCTCCAACATCGCGGCGTTCTGGACCAACAAGAAGGCGGTTCAGTTCGAGTCGGTCATCGACCACCTCACGCGGCTGGGGTGGGACGGAGTTTCGTTCGACGACGCGAAGTTCGCGCCTTTCGTCGTTGTACCCGACGTGGGACTCCCCAGCACTCCGCTGTCGATGATGCTCGTCGGCCTCAGTGCGCAGAGGCTGATGGCGCAGTACGAGGGCAGAATGCTTGTCCCCGCCGTCGTTTCAACCTCCGACCTGATGCTGCTCGAAGGGCTGGCGGAGATGGGAGCCGTCAAAGTCGCGGGGCTGATCCAGGCGTGGAGGCAGGTCGGACTGGTCTCGCTTCAACAGTTCCTCTCGATGTCGGGTTTCCCGTACCTCCCGTGTCCGCAACACATGACGGCCGCTTCTGCGGCGCTGGACGCACGCATACAGCACGTCGGCGGGTAACGGCGCTGCTCGGCGTCAGGAGTCGGACGTTGGTTCCACGGCCTCGTCGTCGAAGGGAATCAGCTTCTCGCACAACCACAACAATCCGGTGTCGTCGACGCTCGCGGCGTAGCCGCGTAGGCACTCATCAACAGGTGTGTCGCCGCGAAGGTCGCCGCAGGGGTCGGATTCTTCGTCCGCGCGACGGTTGAGCGCGACTACGGACAGCTTCCAGCCCAGCGAGTTGGTCATGTACCCCAATCCCGCGCACTGGGCGCGGATCGCCGCCTCCGGGTGCGGCCAGTACGGTCCACGGTCGCCGTCGTAGTTCAGGAAGACATCTACGTGTACGACATGCCCTACAGCAGGAAGCGGCAACAGCCCCCTTATCGTCGCCTTGTCCTTCGGCCAGTCCGAGCCGCCTGCCGGCGGTGCACCGGCGAGGAACACGTCGCGCCCGACGCTGAAACGCACGACGTGGTCCACGTTCTCGGTGATCCGACGGCCAGTGAAGTACCAGGGAAAGTCGCTGGAGTCGGCCAGCCAGCGGCCACCGGCGCGGGCGGAGCGGTTCGCGGCTTCCTCATCCACTTCCATCTCGGGCGTCCTGATCACGTCGAACCGGAAGTGCTCCTCTCCCGGATACCGCTCGTCGGGTCCGTGCAGCGTGACCTTGGCCCCCTGCATCGCCCGATTCATGGACTTGATGTAGAACGACGTCGCCGACGTCTCCAGCAGCCAGTGCCAGCCGTCGATACCGATGCCGTCGGCGCGCGCTCCCAAGAACTCGATGGCCCGGTGCTCGTCCATCCCCGGATGCAGCTCGCTCAATCCGGGATTCAGCTCGTCCCCGATCATCGTTTTCACCTCCGACACGCTGGGCCGTCCCTCCGCTCAGGATCGCAGCTCTATGGCGTGGGAGCACCTGAATTTCCACCTGACGAAGTGCCGCACTCATCACAGCGAGCTTCGAGATCGCCGCGATGGCTTGATCCGCCGTCATGTCGGCTCTCAGTGAGAGCATCGCGGGCATGACGATCAGCATCCCCTCGGGACAACCGAACAACCGGTTCATGCGATACGTCCGAGCGCCGATCAGGGACTCAAACACGCTTCCATCTCTATATCCACTTCGCCCCGCCACGCGGCCACTGCGTCTCGGCATCGACACGACGACCCTGCCAGAGCCGCCAGGCGGCTACCTGTCCACCTACTTCGGGCGCGACGAGATCATCTTCGAACTCCTCGTACCCACAGGCGTTGACGTGCCCGACGGCTGGAAAGCGGCGCTCTACGACCCAGCAGTGCATGAGATCGGCTTCACGACGGTCGAACATGCGGGCAAGGAGTTGGATACCCGG
>NZ_JAVRPS010000435.1:0-12450 GCF_032162105.1 Mycobacterium sp. | reverse complement strand
GTCGAGCACGGTGTTCTGGTTCTGTGCGTCACCGCCTGCGGCCACCGGCCGGTTGAGGGCACTGACGATGCCGGTGGTGACGGTGCCCTCGAGGCCGAGCGGCGAACCGATGGCGACGACGTCCTGGCCCACTCGCAGATTGGCCGACGAGCCGAGGGTGATCGGGGTCAGTCCCGAAGCACCCTCCGCCCGAACGACGGCGATGTCACTGCTCGGGTCGGTGCCCACCACCGTGAACTTGGTGGTGTTGCCGTCAGCGAACGTGACCTTGGTCTGCGTGGGGGCGGGTGCGCCTGGGGGGTCTGAAGGAGCCCCGGCTGATCCGCCCTTGGCCGCCGCCACCACATGGTTGTTGGTCAGAATGAGGCCGTCGGACGACAGGATGATGCCCGAGCCCTCCTCCGACTGCTTTCCCATGTCGGTCTCCAGCTTGACCACGCTGGGCACCACCTTCGCCGCGACCTGCTCGACCGACCCGGCGGGCAGGCTGGCCGCGGGCACGGTGGGAGCCGCACCGATGGAGCTAGTGGTGATCGAGGGACGGTCCGGTTTCACCAACGTCGCGACACCGCCACCAACGCCAGCGGAGACCAAGGCGATGGCCAGTGCACCGATCGTCAAAGCCCCTGCCCGGGAACGTTTCCGAGGAGCTTGCGGAAGTTGCGGACCTGGCATGGCCGGCGGGTGGGGGGCGCCACGATACGGGTCGTGCGGGCCGCGGTAGGCCTGCTGCTGCGTGGCATAGCGCCAGTCGTAGGGCTGCTGCGGAGCACCGGGCCGCTGGGGCTCAGGGTAGCCCGGCGGCACGCGGTCATACGGGCCAGGCCGATGACCGGGCGGCGGCGGCGGCGAATACCTCGGATGATTCGTCATTGCTGGTCGGTGCTCTTCCCTCGAGTAGTTTGCGACGTCGTTCTTACGAGTAGAACGAACGCCGCATCCCGACAGTGCCCCTCTGGTCTGAGAATCCACTTAGAGAACGTTCGCCACATCCCGAGACTTTGCATCGATCTCCCCCCCGAATCACCCATTCTCGGCGCTCCCGTCGGTCCCGTCCACCGCTCTCGGCGGGCGTGTCGCGGCCGGCCTGCCGGGTAGCACCACGTGAATCGACGCCCCCGGCGGATCCCCGCCGGGCACCGTGTCCTCGATCCGAAGTGCCCCACCGTGTTTCATCACCACTTGCTTGACGATGGCCAGACCAAGGCCCGATCCGGGCAGTCCCCGCGCCGAGGTGGACCGGTAGAACCGCTCGAACACCAGCCGACGCTCGTGTGGCGGAATGCCGGGCCCGCGATCGGACACCACGAGTTCGGCATTGACCGCGTCTAGCCGGACCAGCCGCAACCCCACCCGGCCGCCCGGTGGGCTCCACTTCGCGGCGTTGTCGAGCAGGTTGAGCACTGCCCGCGACAGCCCGGCGCCGTCACCGTAGACCTGCCAACCCTCGACGTGTACGTCGAACTCGATGTCGTTGCGGCGCCGCCGAACCCGTTCCAGACTGCGATCGATGACCTCCGACATGTCGACGGGCTCGTGAATGGTGACGCCTGCGTCGTCGCGGGTCAGATCGACCAGATCGCCGACCAGCGTGGACAACTCCTCGATCTGGGCGATCACGTCCGTCCGCAGTCCCGCCATTTCCTCGTCCGGCAGGCGCGGCGAACCCGGCGCCATCGACGCCATCAACAACTCCACGTTCGTGCGCAACGACGTCAGCGGCGTGCGCAGCTCGTGGCCGGCGTCCGACACCAGCCGCGCCTGCCGTTCCCGTGACTCGGCCAGCGCACGCAACATCATGTTGAACGCGTCGGTAAGCCGGGCCAGTTCGTCGTTGCCGTGAACCGGGATGGGCCGCAAGTCTTCGGTGCGCGCCACCCGCTCGGCGGCCTCGGTGAGCCTCGCTACCGGTCGCAACCCGGTGCGTGCCACCGTGCCACCCGCGATCGCCGCCACCGCCATGCCGAGACCGCCGACGATCAACAGGATGGTCCCGAGCCGTTTGAGCACCTCGCCGGTGGGCGCCAGGCTCTTCGAGATCAGCAGTGAACTGCCGTTGGACAGATGGACGGCCAAGACGCGCTGCTGGTTCGTGGTGCGCAGCGACATCAGCAACTTGCCCGAGACGACGTCCTTCTCTGGATCACCGAGCGGCAGGCTCTGCCCCTCCTGATTCGCCGTGAAGATCGTCCGGCCTGGGATCACCAGCATGGCGTTGACGTCGGAGTACGCCGTGCCTTCGATGGCCTTGCCTGGGTCGGCCGCCAGCGACCCGCTCTCGATCAGCAGCCGGGCCCTGCTCTGCAACTGGCTGTCGATGTCGTCGTACAGCGCCCGCGACACCACCGCGTAGACCGCGAGGGCCATCAGCACCACGACCATCGCCACCATCGACATCGCCAGCAGCATCACCCGCCACCTCAGCGACACCGAGCTGGCGTCGTGGAGGGAGGCGTGCACCGGGCGCGCCCGGCGGAACGACTCCTTCCACGTCTTCACAACCGACATCAGGGAGGTGTCTCGCGCAGCACGTAACCCACGCCTCGCACGGTGTGGATCAGTCGCAGCTCTCCCTCGGCTTCGGTCTTGCGGCGCAGGTATCCGACGTACACCTCGAGTGCGTTGCCGGAGGTCGGGAAGTCGAATCCCCACACCTCTTCGAGGATGCGGCTGCGGGTCAGCACCCGCCGCGGGTTGGCGATCAGCATCTCCAGCAACGAGAACTCGGTTCTGGTCAGGCTGATCTGGCGCTCCCCGCGGGTGACCTCCCGGGTGACCGGGTCGAGGCTCAGGTCGGAGAACGTCATGGCGGCCGACTCGGCGCGGTCGTCGATGGCCCTGCGGCGCAGCAGCGCGCGCATCCGGGCGAGAAGTTCTTCGAGCGCGAACGGCTTGGGCAGGTAGTCGTCGGCGCCCGCATCGAGGCCGGCGACCCGCTCGGACACCGAATCCCGCGCGGTCAGCACGAGAATGGGCAGATCGTCGCCGGTGCTGCGGAGTTGACGGCAGACTTCGAGGCCGTCCAGCCTCGGCATCATCACGTCGAGGACGAGGGCGTCCGGCCGGTCGCTGGCGATCCGCTCGAGGGCCTCGAGACCGTCCTGGGCCAACTCGACGGAGTAGCCGTTGAAGGCAAGCGACCGTCGCAGGGATTCGCGCACGGCGCGATCGTCGTCGACGACAAGTATGCGCACAGCCACAGTGTCAACCCACTGTCTGAGAGAGGGCTGAGAGGCGCGCCGAGTACCCGGGCGCTTTGCCCTTGCCCTCCGAGCGTCGTTCGCCGAGCTAGCGGCGGTCGAGGTCGATCAGGCCGAGACGGGCGGCCTTGAGCAGCCGACGCGGCACCTTGTGCTGCTGACCGGCAACGGTCACGCCGACGAGATCGGTCGCGGTGGCCTTCCACTGCGACCGACGGCTACGGGTGTTCGAACGCGACATTCTGCGCTTGGGCACAGCCATGATCGGCTCTCCTCTTCAACGGGATCAAAATCTGGTAGCCGCGCAAGACTTCGGGCGTCGGCAATTGCCCCCCAGGATAGCCGGTGAGCTGCGTAGCCTCCAAAATGTGCGATTTCGGCGTGCTTTTCCGCGCCTGGCACCGCGCCTGGCGCGGGTGAACACGCCGAAATCGCTTCTTGACGTGGGACCGGTGGTACCGACTAACCTACCGGTTGGTTGAGTGGCCAAGGGTGATGGGAGCACGGGTGACTGATGCGCGTTCCGGTGTAGTGCGGATCGGCAACTGTTCGGGCTTCTACGGTGACCGGCATTCCGCGATGCGGGAGATGCTCACCGGCGGCGACCTCGACTACGTGACCGGCGACTACCTGGCCGAACTGACCATGCTGATCCTGGCCCGCGACCGGGCCAAGTCGCCCGATCGCGGCTACGCGAAGACGTTCCTGACCCAGCTCGAGGAGTGCCTCGGGACCGCCCTCGACAAGGGCGTGCGGATCGTCACCAACGCCGGCGGGCTGAATCCCGCGGGGCTGGCCGCCGCCGTACGGGCGCTGGCCGACCGGCTCGGACTCGACGCGAAGGTCGCCCACGTCGAAGGCGACGACCTGGTGGGACGGGCGGACGAACTCGGCTTCGGCAGCCCGCTCGCGGCCAATGCCTACCTCGGCGCCTGGGGCATCGTCGACTGTCTCAACGCGGGCGCCGACGTCGTCGTCACGGGGCGGGTGACCGACGCGTCGGTGATCGTCGGGCCCGCCGCGGCCCACTTCGGCTGGAGCCGCACCGACTACGACGCCCTGGCCGGGGCGGTGGCCGCGGGTCACGTCATCGAATGCGGCGTCCAGGCCACCGGCGGCAACTACGCCTTCTTCACCGAGGTGCCCGACCTCACTCACTCTGGCTTTCCGATCGCCGAGATCGACGCCGACGGATCGTCGGTGATCACCAAGCATCCCGGCACCGGCGGTCTGGTCAGCGTCGACACCGTCACCGCGCAGCTGCTCTACGAAATCGGCGGGGCGCGCTACGCCAACCCCGACGTGACGCTGCGGATCGACAGTCTGTCGCTCGACGACGAGGGACCCGACCGGGTACGCATCAGCGGCGTCCGGGGCGAGCCGCCGCCGCCGACGCTCAAGGTGTCGTTGAACGCCGTCGGCGGCTTCCGCAATGCGATGACCTTCGTGCTGACCGGACTGGACATCGACGCCAAGGCCGACCTGGTGCGACGCCAGCTGGAGGCCAACCTCACGGTGAAGCCCGCGGAGTTGGAGTGGACGCTCGCGCGCACCGACCATCCCGACGCCGACACCGAGGAAGCGGCCAGCGCGCTGCTGCGTTGCGTGGTCCGCGACCCCGATCCCGCGAACGTCGGACGCCACTTCTCCTCCGCCGCAGTCGAATTGGCCTTGGCGAGCTACCCGGGTTTCACCACCACCGCACCGCCCGGCGACGGCCAGGTGTACGGCGTGTTCACCCCCGGCTACGTCGACGCAGGCGAGGTGCCGCACATCGCGGTGCACGCCGACGGCACCCGCACGCAGATTCCCGCCGCCACCGAGACGAAGGTGCTGGAACCCGTCGGGCCGTTCGCACTGCCCGAACCGATGCCGTTCGGCGAGACCCGGCGCGCGCCGCTCGGCCTCGTCGCAGGCGCCCGCAGCGGCGACAAGGGCGGCAACGCCAACGTCGGGGTGTGGGTGCGCACCGGTGAGCAGTGGCGCTGGCTGGCGCACACGTTGACCGTCGAGAGACTGTGCGCACTGCTGCCCGAGACGGTCGACCTGGTCGTCACCCGCCATCTGCTGCCCAACCTGCGCGCGGTCAACTTCGTCATCGAGGGCATCCTCGGTAAGGGCGTGGCCCACCAGGCTCGCTTCGACCCGCAGGCCAAGGGGCTCGGGGAATGGCTGAGAGCCCGCCACATCGACATCCCAGAGGAGTTCTTGTCATGAGCACGAGCATCTGGCATACCCCCGAACGCGAGGAACTCCGAAAGACGGTGCGCGCGTTCGCCGAACGCGAAGTGCTGCCCAACGTCGCCGAGTGGGAGAAGACCTGCGACCTGCCCCGCGAGCTGCACCGCAAGGCAGGCGATGCCGGGCTGCTCGGCGCAGGCCTGCCCGAAGCCGTCGGTGGTGGCGGTGGCGACGGCGCCGACGCGGTGATCATCTGCGAGGAGATGCATTACGCCGGCTCGCCGGGCGGGGTGTTCGCGTCGCTGTTCACGTGCGGTATCACCGTGCCGCACATGATCGCTTCCGGCGACCAGCGGCTGATCGACACCTACGTACGGCCCACCCTGCGCGGCGACAAGATCGGCTCGCTGGCCATCACCGAACCGGGCGGCGGCTCCGACGTCGGGCATCTGACGACGAAGGCGACCCGAGACGGCGACCGCTACGTCATCAACGGCGCCAAGACCTACATCACCTCAGGGGTGCGGGCCGACTACGTCGTGACGGCCGCACGCACCGGCGGGCAAGGCGCCGCGGGCGTTTCGCTGATCGTCGTCGACAAGGGCACACCGGGTTTCGAGGTCACCCGCAAGCTGGAGAAGATGGGCTGGCGCTCGTCGGACACCGCCGAATTGTCCTACACCGACGTGCGGGTGCCTGCGGAGAACCTGATCGGCGCCGAGAACAGCGGCTTTCTGCAGATCGCGGCCGCGTTCGTCAGCGAGCGGGTCGGGCTGGCGGCGCAGGCGTACTCGAGCGCGCAACGTTGCCTCGACCTCACCGTCCAGTGGTGCCGTGATCGGGAAACCTTCGGAAGGCCGCTGATCTCGCGGCAGTCGGTGCAGAACACGTTGGCCGAGATGGCGCGACGGGTCGACGTCGCGCGGGTGTACACCCGCAATGTGGTGGAACGGCAGCTCGCAGGTGACGTGAACCTGATCCCGGAGGTGTGCTTCGCGAAGAACACCTCCGTCGAGTCCGGCGAGTGGGTGGCGAACCAAGCCGTGCAGTTGTTCGGCGGCATGGGCTACATGGCCGAGTCGGAGGTTGAACGCCAGTACCGCGACATGCGCATCTTGGGCATCGGCGGCGGCACCACCGAGATCCTGACCTCACTTGCTGCCAAGACACTCGGATATCAGTCATGACCGTGCTGAAGTCGGCCCTCGATCCGCGCTCGGCCGCATACACCGACGCCGCCGAGACCATGACCACCAAGCTCGCCGAAGTCGACGCCGAGCACGCCAAGGCGCTGGCCGGCGGCGGCGCCAAGTACGTCGAACGCCACCACGCCCGTGGCAAGTTCACTGCCCGCGAGCGCATCGAACTACTCGTCGACCCGGACTCCCCGTTCCTGGAACTCAGCCCGCTCGCCGCGTGGGGCAGCGACTTCACCGTTGGCGCGAGCGTGGTCTCCGGCATCGGCGTCGTCGAGGGCGTCGAGTGCATGCTGGTGGCAAGCGATCCCACGGTCAAGGGCGGCACCACCAACCCGTGGACATTCAAGAAGATGCAGCGGGCCAACTTCATTGCGCGTCAGAACCGCCTGCCGTTGATCTCGCTGGTCGAGTCCGGCGGGGCCGACCTGCCCACCCAGAAGGACATCTTCATCCCCGGTGGCCGGGGCTTCCGCGACCTGACCCGGCTGTCGGCGGCAGGCATTCCCACCATTGCGCTGGTGTTCGGCAACTCCACCGCGGGTGGCGCCTACGTCCCCGGCATGTCCGATCACGTCGTGATGATCAAGGAACGGTCCAAGGTGTTCCTCGCCGGACCGCCGCTGGTGAAGATGGCCACCGGCGAGGAGTCCGACGACGAATCCCTTGGCGGGGCCGAGATGCACTCTCGGATATCGGGTTTGGCCGACCACTTCGCTATCGACGAACTCGATGCCATCCGGATCGCGCGCCGGATCGTGGCCCGGCTGAACTGGCGCAAGCAGGGGCCGACGCCAGGCCCCGTCGCCGATCCGCTGTTCGACGCCGAGGAACTCATCGGGATCGTGCCCGCCGATCTGCGCATCCCCTTCGACCCCCGCGAGGTGATCGCCCGCATCGTCGACGGCTCCGACTTCGACGAGTTCAAGCCGCTCTACGGCGGCTCGCTGGTGACGGGCTGGGCCATGCTGCACGGCTACCCGATCGGCATCCTCGCCAACGCCCGCGGCGTGCTGTTCAGCGAGGAGAGCCAGAAGGCCACCCAGTTCATCCAGTTGGCCAACCGGTCCGACACGCCACTTCTCTTCCTGCACAACACGACCGGCTACATGGTGGGCAAGAAGTACGAGGAAGGCGGGATGATCAAGCACGGCTCGATGATGATCAACGCCGTGTCCAACTCGACCGTGCCGCACCTCTCGCTGCTGATCGGCGCGTCGTACGGCGCCGGGCACTACGGCATGAGCGGCCGTGCCTATGACCCCCGCTTCCTGTTCGCGTGGCCGAGCGCGAAGTCCGCGGTAATGGGCGGCGCTCAACTCGCGGGCGTGTTGTCGATCGTCAGCCGGGCCGCCGCCGAGGCCCGCGGCCAACAGGTCGACGAGGAAGCCGATGCGGCACTGCGGGCAGCCATTGAGGGCCAGATCGAAGCCGAGTCGTTGCCCATGGTCCTGTCCGGCATGCTCTACGACGACGGCGTCATCGATCCCCGTGACACCCGCGCCGTGCTGGGAATGTGCTTGTCCGCCATCGCCAACGGCCCGATCGAGGGGACGTCGAACTTCGGCGTCTTCCGGATGTGAGGCCCACCATGTCAGCGATTTGTGCGCGTTTTCCGTCGGTGCGCGAACGAAAGCGCGCACAAATCGCGAGGAGGGGGGCAGCATGACCATCACCAGAGTCCTGGTCGCCAACCGCGGCGAGATCGCCCGCCGCGTGTTCGCCACCTGCCGCCGCCTCGGCATCGGCACCGTCGCCGTCTACACCGACCCCGACGCCGCCAGCCCGCACGTCGCGGAGGCCGACGTCCGCGTCCGACTGGAGGGACGCAACGGGTATCTCGATGTAGAGCAACTCCTCGTCGCGGCCCTGGCCTCGGATGCCGACGCCATTCACCCCGGCTACGGGTTCCTCTCGGAGAACGCGGAATTCGCCGACGCCGTGGAGAACGCTGGGCTGATCTGGATCGGACCACCCGTCGCGGCCGTGCAAGCGATGGGCTCCAAGATCGAGGCGAAGAAGCTGATGGCCGCCGCGGGCGTACCGGTGCTCGAGCAACTCGATCCCGACACGGTCACCTCCGCGCAGCTGCCGGTGCTGATCAAGGCGTCGGCCGGTGGCGGCGGCCGCGGCATGCGCGTCGTCCGCGACCTGACCGAGTTGGCCAGAGAGGTGGAGGCCGCGCAGCGCGAGGCGCAGTCGGCGTTCGGCGATCCAACCGTGTTCTGCGAGCGCTACCTGGCCACCGGGCATCACGTCGAAGTCCAGGTGATGGCCGACGCGCACGGCACCGTCTGGGCAGTCGGCGAGCGCGAATGCTCGATTCAGCGGCGGCACCAGAAGATCATCGAGGAGGCGCCGTCGCCGCTCGTCGCACGCACCCCTGGCATGCGGGCCAAGCTGTTCGAGGCGGCGCGACTGGCGGCGGGCGCGATCGGGTACACCGGCGCGGGCACCGTCGAGTTCATGGCCGACGAATCGGGCGACTTCTTCTTCCTCGAGATGAACACCCGGCTTCAGGTGGAGCATCCGGTGACGGAGGAGACCACGGGCCTCGACCTCGTCGAGTTGCAACTCGACGTGGCCGCGGGCGGCCGGTTGCCCGCTGAACCTCCTGTCGCACACGGTCATTCGATCGAGGCGCGGCTGTACGCCGAGGACCCTGCCAAGAACTGGCGACCGCAGGCCGGACCGATCCACCGGTTCGACGTGCCCGGCAGCCGTACCGAGTTCGAGACGCTGGACCGCCCGGGCGTGCGGGTCGACTCGGGCATCGTCGACGGCTCGGTGGTGTCTGTGTTCTACGACCCGATGCTGGCCAAGGTCATCTCCTACGCTCCGACGCGGCGGCAGGCGGCGGGCATCCTCGCCGACGCCCTGGCGCGGACCCGGCTGCACGGCATCCCGACCAACCGCGATCTGCTCGTCAACGTGCTGCGCCACCCTGCGTTCCTCGATGGCGCCACCGACACCGCGTTCTTCGACACCCACGGACTGGCCAGGCTCGCGAGGCCGTTGGCCGACCCGTCCACGTGGCAGCTCGCCGCGCTTACCGCGGCTCTGGCCGACGCTGCCGGGAATCGCCAGGCCGCAACGGTTTTCATCGAGGTGCCGAGCGGGTGGCGGAATGTGCCATCCGGTTACCAGACCAAGCGCTACGTCGACCCCGCAGGGGATGAACACGAGGTCCGGTACCGGTTCGTCCGCGGCCGGTTGGACCTCCCGGACACCGATGACCTGACACTGGTGTCGGCGACGCCCGACCGGGTGGTGCTGAGCACGGGTATCGGGGCGAGCGGAGCGACGGGGAGAAACTTCGTCGAGCGCCCGTTCGACGTCGCGAGGTACGGCGGCACCGACGACGTCTTCATCGACGGTCCGCTGGGACCGGTCCGGCTCACCGCCCAGTCCCGCTTCCCCGACCCGGATTCCGCCGTTGCGCAAGGCTCGTTGTTGGCCCCGATGCCGGGGTCAGTCGTCCGGGTCGGCGCAGCGGTCGGCGACCAGGTGACGGCCGGACAGCCGCTGATCTGGCTGGAGGCCATGAAGATGGAGCACACCATCACCGCCCCGGGCGGTGGCGTGCTCGCCGAACTCAACGTCGCGGTCGGCCAGCAGGTCGACGTCGGCAGCCTACTCGCTCGTGTAGAAGACACAGCGAACCCCGAAGGAGAATGATCATGAGCTTCGTCGAGACCGAGGAACAGCAGGCCCTGCGCAAAGCGGTGGCGGCGATGGCCGCGAACTATGGCGCGGACTACTACCTGGAGAAGGCGCGCGCCGGCCAGCACACCACCGAATTATGGAGCGAGGCAGGCAAACTCGGCTTCATCGGGGTCAACCTTCCCGAGGAGTACGGCGGCGGCGGCGCGGGCATGTACGAGCTCTCGCTGGTGATGGAGGAGATGTCGGCAGGAGGCTGCGCGCTGCTGCTGATGGTCGTCTCCCCCGCCATCAACGGCACCATCATCAGCAAGTTCGGCACCGACGAGCAGAAGAAGCGCTGGATTCCGGGCATCGCCGACGGCTCGATCACCATGGCGTTCGCCATCACCGAGCCCGACGCCGGATCGAACAGCCACCGCATCACCACCACCGCGCGCCGGGACGACAGCGACTGGATCCTGTCCGGCCAGAAGGTCTTCATCTCCGGTGTCGACCAGGCGCAGGCGCTGCTGGTCGTCGGCCGCACGGAGGAAGCCAAGACCGGCAACCTGAAGCCCGCGCTGTTCGTCGTGCCCACCGATACGCCAGGCTTGTCCTGGACGAAGATCGACATGGAGATCGTCAGCCCGGAGAACCAGTTCCAGCTGTTCCTCGACGACGTGCGACTGCCTGCCGACGCGCTCGTCGGCTCCGAGGACGCGGCAATCGCGCAGTTGTTCGCGGGCCTCAACCCGGAGCGGATCATGGGCGCGGCCAGCGCGGTGGGGATGGGCCGCTTCGCCATCAACAAGGCCACCGACTACGTCAAGACCCGGCAGGTGTGGAAGACGCCGATCGGTGCGCACCAGGGCATCTCACACCCGTTGGCGCAGAACCACATCGAGATCGAACTGGCCAAGCTGATGATGCAGAAGGCCGCCACGCTATACGACGCCGGCGACGACGCCGGCGCTGCCGAGGCGGCAAACATGGCCAAGTACGCCGCAGGCGAAGCCTCGGTTCGCGCGGTCGACCAGGCCGTGCAGTGCCTCGGTGGCAACGGGTTGACCAAGGAGTACGGCATCGCCTCGGTACTGACCGCGTCCCGGCTGGCCCGGATCGCCCCGGTGAGCCGCGAGATGATCCTCAATTTCGTGGCGCAGACGTCGCTCGGTCTGCCACGCTCGTACTGATGAGCTCCCTGGTCCACTACACCGTCCAGGGTGCCGCCGCGCGCATCGTGCTGGACTCGCCGCACAATCACAACGCGCTGTCCACCGCACTGGTGCATCAACTTCGACAGGGACTCAGCGACGCCGCCGAGGAGTCCGGGGTGCGTGCCGTCGTGCTCACTCACACCGGCACGACGTTCTGCGCAGGCGCCGACCTCGCTCAGGCATCTGCAGGCGGACCGGCCGCCGATCCCGGTGACGTCGCCGTCGACCGGGCCCACGAGATGACCCACCTGCTGCGCGCGATCCTGGAACTGCCGATCCCCGTCATCGCCGCCGTGGACGGCCACGTGCGGGCAGGCGGGCTCGGTCTGATCGGCGCGTGCGACCTCGTCGTGGCCGGGCCTGCGAGCACGTTCGCGCTCACCGAGGCCCGCATCGGCGTTGCACCGTCGATCATCTCGTTGACCCTGCTGCCGAAGATGAGTCCGCGCGCGGCTGGCCGATACTTCGTCACCGGCGAGAGGTTCGACACAGCCGAGGCCGCCGCGATCGGGCTGATCACACTCGCCGCCGATTCCGCCGAGATGATGGACGCACAAGTGGCAGCGCTGATAGCAAACATCGCCAAGGGCTCGCCCCAGGGCCTGGCGGCGTCGAAGGCGCTCACCACGGCGTCGATCCTTGCCGGCTTCGACCGGCACGCCAAGGAGCTGGCCAAGCAGTCGGCCGCACTGTTCGTCTCCGACGAGGCGCGCGAGGGAATGCTCGCCTTCCTGCAGAAGCGGCCGCCGAGTTGGACGCAATCCTGAGCCTGTCCGGCCACAGATTGGGCAACAGCCTTGCGTGCACAGGCGATCGTCGTAGGCTCATCCCTGATGAGCACTCCAGCGTCGCGCAATGGATCCATGCGCGCTGCCGACACCGATCGCATTCAGGTTGCGCAGCTGCTCACCGATGCGGCCGCTCAAGGTCGCCTTCCGATGACTGAGTACGAGGACCGCCTGGCCAAGGCGTACGCGGCGCAGACCTACAGCGACCTGGCCCGCCTGAGCG
>NZ_JAVRPS010000434.1:0-12400 GCF_032162105.1 Mycobacterium sp. | reverse complement strand
ACGATCGCACCGCCGCCGTACTCGGCGCTCTGGGCGTGATCGCCGTTCATGGTGTGGCAATGCGGCCCGGTCACCCGGTGGTGCTCGCCCAGCTGACCGGTCGACCTTCGGTGCCGGTGATCGGGGTGCCCGGTTATCCCGCCGCTGCTGAGCGGGTCTTCACCTCCTTCGCTCTGCCCCTGCTGCGTCGGCTTCTTGCGGTCGACCAGCCCACCACCGCGGGGATCGCCGCCCGTCTGGGAACCGCGATCCACTCGGTCACGCACCTCGACGAGCAGATCCGGCTGCGGCTCGCCCGGGTGCCGCACCCGCAAACCGGGCGCGAAACGCTGGTCGCCACGCCGCTGCGCCGCGGTGCTGCCGGGTTGGACTCGATGATCAAAGCCGAAGCGACACTACGGATCCCGACAGGGCACACCACCCTTGACGCGGGCAGTGAGATATGGCTCGAGCCCTCCGGCGGCGCCGCCGGAGCGGGCACCATACTCGTCAGCGGACTGACCTCGCCGGCCGTCACCGCACTGATCGCAGTGGCCCGCGACAACCAGCACACGGTGCACTGGACCGAATCCGCTCCGCTCGACGCGGCGGAAACGCTCCTCGACGTCCTGTGCCACGGGGTGGCTCTGCGACTCAACGCCGACGTCGACGTGAACAGCCACCCGGCCGTCGCCACGATCGCGACCCGCGCGGGTGAGCTGACACTCCTCGAAATCGCTCGAACGGTAGGGGCACGGGAAGTGCTCGTCATCCCTGGCGCCGCGTTCGACAGCCCCGCGATCGACGCGCTGCGCGCCGTCCTCAGATCGGTCGCCTTTCGCCGCGAACTCGCGCGGTGCCAGGGCTATTCTGGGCGGCAATCGGGCCGGGAAACTTGGCACAACCCCGACTTGCCTGTAGACCCGACGACACCGACACCCCCTATCAACGATGCCGACCGCCAATCCCTGGAGTGATCATGTGCTACACGGTGAAATCCATCGACGATGTCCGCGCGCTGGTTATGGCGACCCGCGGGCTGTCCGGGTTGTCCGATCTGCCGACGCTGGTCAGCAAGGCGTGCAAGCGGATGCACGCCCTCCTCGGTACCGACCTGGTGGCGATCGCTATCTACGACGGCACCGACCATCTGGTAGTGACCGCCGCCGAGGGAGTTCGAGCGAACCTGGTCGGTATCACTGTGTCCCGGGGGGACAGCCTCGGCTGGCGAGCGCTCGAACGGAGCATGCCGGCCACGACCGGGAACTGCGCCGCCGACCCGAACTGCACCGACGATCTGGCCGACGCGGTGATTGCCGAAGGCATCCAGGGATTCGCCGCGGTCCCCATCGAGTGCGGCGGAAACCGGCTCGGCGTGATGTACACGGGAAACCGTGGCTGCCGCGTAACCCCGCGAGTGACATTGTTGATGAACGAGTTCGGGGTCTCGTTGGCCCCGCTGATCGTCACCGCGGTCCGAGCCGATCGGGAAGGCAAGCTCGCGGTTGAAGAAGAGCGCCAACGGATTGCGCAACAGTTGCACGACACCGCCGGCCAGATCCTGTTCAAGATCGCCATGTCCGCTCAGGAGCTGCAACGCCAGCCGATGCACACCCAGGGCGTCGCCACGTCGGCGCGAACCATCGAGGCCGACGCGGCCGAGGCATCCGCCTACTTGCGCGAGGCGATGCACAACCTCATGCCGACCACCGACGCGTTACCGGTCACCATCCGACGCGACGCGGCGATGTTCTCCGCCCGCACCGGCAACGCGATCGAGGTCGCCACACTCGGAACACCGGCCACGGCGAAACCCTCGATCGAGGGCGTGCTGCTCGCCGTTGTGCGCGAAGCGCTGTACAACATCGAAAAGCACTCCGGAGCCACCGCCGTGTTCATCTCGGTCGCCTACCAAGCCCGTGAGATCACCGTGGCGATCGATGACGACGGCCGAGGCCTGCCCGTCGACTTCGAAGTCAATCCCATACCGGGTCGCCTGGCCGGACTCGGCATTCCTGGACTACTGCAGAAGGTGCAGGGCGTCGGCGGAACACTGAGGGTCGAAACCAACGACGACGGCGGAACCCGTGTCCACGCCGCCGTTCCGCTCCAGGACGCAGCATGACCAATTGCGCCGGTACGGCCGAGCCGGCGAAGGCCGTGCACAGCGTGCTGATCGCCGACGACCATCCGATTGTGGCGCACGGTATCGAACGGCTGCTCGCCCTGGCCGCGGACTTCCACGTCGTCGCGTCCTGCAATTCCGGGCGCGCGACAGTGGAGGTGGCCCGCCGGATCCAACCGGATCTCGTACTGCTCGACTTCCGGCTCGGTGACCTCTCCGGTGACGACGTCTGCAGGCAGCTCGCAATGGCGGCGCCAGCCGCGCGGATCATCATGCTCACGGCATTCGACGACGTCGAGAACCTCCGCCGCTGTCTGGAAGCCGGAGCAGCCGGTGTGCTACTCAAAGGCACGCTCGATCTGGACCTGGTGACCGCGCTGCGCGAGGTCAAGGACGGCCGGATGGTCATCGACACCCACGTCGCCCACAACCTGGAAACCGCGCAGACCCTGCTCGACCGCACCGGCACCGTCTACCCGCAGCTGCGGCCGAGGGAGATCGACGTTCTCAAGCAAATGGCCGCGGGCAAGACCACCAAGGAGATCGCTATCGAGCTTCACGTGACGATCAACACCGTTCGTAGCTACACCCAGGCGCTGATGGAGAAACTCGGGGCGCACACCCGGGTGCAGGCCATCGTCTACGGGCAGAAGCTTCAGCTCATCTGATCCATAGACGACCCTCGTTGTCCAACGACTTTATGAACGACATTCGTCGGGAGCGCGCCGGAGCGCGCGTGCGGGTGGGCGGTCTCGGTCGCCGAGCGGATGGACGCGAGCGTCACCGCGTGCACGGTGACGGCACTCGACGTCGTGGTCACCGTCGACGTCGAGGCGGCGCTCGGACGGTGGGGGCTGGGTTCGGCCCGAGCCGCCGCGCGGGCCGGCCCGGGAATCTGACTCAGTGGCAGGGGAAGCCGAGCAAGTGGCGCGCGTCGTGCACGAACTCGTGAATGTAGGTGTTGTTGCCGAACACCGACGTGGCGCCCTGGTCGACGCCCACGAAGTACAGGACGAGCAGCGCCAGGACCGCCGTGAGGCTCAACCACAACGCCGCCTTGGCCGCCGACAGCTCCAGGGCCGGCGCACCGACTCTGGCCGACTCTCGTGAACTCATGTCCGAGATCCCCTCAGTTCGTGTCTGACCGCTGGCTCATCGACGGTTGAAGCGACGTCGATGCTATCCGCCAAACATCTTTGTTTCGGCAAATATGCGCGGATCCATTGATGACGAAATGTCGGCGAACTCGCGGTGCGACTAGATGCGGGCCGCCTTGTCTTTGCCCTTGTCCCTGCCCTTGAGTTTGCCCGCGTTGCCCTTGCGTGCGCCGCGGGTCTGCGGGGGTCCGTCGACGAACGCGATCTCGTCGTCGGTGGGCAGGCGTAGGGAGAGCAGGCCCGCGAAGGTGTTCTCCTCGAGTTCGACGCGGTGTGCGGTGACGTGGACCGGCGTCCAGCCGCCGCCACGCGCGCGCAACCGCAACACGCGCGAGGTCGATCCAGACCCGAACTCCGTTGCCATCGAGGTCATCTCGAGTGCATCGTCGGGGTGGACGCGGGGCTCGCCGTCTTCGCTGGCGCGCCAGTCGTAGAACGGGCACGGATCGTCGAGCCACTTGAGCAGGGTCCAGGACTTCAGGTCGACGAGTGCACGATGAACGCCGGGTTGGGCCAGGCCGTTCAGAATTCGCTGCGCGAGGTCGTTCGGTGCCAGCACCACCTCATCGCGCGCACTGCGCCAGTTCATCGCCCTACAGACCAACAGGTCTCGGCCGGTGTCGTCGCTCTCGACCATCACGCGCGCGGTGAACCCGACGGTGATCGGATTGCCCGCATGGTCGCTGATGTCCCAGGTGCTGCAGAAGGTGCGGCCCGGCTCGGGTTTGATCACGACCGCCAACACCTCCGCCTCACTCGGATTGAGATCCCGGGTGGGCAGATCCTCGGCGAAAGCGCGACCATGAGTGGCCTCGACGGACGGGTCGAGGCCACTGTTGTACAGCGACTCCGTCGTGTCCGTCGCGATTCCGTTGGTGAGATCCCATTTCAGCGGTCCTGGGATGACGCGTTCCGGCGGATCGACGCCGGGTGGGCCCACCCAGACGTGGACGCCGTGAATACGACCGTCCGACATTTGGACGATCTCGGTGCGAATCACGCGGTCGTTCTTGGACGTGATGCTGCTGAGCGGCTTGCCCGCGCGGACCGTCTCGCCGATTGCCGTCCGAATCGCCATCAGGTTGGGGTTCCTGCGGAGGAAGGCGCTGATGGGAACGAGATTCTTGGTCTGCTGGCCCTGCGCGACCACGGTCGGCTCGGCGCCAAGGGTTTCCACCAGGAGCCAGTCGGGGGTCATGGCGGAATAGTACCGGTCAGCAAACGGCGTGCCCTCGGCTGAACGCACGACGAAATTCGTAGCGAATGCGGTTTGACAGGTGCCTCGATCACGCAATGACCTCCTCGAATGGTC
The DNA here is from genome assembly GCF_032162105.1 of Mycobacterium sp. Lineage (GTDB taxonomy): Bacteria > Actinomycetota > Actinomycetes > Mycobacteriales > Mycobacteriaceae > Mycobacterium. Next base: position 7,827 of record NZ_JAVRPS010000434.1, on the reverse strand, counting down.
GAAATGGGTTCGCACGCGCCCATGCCACGGTATTTTGCGGATGCACCCGGTCCTCCGGGATTGAGAACGGATCGCGTTGTCCGGCCGTTCATCGCATCGTCTGTGTGTTCGGCGAGGCTGGATCGAGGCCCCGTCGCCGATCCGTGGAAGACGACCGTCGAGGGGTAGGTCGTCCAGCGGGCCATTATCCACCGCGACGTGCCAACTCGCCGAGCACCAGACGCAGCACCCGCACCGCTCCCTGCTTGTCCAGCGGTTCGTTGCCGTTGCCGCACTTCGGCGACTGCACGCACGACGGGCAACCGTTCGGGCACTCGCAGGCGTCGATGGCCGCCGCGGTGGCACCCCACCACGTCGAGATCTGGCGGAAGCCGCGGTCGGCGAAACCGGCGCCGCCGGGGTAACCGTCGTAGACGAAGATCGTCGGCATGCCGTCCTCCGGTCCGACCGCCATCGACACGCCGCCGATGTCGCCGCGGTCGCAGCTGGCGACCAGCGGCAGCAGTCCGATTGCCGCGTGCTCTGCTGCGTGCAGCGAACCGGGCACACGAAGGGGGTCGATGCCGTTGTGCTGCAATGCTTCCGGCGCGATGGTGCACATCACCGCCATGGTGTCCAGCGTCTGGGTCGGCATGTCGAGGTCGACGAAGTCGATCACCTCGCCGTTGAGTCGGCGGCGGAGGTAGCCGACCACGGTGTGCGACACCGACACCGGCACCAAGCCGATGGTGACAGGCCCGTAGGCGCGACGCGTCCCTGGCCCGGTGACGACGATGTCGGTGACGTCGCGCGCTGACGTCGTGTACCCGGGATCCTCCGGCCGCACGAACGCGATGCCGTCCTCGAAGTCGAGTGAGTCGACCAGATAACTCTCGCCCTGGTGCAGGTAGACCGCGCCCGGGTGCACCGATGCGGGTGCCTGGCCCGCGCCCGTACTGCCCAGCATTCGGCCGGTGCCGGTCTCCAGGATCGCGATCTGTCCGCCTGACGACCCGCGGATGTCCACCGCCGGATGCGGGTCGACGCCCGGTGCGGGGAAGTAGCCGGCCGGCCGCCGCCGCAGCAGGCCGTCGTCGACCAGCGTCTCGGCAACGGCTTCGGCGTTCCACATCCGCACCTCGGCGTCGGTGAGGGGGAGTTCGGTTGCGGCACAGAGCAGTTGGGGTCCGAGCACGTACGGGTTGACGGGGTCGATGACGACGCGTTCGATCGGCTTGTCCAGGAGTGCGCCCGGATGATTGACGAGGTAGGTGTCCAGCGGGTCGTCTCGCGCGATCAGGACGATCAACGCGCTCTGACCCCGACGGCCCGCCCGGCCCGCCTGCTGCCAGAAGGAGGCGACGGTGCCGGGGAACCCGGCCAGCACCACGGCGTCGAGGCCCGCGATGTCGACGCCCAGTTCGAGGGCGTTGGTGGTGGCCAGTCCGCGCAACCGGCCGTCCGCCAACGCGCTCTCCAGGGCGCGGCGGTCCTCGGCGAGGTAGCCGGCGCGGTAGGAGGCGACCAGGTCGGCCAATTCCGGTGCGACGTCCTCGAGGCGGGCCCGCGCACCGAGTGCGGTGAGTTCGGCGCCGCGACGCGAGCGGACGAAGGTCAACGTCCGCGCGCCCTCGGCCATCAGGTCGGCCATCACGCGGGACGCCTCCGCCCCGGCCGAACGCCGGACCGGGGCGCCGTTCTCGCCGATCAGATCGGCCAGCAGCGCGGGTTCCCACAGCGCCACCGTGCGCCCGCCCTGTGGTGAGCCGTCGTCGGTCACCTCGATGACCGTGTGCCCAAGCAACTCCGAGGCCGTGGCCGCCGGAGAAGCCGTCGTCGCGCTGGCGAAGATCACCGTGGGCCCCGGTGCGTCGCCTCCGTAGCGCGCGCACAACCGCATCAGCCGACGGAGCACCATCGCGACATTCGAGCCGAAGATGCCCCGGTAGTAGTGGCACTCATCGATCACGATGAATCTGAGGTTGCGCAGGAACACGGCCCACCTGGGGTGGTTGCGCAGTAGCGACAGATGGATCATGTCGGGGTTGGAGAAGATCCACCGGGAGCTCTCCCTGGTGAATCGCCGGGCCTCCTGGCTGCTGTCACCGTCATAAGCGCTCGGCCCGACGTCCGCGAGGCGTGCGACGGCGTCCGTCAGCGACTGCGCCGCGCGCAACTGATCGTGTCCGAGGGCCTTGGTGGGGGACAGGTACAACGCCCTGGCGCGCGGATCGGCTGCAAGGGCCGACGCGATAGGCAACTGGTAGGCGAGCGACTTGCCCGACGCGGTGCCGGTACTGAGCACCACGTGGCGGCCCGAATGCGCGAGGTCGGCGGCGATTACCTGATGCGACCAGGGTTCGGCGATGCCGCGATCGACGAAGGCCGCCACCACGTCGGAATCGGCCCACCGGGGCCACGGTTGTGCGCGTGCGCGGCGTGGTGCCAAATCCGATACGTGGCGTAGCGGATGTTCGGATGAGTTGGTGCCGTCGACGGCGCTGGCGAGCAGTTCGCGACCGAAATCCGACGCCCGACCCGACACTGCCCACCCCCCTCCAGGTTCACGCCCGAATTGTTAACCACATGATCACAACAAGACTGTCGCGAAGCCCCGGGACATGATTCACTTATCGTGGTCGCAGCTTCTGTGTTCGTGTGTCAGCACTCGCAGGAACGTCGTTGCGATCGCGGTTCCTGCGAGGGTTGTAGGTCGGTCTGTTCCGGCGCTTCCACGAAGGTATGGCGGTCGGAACGGGCCCGGCCCACCGAAGCACGGTGGACCGCACCCGAAGTAGTAGAAGGAAAGAAGTACAGATGCCTCAGGGAACTGTTAAGTGGTTCAACCCGGAAAAGGGCTACGGGTTCATCGAGCAGGAAGACGGCGGCGGCGACGTCTTCGTCCATTACAAGCAGATTCAGTCCAATGGGTTCCGCACCCTCGAGGAGAATCAGAAGGTCGAGTTCGAGATCGAGCAGAGCCCCAAGGGCCCGCAGGCCCTCAGCGTCAAGCCCGTCTGAATCGACGACGATCTGAAGGAACCCCCCGCACGTCCCGGTGACTGACGTACGGGGGTTTTCTCATTTTCCCGCATTCCCCTGCTGCCTCGTGCGGCCCGGTGACCCCTCGGGAGTGCACTGCTGGCCTAGTGTCGATTTCGTGAGTCAGCTGTCGTTCTTCTCGGCTGAGTCGGTGCCGCCCGCGGTCGCCGACTTGACCGGGATTCTCGCTGCGTCGGGCCAGGTCGTGCTGGTCGGTAGCGGTGCGCAGCAGGCGGCGCGCTTGTCGGTTGTGGTGGATCGGTTGTGGCGTGCCGAGGGGCTTGCCGAGATGATCGCCGAAACAGGGCTCATCCCCGAGATCGGCCGCACCGACGAGAACACTCCGCTCGTCCGCACCGCGGTCGACCGGCGGTTGATCGCGATGGCCGCGGCCTGGACCCGCGGCGCGGTGAAGACCGTCCCGCCGCACTGGTTGCCCGGGCCGAGGGAACTGAGGGCCTGGACGTTGGCCGCGGGCACGCCGGAGGCGGCCGACCGTTACCTGCTCGGACTCGACCCCCATGCGCCGGACACGCATACTGCCCTCGCATCGGCAATGATGAGGGTGGGAATCGCACCGACCTTGATCGGCACGCGCGGGGCTCGTCCCGCGCTACGGATCAGTGGTCGTCGGAGGTTGTTACGCCTGGTAGAGAACGTGGGGGAACCACCAGGTGATACCGAGGCGTTCTCGCTTTGGCCACGGACCTGAGGTCTAGTACGGGGGAATCCAGTTTGCGTACGCGCGCCCAGAATGCGAAGTTGGCACTAGCTATAGGGTGCCGAGAGCCGATGCGACCGTCGACGCTCATCGTCAGGCGCCGGTTGGCGGCACAAGAGTGGAGCGTAGACAGAGTTGGCTGACCAGGAGGGCAGCGGCGAGAACGGCAGTGCGCCACGTGGGCGAGCAGCCACTGGCCCGATCATACGGCGACTCGTCATAGTCGAGTCGCCTACCAAGGCGCGCAAAATCGCCGGTTACCTGGGCGCCAACTACATCGTGGAGTCCTCCCGCGGGCACATTCGCGACCTGCCGAGGGCGGCCGCGGACGTCCCCGCCAAGTACAAGTCCGAGCCGTGGGCCCGTCTCGGCGTGAACGTCGACGCCGACTTCGAGCCGCTCTACATCATCAGCCCCGAGAAGAAGAGCACGGTCACAGAACTCAAGGGCCTGCTCAAGGACGTCGACGAGCTCTACCTGGCCACGGACGGCGACCGCGAGGGCGAAGCGATCGCCTGGCACCTGCTGGAGACGCTCAAGCCCAGCGTCCCGGTCAAGCGCATGGTGTTCCACGAGATCACCGAACCCGCGATCCTGAGCGCCGCGGAGAACCCCCGCGACCTCGACATCGACCTGGTCGATGCGCAGGAGACGCGTCGCATCCTCGATCGCCTGTACGGCTACGAGGTCAGCCCCGTGCTGTGGAAGAAGGTGGCCCCCAAGTTGTCGGCGGGCCGCGTGCAGTCGGTGGCGACCCGGATCATCGTCCAGCGCGAGCGCGAGCGCATGGCGTTCCGCAGCGCCGGCTACTGGGACGTCACCGCCGAACTCGACGCCAGCGTGTCGGACCCGCAGGCGTCGCCGCCGAGGTTCACCGCGAAGCTCAACCAGGTCGACGGCCGTCGCGTGGCAGCCGGGCGCGACTTCGACTCGTTGGGCGGTCTCAAGAAGCCCGACGAGGTGCTGGTGCTCAACGAGGCCGCCGCAGGCCAGCTCGCCGCGGGGCTGCGCGGTGCCCAGTTGACGGTGTCGTCGGTCGAGCAGAAGCCGTACACCCGCAAGCCGTACGCCCCGTTCATGACCTCCACGCTGCAGCAGGAGGCGGGCCGCAAGCTGCGGTTCTCCTCGGAGCGCACGATGAGCATCGCGCAGCGGCTCTACGAGAACGGCTACATCACCTACATGCGCACCGACTCCACGACGTTGTCGGGGTCGGCCGTGGAAGCGGCCCGTAACCAGGCCAGGCAGCTCTACGGCGAGGAGTACGTGCACCCGACCGCGCGGCAGTACACCCGCAAGGTGAAGAACGCCCAGGAGGCGCACGAGGCGATCCGGCCGGCAGGTGACGTGTTCCAGACGCCAGGCCAGCTGCACGCTCAACTCGACACCGACGAGTTCCGGCTCTACGAGCTGATCTGGCAGCGCACCGTCGCATCCCAGATGGCCGACGCCCGCGGCACCACCCTGTCGCTGCGGATCGCTGGAGCCGCCCCGGCGGCGACATTGGACCCAGGTGTTGCCTCCACAGTTCAGGTCGTGTTCAGCGCCAGCGGCCGGACCATCACCTTCGCGGGCTTCCTGAAGGCCTACGTCGAGAGCCTCGACGAGCAGGCCGGGGGTGAGGCCGACGACGCCGAGAGCCGGCTGCCGAACCTGACCCAGGGGCAGCGGGTCGACGCCACCGACCTGACCGCCGACGGCCACACCACCAGCCCGCCCGCGCGCTACACCGAGGCGTCGCTGATCAAGTCGCTGGAGGATCTCGGCATCGGGCGGCCGTCGACGTATTCGTCGATCATCAAGACCATCCAGGACCGCGGCTACGTGCACAAGAAGGGCAGCGCCCTGGTGCCGTCGTGGGTGGCTTTCGCGGTGACGGGTCTGCTGGAGCAGCACTTCGGCCGGTTGGTCGACTACGACTTCACTGCCGCCATGGAGGACGAGCTCGACGAGATCGCCTCCGGCAACGAGCGACGGACCAACTGGCTCAACAACTTCTACTTCGGCGGCGAGCACGGCGTGGACGGCTCCATCGCCCGCTCCGGTGGGCTCAAGAAGCTGGTCGGCGGCAACTTGGAAGGGATCGACGCGCGGGAAGTCAACTCCATCAAGCTGTTCGACGACGATCAGGGGCGCGCGATCAACGTCCGCGTCGGCCGCAACGGTCCATACCTGGAGCGGATGATCACCGGTGACGACGGCGAGCCCACCCCGCAGCGGGCCAACCTCAAGGACGACCTGACCCCCGACGAACTCACGCTCGAGCTCGTCGAGAAGCTCTTCTCCACCCCGCAGGAGGGGCGCTCGCTCGGCATGGACCCCGAGAGCGGGCACGAGATCGTCGCCAAGGACGGCCGGTACGGCCCGTACGTGACCGAGGTGCTTCCGGAACCGATTGTGCCGCCTGAGGATCCGGGGGCTTCGCCGGCGAAGAAAGCCAAGAAGCCACCGCCGGGTCCCAAGCCCCGCACCGGATCACTGCTGCGCTCAATGGATCTCGAGACGGTCACGCTGGACGACGCGCTGAGGCTGCTGTCGTTGCCGCGAGTGGTCGGTGTCGATCCCGCCAACGGCGAGGAGATCACCGCGCAGAACGGGCGCTACGGCCCGTACCTCAAGCGCGGCACCGATTCTCGCTCGCTTGCCAACGAGGAGCAGATGTTCACCGTCACCCTCGATGAGGCGCTGAAGATCTACGCCGAGCCCAAGCGACGCGGCGGGCAGGGTGCGTCCGCCCCGCCACTGCGCGAACTCGGCACCGATCCCGTGTCGGATAAGCCGATGGTGATCAAGGACGGCAGGTTCGGCCCGTACGTCACCGACGGTGAAACCAATGCCAGCCTGCGCAAGGGTGACGACGTGCTGTCGATCACCGACGGCCGGGCGTCGGAATTGCTCGCCGATCGCCGCGCCCGCGGCCCCGCCAAGAAGACGGCCAAGAAGGTGGCCGCGAAGAAGGCACCGGCCAAGAAGACGCCCGCGAAGAAGGCCGTCAAGCGCAGCAGCTAGCTTTCGCGCTGCAGCTCACTCGGAACTTGATCCGGCGCAGCGAGAGTCACCGGCCTGGCCAACTGGGTTGGTGCGGTGCGGCCACGCAGTTCGACGATCTCGCCGACGTCCCAGCACAGCGCCTCGGCGTCAAGTGCGCCGCTGACCGCGATCGCCGATGCGAGCACGTGGCCCTGCTCCAGCTTGGCCAGCTCCGTGAGGCGTGCGGCCTCGTTGACGGGGTCGCCGATCACTGTGTACTCGAAACGGGCCTGAGCGCCGATGTGGCCGGCGATGGCCCGTCCGGCGGAGACGCCGATGCCGAAGTCCGTCTGGCCCAGCACTTCCACCAGTTCGTCGTGCAGTTCGCGTGATGCCGCGAGCGCCGCGCCTGAGGCGTCGGGGTGTTCGATGGGCGCGCCGAAGATGGCGAGGGCCGCGTCGCCCTGGAACTTGTTGACGAACCCGCCGTGCCGATGGACGGTGTCGACGATGATCTGGAAGAACACGTTGAGCAGGTTGACCACCTCGGACGCAGGCCGCGTCGATGCGAGTTGCGTCGAGCCGACCAGGTCGACGAACAGCACCGCGACGTCGCGTTCCTGGCCACCGAGCTCGGTTCCGCGCTCGAGCGCGCGGCGGGCGACGTCCTCGCCGACGTAGCGGCCGAACAGGTCCCGAAGCCGTTGCCGCTCGGCCAGATCGCGGACCATGTCGTTGAATCCGGCCTGTAGCAAACCCAATTCGCTGGCATCGTAGATCTGCATGTGCGCGTTGTAGTTGCCACGTTGCACTTCGCCCAGTGCCCAACGCAATTGGCGCAGCGGGTCGGCGATCGACATCGCGACGAGCACCGTGCCGGCCAGCCCGATCACGAGGGCGGCGATGGCCAGCAGCAGGATCGGAGTGTTGAGCCGTTCGGCCGGTGCGGTCAGGATTTCGAACTTGCTCGCCACCAGCGCCAGCACGATCGCCAGGACCGGCACTGCGGTGGACAGCACCCAGGTCAGCACCTGGCGCTGGATCACGCCGGGCGCCCGGAACGTCTCGGGTACGCCGCCCCGCAGCGCCGCGACGGCGACGGGCCGCAGCACGCG
>NZ_JAVRPS010000433.1:0-2851 GCF_032162105.1 Mycobacterium sp. | reverse complement strand
ACGGCTGCTCGCCTTCGGACGCGAGCGGCTCCGTTTCGTCAACACTCATCGGGCCCTGCTCTCGGACGCGGCGCGCGATCCACATATGCGGTACGGCGCTCCGGCGATGGTTCTGCATACGCACGTGCGCATCCTCCTCGAGGCAGCCAAGACGACCGGGGATCTCGACGCCCAGGCCGACGCCCTGCTCGCCCTGCTGGATGCCGATTACGTCCATCATCAGCTCGTCGACCGAAAACAAACCATCGAAACCCTGGGAGACAAGTGGGAGAGCCTGGCACGCAAGCTGTGCGGCAGGTAGCCAACCGCTGGATCCTGCACGTCGACCTCGATCAGTTCCTGGCCTCGGTCGAACTTCGCCGCCACCCCGAACTGGTCGGACTTCCGGTGATCGTCGGCGGCAACGGCGATCCGGCCGAGCCGCGCAAGGTCGTCACCTGTGCCTCATACGAGGCGCGGGAGTTCGGCGTGCATGCCGGCATGCCGCTGCGCACGGCCGCCCGCCGCTGCCCGGACGCCACCTTCCTGCCGTCCGATCCGGATGCCTACGACGAGGCGTCCGAGCAGGTGATGGGACTGCTGCGCGACCTTGGCCACCCGCTGGAGGTGTGGGGCTGGGACGAGGCCTACCTGGGCGCTGACGTGGCCGACCCGCTGGAGCTGGCCGAACGCATCCGCACGGTCGTCGCCGCCGAGACGGGCCTGTCGTGTTCGGTGGGCATCAGCGACAACAAGCAGCGGGCCAAGGTGGCCACCGGTTTCGGCAAGCCTTCGCGCACGCGAGGAGCAGATGAAGCCCAGGGCGTCTTCGCACTCTCCGACGAGAACTGGATGCCGGTGATGGGCGACCGCGGGGTCGATGCGCTCTGGGGCGTCGGTCCCAAGACCGCCAAACGGCTTGCCGGACTGGGCATTACGACCGTCGTCGACCTCGCCGCCACTGACCCGACTCTGCTCACCGCGACGTTCGGGCCGACGACGGGCCTGTGGATCCTGCTGCTGGCCAAGGGTGGCGGCGACGCGGAAGTGAGCGCCGAGCCATGGGTGCCGCGCTCGCGCAGCCACGTCATCACCTTCCCGGAGGATCTCACCGAACGCACCGAAATGGACTCGGCCATCGGCGAGTTGGCGCGACGGACGCTGACCGAAGTCCTCGAGCAGGGCCGCATCGTCACCCGCGTCGCGGTCACGGTGCGCACCAAGACGTTCTTCACGCGCACCAAGATCCGCAAGCTCCCTGCCCCGAGTACCGACGAGTCGGTGATCGTCGACACCGCGCTCGCGGTCTTCGATCAATTCGAACTCGACCGCCCGGTGCGGCTCCTCGGTGTCCGGCTCGAGCTGGCCATGCCGCAGCCGACCGCGCCGGTTGTCACCACCGACGCATAGCGTCGAGCCCATGCTGACCACCGTCGCGGTCCGGGGCTACCGCTCACTGCGCGAGGCCGTCGTCCCGCTGGCCGGCCTCACCGTCGTCACCGGAGCCAACGGCACCGGCAAGTCGTCGGTGTACCGGGCGCTGCGGCTGCTCGCCGACTGCGGCCGCGGCGAGGTGATCGGCTCGCTGGCACGCGAGGGCGGGCTGGAGTCGGTGCTGTGGGCGGGCCCCGAGCAGCTCGGCGGCGCACGCCGCACCGGCACGGTGCAGGGCACCACGCGCACCCGGCCGGTGTCGCTCGAACTCGGCTTCGCCTCGGATGACTTCGGCTACGTGATCGACCTCGGGCTGCCGCAGAGCGCCGGCCACGGTTCGTTGTTCGCCAGGGATCCGGAGATCAAGCGCGAGGCGGTGTTCACCGGTCCGCGGCTGCGGCCCGCCTCGACACTGGTGCGCCGGGGCCGCGACTACGCCGAGGCCGCAGCGGAATCGGGCCGCGGCTTCGACGAGCTGACCCGATCGCTGCCGACGTACCGCAGCGTGCTCGCCGAGTACGCGCACCCCGAGGCACTGCCGGAGCTGGCCGCGGTCCGGGATCGCTTGCGCGGCTGGCGGTTCTACGACGGCTTCCGGGTGGACGCCGCTGCACCGTCGCGCCGGCCCCAGGTCGGCACCCGCACCCCGGTGCTGTCCGACGACGGCGGCGATCTGGCTGCTGCCGTTCAGACCATCGTCGAGGCCGGCTTCGACGATCTGCCCCGCGCCGTCGCCGACGCCTTCGACGGGGCGAGCGTCTCGGTGGCGGTGCACGACGGCCTCTTCGAGCTTCAGCTCCATCAGCGGGGCATGTTGCGACCGTTGCGGGCAGCCGAATTATCCGACGGCACACTGCGATTCCTGCTGTGGGGCGCTGCCTTGCTGAGCCCCCGGCCGCCGTCTCTCATGGTGCTCAACGAACCAGAGACCTCGCTGCACCCCGATCTGGTGGCACCGTTGGCGGGGATGATCCGATCGGCCGCCCGAGGTACTCAGGTCGTGGTGGTGACGCACTCGGCGGCCATGCGACGGCACCTCGACACCGATGACTCAGTCGAGATCGAGCTCTACAAGGAGTGGGGCGAGACCCGGATCACCGGACAGACCACGCTGACCGCGCCGCCGTGGGACTGGGGCAAGCGTTGAGCGTGCTGGGGATCAACCGGTCTTGGTCGGCCGCAGGGCGCGGGTGAAGATGACGTTCACCCGTCGCATCGCAACGCTGTACGGCCACCACGCGAGCCGCTTGAACGCGTACAGCGCGCGGATGTCGTTGGAGGTGTAGACGAGGTAGCGGTTGCGCACGACACCGCGAAGGATCTTGTCGGCCACCAGTTCCGGCGAGACGGCGTGGCCGCTGAATCGATCGACCCACTTGCGCACCTGCGGGTGCTCGCGATCGACGCCCGCGATCTCGACCGTCTGTACCAACGGAGT
>NZ_JAVRPS010000432.1:0-4418 GCF_032162105.1 Mycobacterium sp. | reverse complement strand
CGAAAAGGTCGTCCGCTTCCGCACCGTCGGTGACGTCACCTGCACCGGCTGCGTCGAATCGTCGGCGAGCACGGTGTCCGAGGTGATCGCCGAGACGGCCGTGTCGCGGCTTACCGAGCGGGGCGCGACCCGCGCCGACGACCGGATCTCCGAAGCAGGCATGGAAGATCGCAAGCGCGAGGGGTACTTCTGATGGCCGGGGCGAGCGAAGCGACGGGTGATGTGATGGCTTGCGCGAAGAAGAGAGAGCACAGCTGATGGCAACGCTTCTGCGGATCGCGACGGCAGGTTCCGTCGACGACGGCAAGTCGACCCTGATCGGTCGGCTGCTCTACGACTCCAAGGCCGTCATGGAGGACCAGCTGGCAGCCGTCGAGAAGACCTCGAAGGAGCGCGGTAACGACTACACCGACCTCGCCCTTGTGACCGACGGCCTGCGCGCCGAGCGCGAGCAGGGCATCACGATCGACGTCGCCTACCGCTACTTCGCCACGCCCAAGCGGAAGTTCATCATCGCCGACACCCCGGGGCACACGCAGTACACGCGGAACATGGTCACCGGCACGTCGACGGCCCAACTCGCAATCGTGCTCGTCGACGCCCGGCACGGGTTGCTCGAGCAGTCCCGGCGGCACGCCTTCCTGGCGTCCCTGCTCGGCATCCGGCACATCGTGCTGGCGGTCAACAAGATGGACCTGGTCGACTGGGATCAGGAGCGGTTCGAGAAGATCCGCGACGACTTCCACGAGTTCGCCGCACGGCTTGACGTGCACGACGTGACGTCCATCCCGCTGTCCGCACTCAACGGCGACAACGTGGTGACCAAGTCCGAGCGCACCCCGTGGTACGAGGGCCCTGCGCTGCTCACCCATCTCGAAGAGGTCTACATCGCCGGTGACCGCAACCTGGTCGACGTGCGGTTCCCGGTCCAGTACGTCATCCGGCCGCAGACCCGCTTGCACGCCGACCATCGCAGCTACGCAGGCACGGTGGCCAGCGGCGTCATGCGTCCCGGCGACGAGATCGTGGTGCTGCCAACGGGCAAGACCAGCCGCATCACCGTGATCGAGGGACCGAACGGGCAAGTCGCCGAGGCATTTCCGCCGATGGCGGTGTCAATCAGCCTGGCCGACGACATCGACATCTCCCGCGGCGACATGATCACGCGAGTCAACAACCAGCCGCATGCCACCCAGGACTTCGACGCCACCGTGTGCTGGATGGCCGACGAGTCGGCGCTGGAACCGGGCCGCGACTACGTCATCAAGCACACCACCAGGGCCACCCGCGCCAAGGTGACCGCGCTGGACTACCGGCTCGACGTCAACACACTGCACCGCGACAAGGGCGCAACGGCGTTGAAGCTCAACGAACTCGGACGCGTCACGCTGCGCACGCAGGTGCCGCTGCTACTCGACGAGTATTCGCGCAACGCCGCCACCGGATCGTTCATCCTGATCGACCCCGACACCAACGGCACCGTCGCGGCGGGCATGGTCCGCGACACGTCGCCTGCCGCGAGCCGGACGGCGAGTCCCAACGCCGTCCGGCACCAGAACCTCGTCACCGCGCAGGACCGGCTGTCCCGGGGCAGCACGGTGTGGTTCACCGGGTTGTCCGGTTCGGGCAAGTCCTCGGTGGCCATGCTGGTCGAGCAGAAGCTGCTCGAAAGCGGGCGTCCCGCTTACGTTCTCGACGGCGACAACCTGCGCCATGGGCTCAACGCCGATCTCGGCTTCTCGATGGCCGACCGCGCCGAGAACCTTCGCAGGCTGGCCCACATCGCCACGCTGCTCGCCGACTCCGGCCAGATCGTGCTGGTGCCGGCGATCAGCCCGCTCGAGGAGCACCGCGCGTTGGCCAGGAAGGTGCACGTCGACCAGGGGTACGACTTCTTCGAGGTGTTCTGCGACACCCCGCTGGAGGATTGCGAACGCCGTGACCCCAAGGGCCTCTACGCCAAGGCGCGAGCGGGGGAGATCACCCACTTCACCGGCATCGACAGCCCGTATCAGCGGCCGAAGAAGCCGGACCTGCGCCTCACCCCGGACCAGTCGGTGGAGTCGCTGGCCCAGCAGGTGATCGACATGTTCGGCACGCGCCGGTGAGCGATCACGAGCTGGCCGCCAGGCTGGCCACGCAAGCAGGTGAACTGCTGCTCGCCGTCCGCACCGAGCTCGCCGACGCCACCGCCGCCGAGCGGAAGTCCGCAGGGGACAAGCGGTCCCACGACTTCCTGATGGCGGCGCTTGCCGAGCATCGGCCCGAGGACGCCGTGCTGTCCGAGGAGGCGTCGGAGGAGGACAAGGCCAACTCGGTGCGGTTGACTGCGCAACGGGTGTGGATCGTCGACCCGCTCGACGGCACCAGGGAGTTCTCCGAACTCGATCGCGACGACTGGGCCGTGCACGTGGCCCTGTGGGAGTCCGGCGAGTTGGTGGCCGGCGCCGTCGCTCTGCCCGCCCAAGGCGTTACCCTGGCCACCCCGGACGTCGCCGCACCGCCCGCCGTGCCTGTCACGCCGCGAATCGTGGTGTCGCGCACCCGCCCACCCGCTGTGGCGCTGGCCGTCCGCGACGCGCTGGACGGCACCCTGGTCGAAATGGGTTCGGCGGGAGCCAAGGTCGCGTCGGTGGTGCAAGGTCTGGCCGACGTGTACGTGCATGCCGGCGGCCAGTACGAATGGGATTCCGCGGCGCCCGTCGCGGTGGCCCGCGCGGCCGGCCTCTACACCTCGCGCATCGACGGCTCGCCGCTGATATACAACCGGGCAGACCCGCTGCTGCCCGACCTCATCGTGTGCAGGCCGGAGTTGGCCCACGCCGTGCTGGCGGTCACGACGTCGCACTAGCCTGGTGCCATGAGCAACCCCACGCTGCGTGCCCTGGCCGAACTTCCACTCGAGCCCGCAGCCCTTGCCGATTCGACGCTGGTCCTGATCGACTGCCAGAACACCTATACCCATGGCGTCATGGAACTCGACGGTATCGCGGCCGCACTCGACGAGGCCGCCGCGTTGCTGGAGCGGGCCCGGTCCGCGGGCATTCCGATCATTCACATCCAGCACTCCGACGGTCCCGGCTCGCTGTACGACGTCGAAGGCGAGAGCGGCGCGATCGTCGCGCAGGTGGCGCCGCGCGAGGGTGAACCCGTGGTGGTCAAGCAGTACCCGAACTCGTTCGTGCAGACCGATCTCGAGGAGCGCCTCAAGGCGGTCGGCGCCTCCAACCTCGTCCTCGCCGGCTTCATGACGCACATGTGCGTCAACTCGACCGCGCGGGGCGCCTTCAACCTCGGCTATGCGCCCACCGTGGTGGCCGCAGCGACCGCGACCCGGTCACTGCCAGGTGTCGGGGGCGAATCGGTGCCCGCCGCGACCATCCAGTCGGCGAGCCTGGCGGGTATCGCCGACCTGTTCGCCGTGGTGGTACCCGGCGCATCGGGCATCCTGGACTGAGAATATTCAGATGACGCAACCCTCCACCCGGATCACCCGGATCGGCGAGAAGCAGGACACGTCGCGCAGCAGTCTCGACGAACTGCTCGACAGCACGCCGCTGGCCACCGTCGCGCTGATCCGCGACGGCCATCCGGTGATCTTCCCGACCGGATTCGCCAGGATCGGCGACGAACTGGTGATCCACGGCTCGACGGGCTCGCCGTGGATGCGTGCGCTGGCGGGGGGTGCGGCCGCGGCCGTGTCGGTGACCGCGTTGGACGGCGTCGTCGTGGCACGCAGCGCGTTCGAGTCGTCGTTCCGGTACCGCAGCGCCGCGCTGTTCGGCGTATTCGAGCTAGTGCCGGAGACCGACAAGGTCCCGTACCTCGAGTCGGTGACCGAGGTGTTCATCCCCGGCCGGGTGGCCGAGTTGCGGCCCAGCACCCGCAGGGAACTCGCCGCGACCATGGCGCTGCGCATGCCCATCGGCGAGGACAACTGGTCACTCAAGGTCAGCGCAGGCTGGCCCGAGGATCCAGAGGAGGACGTCGCCGCCGATGCCTGGGCCGGCGTGGTGCCGATGACGATCAGCTACGGTGCGCCGCAGTCCGCGCCCGACCTCACCCCGGGCATACCGGTGCCCGCGTCGGTGCGCGCGATGACGGACCCGCTGCGCAACGACCCGCCGTCAGTCGAGTAACGCGGTGCGGCGGTACAGGTCCGTTCGCCGGTCGCCGTGAACGTCGTTGTGCGCGTTGAACTTCTTCACTCGCGCCTGCTCCAGGTCGACGTCGGCGGTGATGTTGCCCGGCCTGCCGAACTCGGCGATGGCCAGCGGGTAGCCGTCGGCGCCGGTGATCACGCTTCCGCCGATCCAGTCCTGGCCGCGTTCGACGCCGGTGCGGTCACACACCGCGATGGGCATCCGGTTCATCCCCGCGCCGGCCAGCGCCCGCACCACCTCGGTCGGTCGCTCCCC
>NZ_JAVRPS010000431.1:0-9496 GCF_032162105.1 Mycobacterium sp. | reverse complement strand
GAGGTCGCCTTCAAGATCACCCGCCTCATCGGGCGCACCAAACTCGTTGCGGCCGAAGGCGCCTTCCACGGCCGCACCATGGGCTCGCTCGCACTGACCGGTCAGCCGTCCAAGCAGGCGCCGTTCGCACCGCTGCCAGGCGACGTCACCCACGTCCCGTACGGCGACGTCGAAGCACTTGCGGGCGTGGTCGACACGGAGACCGCCGCGGTGTTCCTCGAGCCGATCATGGGGGAGGGCGGTGTCGTCACACCGCCACCGGGCTACCTGGTCGCCGCGCGTGAGATCACCGCCGCGCACGGCGCCCTCCTGGTCCTCGACGAGGTGCAGACGGGTGTTGGCCGTACCGGCACGTTCTATGCCCACCAGCACGACGGGATCACCCCCGACCTGGTCACGCTGGCAAAGGGTTTGGGCGGTGGGCTGCCGATCGGCGCCTGCCTGGCCATCGGCGATGCCGCGGACCTGTTGACCCCCGGCCTGCACGGCAGCACGTTCGGCGGCAACCCGGTGTGCACCGCGGCGGCGCTGGCGGTGCTGAAGACGCTGGCCGACGAGGATCTGATCAGCCGCGCCGACGTGCTCGGCAAGACGCTGAGCCACGGCATCGAGGCGATCGGGCATCCGTTGGTCGACCACGTCCGCGGCCGGGGTCTGCTGCGCGGCGTGGTGCTGACCGCGCCGCACGGCAAGGCGATCGAGAGCGCCGCGCGGGCAGCCGGTTTCCTCGTCAACGCCGTCGCCCCCGACGTGATCCGGTTGGCCCCCCCGCTGGTCGTCACCGAGGCGCAGATCGACGCGTTCATCACCGCGCTGCCCGCCGTCCTCGACACCGCCGTTGCCGTTTCATCGGAGGCGTCGTGACGCTGCGCCACTTCCTTCGCGACGACGATCTCTCACCGGTCGAGCAGGCCGAGGTGCTGGCGCTGGCCGCGGAACTGAAGCGGGCGCCGATGAGCAGGCGGCCTCTGGACGGCCCGCGTGGTGTCGCCGTCATCTTCGAGAAGAACTCCACCCGCACCCGGTTCTCGTTCGAGATCGGCATCGCCCAACTCGGCGGTCACGCCGTGGTCGTGGACAGCCGCAGTACCCAAATCGGTCGCGAGGAGACGCTGGAGGACACCGGCCGGGTGCTGTCCCGCTACGTCGACGCCATCGTGTGGCGCACGTTCGCGCAGGAACGGTTGAGCGCCATGGCCTCCGGCGCTTCGGTGCCGATCGTGAACGCCTTGTCCGACGAGTTCCACCCGTGCCAGGTGCTGGCCGACCTGCAGACGCTGGCCGAGCGCAAGGGCACGCTGGCGGGCCTGCGGATGGCCTACCTCGGCGACGGCGCGAACAACATGGCGCACTCGCTGATGCTGGGCGGTGTGACCGCGGGCATCGACGTCACCATCGCGGCCCCAGCCGGTTTCGAACCCGATCCGCAGTTCGTCGACGCGGCCCGGCGGCGGGCCGGCGACACCGGGGCGAAGGTGTCGTTGACGGCCGACCCGCGTGCCGCGGCCGACGGTGTCGACGTGGTGGTGACCGATACCTGGACGTCGATGGGCCAGGAGAACGACGGACTCGACCGAGTGGGCCCGTTCCGCCCGTTCCAGATCAACGCCGACCTGATGGGCCTGGCCGATCCCGGCGCCGTCGTCCTGCACTGCCTGCCCGCGCACCGCGGCTACGAGATCACCGATGACGTCATCGACGGACCCCAGAGCGCCGTGTGGGACGAGGCGGAGAACCGGTTGCACGCCCAGAAGGCGCTGCTGGTGTGGCTGCTGGAGCGGTCGTGACCCGAAGACGAGCGCGAGTGAGGATCGCAGCGAGGCACGAGCGAGGACCGGAGCGAGTGGGAGTCGAGGCATGACTTCCGCATCTACCCGGGCCGGACGACAGGCGCGCATCGTGACGCTCCTTTCGTCGAACTCGGTGCGCAGTCAGAGCGAGCTCGCGACGATGCTCTCCGAGGAGGGCATCGAGGTCACCCAGGCCACGCTGTCCCGCGACCTGGAGGAGCTCGGCGCGGTCAAGCTGCGCGGCGCCGACGGCGGTGTCGGCGTGTACGTCGTACCCGAGGACGGCAGCCCGGTGCGCGGGGTTTCCGGTGGCACGGAACGGATGTCGCGGCTGCTCGGTGACCTCCTGGTGTCCACCGACGCCAGCGCCAACCTGGCCGTGCTGCGCACCCCGCCCGGGGCGGCGCACTACCTCGCCAGTGCCATCGACCGTTCCGCACTGCCCTACGTGGTGGGCACCATTGCAGGCGATGACACCATCCTGGTGGTGGCTCGCGAACCCATGACGGGCGCCGAACTGGCCGCAAGGCTTGAGAACAAGGGAGATTGATTCATGTCCGAACGCGTCATCTTGGCGTATTCCGGCGGTCTGGACACCTCGGTCGCGATCAGCTGGATCGGCAAGGAGACCGGTCGCGAGGTGGTGGCCGTGGCCATCGACCTCGGGCAGGGCGGTGAGGACATGGAGTTGGTCCGTCAACGCGCGTTGGACTGCGGCGCGGTGGAGGCCGTCGTGGTCGACGCCCGCGACGAGTTCGCCGAGGAATACTGCCTGCCGACGATCAAGTCGAATGCGCTCTACATGGACCGCTACCCGCTGGTGTCGGCGATCAGCAGACCGCTGATCGTCAAGCATTTGGTCGAGGCGGCGCGCGCGCACGGCGGCGGCACCGTCGCCCACGGGTGCACGGGCAAGGGCAACGACCAGGTCCGCTTCGAGGTGGGGTTCGCGTCGCTGGCTCCCGATCTGGACGTGCTCGCACCGGTCCGCGACTACGCGTGGACCCGCGAGAAGGCGATCGCGTTCGCCGAGGAGAACGCCATTCCGATCAACGTGACGAAGCGCTCGCCCTTCTCGATCGACCAGAACGTCTGGGGCCGTGCGGTGGAAACCGGCTTCCTCGAACATCTTTGGAACGCCCCCACCAAGGACGTCTACGACTACACCGAGGACCCCACGGTCAACTGGAGCTCGCCCGACGAGGTCATCGTGGGGTTCGAGAAGGGCGCGCCGGTATCCATCGACGGCAAGCCCGTCACGGTGCTCGAGGCGATCGTCGAACTGAACCGGCGGGCGGGCGCGCAGGGCGTCGGCCGGCTCGACGTGGTCGAGGACCGGCTCGTCGGCATCAAGAGCCGCGAAATCTACGAGGCGCCCGGCGCGATGGCGCTCATCACCGCGCACACCGAGCTCGAGCACGTCACGCTGGAACGCGAACTGGCCCGGTTCAAGCGGACCACCGACCAGCGGTGGGGCGAGTTGGTCTACGACGGCCTCTGGTACTCGCCGCTGAAGACGGCGCTGGAGACGTTCGTGAACCACACGCAGGAGCACGTCACGGGAGAGATCCGGATGGTGTTGCACGGCGGGCACATTGCGGTCAACGGCAGGCGCAGCGCAGAGTCGCTGTACGACTTCAACCTCGCCACCTACGACGAGGGCGACACGTTCGACCAGTCCAGCGCGAAGGGTTTCGTGCACGTGCACGGGCTGTCCTCCAAGATCGCCGCGCAGCGGGACCTGGGTCGGTGACTCACTCCCTCTCGCGAGCAGACGCAAAGGTCCCCACTCCGGCGGCGTGTCGGGGGTACTTTGCGTCTGTTCGGCCAAAGAAGGTGGCCCCGTGAGCACTAACGAGGGTTCGCTCTGGGGCGGACGGTTTGCCTCCGGGCCCTCGGAAGCGCTTGCCGCGCTGAGCAAGTCCACCCACTTCGACTGGGTGCTGGCGCCCTACGACGTCACCGCGTCCAAGGCGCACGCACGGGTGCTGTTCGGGGCGGGTCTGCTGACCGAGGAGCAACGCGACGGGCTACTGGCCGGCCTGGACAGCCTCGGTGCGGACGTCGCCGACGGCAGCTTCGGTCCGCTGCCGTCGGACGAGGACGTGCACGGTGCGCTGGAGCGGGGGCTGATCGATCGGGTCGGCGACGATCTCGGTGGACGGCTGCGGGCAGGCCGGTCCCGAAACGACCAGGTCGCCACGCTCTTCCGGATGTGGCTGCGCGACGCGATGCGGTCCGTCGGCAACGGCGTGCTCGACGTCGTCGCCGCGCTGGCCATGCAGGCCGCGTCGCATCCCACCGCGATCATGCCGGGCAAGACCCATCTGCAGTCGGCGCAGCCGGTCCTGCTGGCCCATCACCTGCTTGCCCACGCCCACCCGCTGCTGCGCGACGTGGCGCGGATCGTCGACTTCGACGCGCGAACCGCCGTGTCGCCGTATGGATCCGGCGCGCTTGCTGGGTCGTCGCTGGGTCTGGACCCCGACGCCATCGCCGAGGAACTCGGCTTCGCCGCAGCGGCCGACAACTCCATCGATGCCACCGCATCCCGCGACTTCGCCGCGGAGGGCGCGTTCGTGCTGGCGATGATCGGCGTCGATCTGTCCCGGCTCGCCGAGGACGTCATCCTCTGGAGCACCACCGAGTTCGGCTACGTCACGCTGCACGACTCCTGGTCGACCGGCAGTTCGATCATGCCGCAGAAGAAGAACCCCGACATCGCCGAACTGGCGCGCGGGAAGTCGGGCCGGCTGATCGGCAATCTCACCGGATTGCTGGCCACGCTCAAGGCCCAGCCGCTGGCGTACAACCGGGATCTGCAGGAGGACAAGGAGCCGGTGTTCGATTCCGTCGGCCAACTGGAGCTTCTGCTGCCCGCGATGGCCGGGCTGGTCGGCACGCTGCTCTTCGACACCGACCGGATGGCCGAGCTCGCCCCGCTGGGCTACACGCTGGCCACCGACGTCGCCGAATGGCTGGTGCGCCAAGGTGTGTCGTTCCGCGTCGCCCACGAGGCGGCGGGCGCAGCGGTCCGTGCGGCCGAGGCGCGCGGGGTCGGGCTCGAGGAACTCGCCGACGACGAGCTGGCCGGCATCCACCCAGGGCTCACGGCCGAGGTTCGCGAGGTGTTGACCGTTGCGGGATCGGTGAATTCGCGCGACGCCCGTGGCGGCACGTCACCGATTCAGGTGGCCAAGCAGCTCGGCGTCGTCCGTGACACCGCCGACCGGCTCCGGATCCGGCTGCGTCCCTGAACCTGAGGCCCTAGTCTTCCGCCAAGGCCAGCCACTCCTCCTCGAGTGACTCCTTGCGGGCCAGCAGCTCGCCCAGTTCGGCGTTCAACTCGGTCGCCCGCTTGTGGTCCGCGGCTGCCTCGGCCATGGTGTGGTGCACGGCCGCGATCCGCTGGTCGAGCTTGCCGAGTTGACTCTCGATGCGGGCCAACTCCTTTCCCGCACGGCGCTCACGTGCGGAGGCAGTCTCGGAACGCGCGGCAGTGCGGGACGTCGACGTCGATTCGGCGGCGACGCGCTCGGCCAGGTACTGCTCGATGCCGCCGGGCAGCAGCACGCAGCGGCCCCCGCCTGGCAGCGCATAGGTGACGTCGGCGACCCGCTCGAGGAAGTAGCGGTCGTGCGTCACCACGATGAGCGTGCCCGGCCAGCCGTCCAGGTAGTCCTCGATGACGTTGAGCGTGTCGATGTCCAGATCGTTGGTCGGCTCGTCGAGCAGCAGCACGTTGGGTTCGTCGAGCAGCAACCGGAGGAACTGGAACCGCCGCCGCTCGCCACCGGAGAGGTCGGCCAGTCGCGTGGTCAGCTTGTCGCCGGTGAACCCGAAATCCTCGAGAAGCGTCGCGGTGCTGACTTCCTTTCCGCCCGCGAGTTCGGTGATCCGCTTGGCGCTTTCGACCGCGTCGAGCACCCGCTCGTTGCCGTCCACCTCGGCCAGCGCCTGGCTGAGATAACCGATCCTCAACGTCTTGCCGCGTTTGATGGTGCCCGCGGACGGCGCCAACTCGCCGGTCAACAGCTTCAGCACCGACGTCTTGCCGGTCCCGTTGACGCCGACCAGTCCGATCCGCACACCCGGCCCGATGGACCAGTCCAGCCCGTCGAGGATCTTCCGGCGGGCAGGAGCGGAGCGACCCGGGGATAGATCTGGCTCGCCAAGTTCCAGGCTCACGCGGTGCAGATCGAACACGTCCTTGCCCAGCCGCGCAGTCGCGAACCGCTGCAGCGCGAGGGAGTCCCGCGGCTCCGGCTCGTTGGCGATCAACTCATTGGCCGCCTGGATGCGGAACTTCGGCTTCGAGGTCCGCGCGGGCGGTCCCCGCCGCAGCCACGCCAGTTCCTTGCGCATCAGGTTGCGCCTGCGGGCCTCGGTGCCTGCGGCCAGCCGCGTCCGTTCCGCGCGGGCCAGCACGTAGGCCGCGTATCCGCCCTCGTAGGCGTCGACGTCGCCGTCGTGTACCTCCCAGATGCGCGTGCAGACAGCGTCCAGGAACCACCGGTCGTGGCTGACCACCACGAGCGCCTTCGAGCGCAGCTGCGACAGGTGGCCCGCCAGCCACCCGATGACCTCGACGTCGAGGTGGTTGGTTGGCTCGTCCAGCACCAGCACGTCGTGGCCGGCCAGCAGCACCGCGGCCAGCGCCACCCGACGCCGTTCACCGCCGCTGAGATCGGCGACTTCGCTGTCCAGGCCGACGTCGGCGAGCAGGTGCTCGACCACCGATCGAGTGTCGGGTTCGGCCGCCCAGATGTGGTCGGGGCGGCCTTCGACGATCACGTCCCGGACCGTGGCGTCCGCGGCGAAGTCATCGGCCTGGTGCAGGTATCCCACGGACAGGCCCGACGTGTGCGTGACCCGGCCCGAATCGGGCGGTCGAGCTGTCGTCAGCACCTGCAGCAGCGTCGTCTTGCCGTCGCCGTTGCGGCCGACGACACCGATCGCGTCGCCCTCGTCGACGCCGAGGCTGACGCTATTCAGCAGGGTTCGGGTGCCGTGGCCGACGCTCGCGCGTTCGACGTTGATCAGGTTCGCCATCAGCCGCCGATCATAGGGCTGCCGATGAAGACGACGGTCGGTGCAATCCCAGCGGAACGCCAGGGTCGCTGTGCCATGATGACGTCGGATCGGGGGATTCGGGACGTCACAAAAGGGGAGCCCAGTGGACCTGTCGGCGATCACCAGGCCGGTCGGGCGGTTGGTCGCAACCGCTCAGAACGGCTTGGAAGTGCTCCGCTACGGCGGGCTGGAGACCGGCGCGGTACCGTCCCCGTTCCAGATCATCGAGGCCGTGCCGATGTACCGGCTGCGACGGTACTTCCCGCCCGATTCCAGGCACGGCGCCCCACCGGCCGGACCGCCCGTCCTGATGGTGCACCCGATGATGATGTCGGCCGACATGTGGGACGTCACCCGCGACGAGGGCGCCGTCGGGATCCTGCACGCGGCCGGGGTCGATCCGTGGGTCATCGACTTCGGCTCGCCCGACCGGGTCGAGGGCGGCATGCAGCGCAACCTCGCCGATCACGTCGTCGCGCTGAGTGAGGCGATCGACACCGTCAAGACGGTCACGGACCGCGACGTACACCTCGCCGGCTATTCGCAGGGCGGCATGTTCGCCTATCAGACCGCGGCGTACCGGCATTCGAAGGATCTGGCGAGCATCATCGCGTTCGGCTCTCCGGTGGACACCCTGGCGGGCCTGCCGATGAACCTGCCCGCCGGTTTCAGCGCCGCGGCCGCCGACTTCATGGCCGACCACGTGTTCAGCCGCATCGACATCCCCGGCTGGCTCGCCCGCACCGGGTTCCAGATGCTCGACCCGCTCAAGACCGCGCAAGCGCGGCTGGACTTCCTGCGCCAACTACACGACCGCGAGGCATTGCTGCCCAGGGAGCAACAGCGCCGGTTCTTGTCGTCGGATGGCTGGATCGCCTGGTCGGGGCCTGCGATCGCGGAATTGCTCAAGCAGTTCATCGCCCACAACCGGATGATGTCCGGCGGGTTCAGCATTCGCGGCGACCTGGTCACCCTCAGTGACATCGACTGCCCCGTGCTGGCCGTGGTCGGCGAGGTCGACGACATCGGCCAGCCGGCGTCGGTGCGCGGAATCAAGCGCGCCGCCCCCCAGGCGGAGGTCTACGAATACCTCATCCGCACAGGACATTTCGGTCTGGTGGTGGGCTCGAGGGCGGCCACCCAGACGTGGCCGACGGTCGCCAATTGGGTGAAGTGGCTGGCCGGCGACGGCGAGATGCCCGAGCACGTGGTTCCGATGGCGCTGCAGCCCGCCGAGCACAGCGAGAGCGGCGTTCCCCTTGCGTCGCGGGTGGCGCACGGTGCTGCCGCCGCGACGGAGATGACGTTCAGTCTGGCCCGTTCGGCAGCCGACGCGTTCGTGGCCGCCAACAAGTCGGCCCGCGCGCTGGTGGTCGAGACCGCCCGCACGTTGCCCCGGCTTGCGCGGCTGGGTCAGATCAACGACCACACCCGCATCTCGCTCGGCCGGATCCTGTCCGAGCAGGCTCGGGGGGCGCCCGACGGCGAGTTCCTGCTGTTCGACGGTCGGGTGCACACCTATGAGGCGGTGGACCGCCGCATCAACAACGTGGTCCGTGGCCTGATCGGGGTCGGCGTGCGGCAGGGCGCCCACGTCGGTGTCCTGATGGAGACCCGGCCCAGTGCTCTGGTCGCCATCGCCGCGCTCTCGCGACTCGGCGCGGTGGCCGTGCTGATGCCGCCCGACGGCGATCTGGCCGAGGCGGCCCGCATTGGTGCGGTATCCGACGTCATCGCCGATCCCGGCAACCTCGAGGCGGCCCGCCGACTGCCGCTGCGCGTGCTGGTGCTCGGCGGCGGCGAGACGCGCGACCTGCACCTTCCCGAGGATGCCGACGTCACCGACATGGAGCAGATCGACCCGGACGTCGTCGAGCTGCCGGGTTGGTACCGGCCCAATCCCGGATACGCCAAGGATCTTGCCTACGTCGCGTTCGCCACGGTCAACGGCGAACTCGTCGCCCGCCAGATCACCAACTTCCGGTGGGCGCTGTCCGCGTTCGGCACGGCGTCGGCGGCCAACCTCGGTCGCAGCGACACGGTGTACTGCCTCACCCCGCTGCATCATCAGTCCGGCCTGCTGGTCAGCCTGGGCGGCGCCGTGGTGGGCGGCACCCGCATCGCGCTGTCGCGGGGTCTGCGTCCCGACCGGTTCGTCCACGAACTGCGCCAGTACGGCGTCACCGTCGTGTCCTATACCTGGGCGATGCTGCGCGACGTCTTGGGGGAATTTCAACGCGATCCGTCCTTTGGTCCCAACGGCAACCACCCGGTCCGCCTGTTCATCGGCTCCGGCATGCCCACCGGACTGTGGAAGCGCGTCGAGGAGGAGTTCACGCCCGCGCACATCGTCGAGTTCTTCGCCACCACCGACGGCCAGGCCGTGCTTGCCAACGTGTCCGGGGCCAAGGTCGGCAGCGAGGGACGTCCCCTTCCGGGCGGTGGGCACGTCGAACTCGCCGCGTACGACGTCGACGACGACCTGATCCTCGAGGACGACCGCGGTTTCGTGAGGTTGGCGCAGGCAGGCGAGGTCGGCGTGCTCCTCGCCCACCCGCGCGGCCCGATCGATCCGACCGCGTCGATCAAGCGGGGAGTGTTCGCCCCGGCGGACACCTGGGTGTCGACGGAGT
>NZ_JAVRPS010000430.1:0-23998 GCF_032162105.1 Mycobacterium sp. | reverse complement strand
CGCCGGGGTGATCAACCGCGACCGGACGTCGTTCACCACCACCGAGCCACTCGGCTACGGCGTGGTCTATTCGTGGGGCGGCGCCGTCGTCGGGCGTGACGGCAAGGCCGTCCCGCTGGCAGGCAACATCACCACCGTCACCCCGCAGACCCAGGTCAACGGGCAGTTCCAGCTCGCCGACGGACAGACCGTTGGCGTCGCAGTGCCGATCATCATGCAGTTCGATGCCTCGATCAGCGACAAGGCCTCGGTCGAGAAGGCACTGAAGGTAACCACCACGCCACCCGTCGAGGGCAGCTGGGCCTGGCTGCCCGACGAGGTCGGCGGATCCCGGGTGCACTGGCGCACCAGGGACTACTACCCGGCGGGCACCAAGGTGCACGTCGCGGCCAACCTCTACGGCATTCCGTTCGGGGAGGGCGCGTTCGGCGCCCAGGATCTGACGCTGGACTTCGAGATCGGCAGGCGGCAGGTCGTCAAGGCCGAGGCGTCGTCGCACCAGATCGAGGTGATCACCGACGCCGGCGTCATCATGACCCTGCCGTGCAGCTACGGCGAGGCGGATCTGCCGCGCAACATCACCCGCAGCGGCATCCACGTCGTCACCGAGAAGTACGAAGACTTCTACATGTCGAACCCGGCCGCCGGCTACACCAACGCCCACGAGCGGTTCGCAGTCCGGATCTCCAACAACGGCGAGTTCATCCACGCCAACCCGAGCACCGTCGGGGTGCAGGGCAGCAGCAACGTGACCAACGGCTGCATCAACCTCTCGACGGACAACGCACAGCAGTACTTCAACACTGCGGTGTACGGCGACCCCGTCGAGGTCACCGGCACGTCGATCGAGCTGTCCTACGCCGACGGCGACATCTGGGACTGGGCCGTGAGCTGGGACGACTGGAAGGCGATGTCGGCACTGAACTCCGACACACCCCTGTCGAACATCCCCACCAACGCGCCCGCTACGCCGACCGATGCGCCGACTCTGTCCGGCACGCCCACCACGACGCCGCCCAGCCAGGTCACGGTCAGTCCTACTCCGGCTACGACGTCTCCGGGCGGGTGAACTTGCGGGTCGCGCTGGCCTGATCCCGCGGCCGGATCACGATCTGGTCCAGGTTCACGTGCGACGGCCGCGACGCCACGAAGCCGATCACGTCGGCGATGTCGGCGGCCACCAACGGCGTCAGCCCCTGATACAGCGCGTCGGCCTTGTCCTTGTCGCCGCCGAACCGGACCACGGAGAATTCCGTCTCCACCATTCCCGGCGCAATCTCGGTGAGCCGCACCGGCTTTCCCAACAACTCGCCACGCAGTGTGCGGTGCAGTGCGCCCTGTGCATGCTTGGCCGAGGTGTAGCCGGCGCCGCCGTCGTAGATCTCGAACGCGGCGATCGAGGTGATCGTGACGATCAGCCCGTCACCGGAGTCGATCAGCTTCGGCAGCAACGCCCTGGTCACCCGCAGGGTGCCCATCACGTTCGTCTCCCACATCCACCGCCAGTTCTCGAGGTCGGCGTCGGCGACCGGCTCGGTGCCCTTGGCCCCGCCCGCGTTGTTGATCAGCACGTCGACGCGCTCGAGGCTGGCCGCCAGGGCGTCGACGGCCTCGGGGTCAGTGACGTCCGCCACAATGGCGGTGCCGCCGATCTCCTCGGCGAGGGCCTTGATGCGGTCCTCGCGACGGGCTGCGCAGACCACGTGGAAGCCAAGTCCGGCAAGGGTTCTCGCGGTCGCTTCGCCGATACCGGAGCTGGCGCCGGTGACCACTGCCACCCGCTGGGGGGATTGGGCTCTCGTCATGCGTCCAACTTTAGTTGGCGTGCTAAATTCTTCGTGTGTCCGCCAGTCAGGCTTCCCGCAGCGCCGTTCGGCGCGCGTGTTGTTGTTGTCGCGCTTATTGCCGCGCCTGACTGAACCGCAGACGTTCTTCGTCCTGATGAGTCGCAGGTGTGGCCCGGACCCCACCAGCCGACTTCTCCCAAAGGACACACAGTGCGCGCATCGACCGCCACCCCAATCTTGACCGCAAGCCCCACTACTGCCATTCGTCAGACGCCGACGGCGCACGCCAAGCGTGCCCTTCTGGCCCGCCACCACATCGTGGCTCCCTCGCTGCGCGTCGCCGACGCCGCTGCCGCGTCGGTGTTCGGCGCGGCCCGGCTGCGCGGGCCGATCGCCCGTGACGTCATCGCCCAGGTCACCGGCCTGAGCATCGCGACGGTCAACCGCCAGGTCACCGCCCTGCTCGACGCCGGTGTGCTGCGCGAACGCGCAGACCTCGCCGTCTCCGGCGCGATCGGACGGCCCCGGGTGCCGGTCGAGGTGAACCACGAACCCTTCCTGACCCTGGGCATCCACATCGGTGCCCGCACCACCAGCATCGTGGCCACCGACCTGTTCGGCCGCACACTCGACGTGGTCGAGACCCCGACCCCGCGGGGCACGCAGAACGCTGCCCTGGCGTCGCTGGCCGGCAGCGCGCGTCGCTACCTGAGCCGTTGGCATCGCCGCCGCGCGCTGTGGGTCGGCGTCGCGGCGGGCGGTGTCGTCGACAGCGTCACCGGGCATCTCGATCACGCCCGGCTGGGCTGGTCGGGCGCCCCGGTCGGCGCCGTGCTGGCCGAAACACTGGGGCTGCCAGTCTCTTTGGCATCGCACGTGGACGCCATGGCGGGCGCCGAGTTGCTGCTCGGCGTTCGCAGGCTCAGCGCCCAGTCGGGTACCAGCCTGTACGTCTACGCCCGTGAAACCGTCGGTTATGCACTGTCGATCGGCGGTCAGGTGCACTCGCCCACCAGTGGCCCCGGCACCATCGCGGCGCTGCCCGCGCAGTCGGACGTGCTGGGTGGCACCGGGCTGTTGGAGTCGACGGTCAGCGACGAGGCGGTATTGACGGCGGCGCGCAAGCTGCGCATCGTGCCCGCCGAGGGGCCCGCATCGACGGTCGCGGCGGTGTTGCGCGCGGCGCGTCAGGGCAACGAGCAGGCCGCCGAGCTGCTGGCCGAGCGGGCCAGGGTGCTTGGCGAGGCCGTCGCGCTGCTGCGCGACATGCTCAACCCCGATGACCTCGTCGTCGGTGGGCAGGCATTCACCGAGTACCCGGAGGGCATGGCGCTGGTGGAGGCCGCGTTCGAGAAGCGGTCGGTGCTTTCGCCTCGCGACATCCGGGTGACGGCCTTCGGCAACCGCGTCCAGGAGGCGGGGGCCGGCGTGGTGTCGCTGGGCGGCCTGTACGCCGACCCAATCGGCGCGATGCGGCGGGCCCAGAGCCGCCGACTTGAGCCTGCCTGAGAATCGACCGCCTGACGAGGGCTGATTCGCGCCGGTGTAAGTATGGAGTGTGCGCGTAGCCGTCTTGTCGGTCCATACCTCGCCGTTGGCCCAGCCGGGTACCGGTGACGCAGGCGGGATGAACGTCTACGTGCTGCAGACTGCGCTGGAGTTGGCCCGCCGCGGCGTCGAGGTGGAGATCTTCACCCGCGCGACGTCGTCTGCGGACCCGCCGGTCGTGCGGGTGGCGCCAGGAGTGCTGGTGCGCAACGTGGTGGCAGGTCCGTTCGAGGGGCTCGACAAGTACGACCTGCCCACCCAGTTGTGCGCGTTCACCGCAGGCGTGTTGCGCGCGGAAGCCGCCAACGAGCCCGGTTATTACGACGTCGTGCACTCGCACTACTGGCTGTCGGGGCAGGTCGGCTGGCTGGCCAGGGACCGGTGGGCGGTGCCGCTGGTGCATACCGCCCACACGCTCGCCGCGGTCAAGAACGCTGCGCTGGCCACCGGGGACTCGCCAGAACCACCGCTGCGGGCGGTCGGCGAGCAGCAGGTGGTCGACGAGGCCGACCGGTTGATCGTCAACACCGAAGATGAAGCGCAGCAACTGGTTTCGCTGCACCACGCCGATCCGGACCGCATCGACGTGGTGCACCCCGGCGTCGACCTGACCATGTTCACCCCCGGTGACAAGCGGGCCGCGCGCGCTGCGCTGGGACTCGCCGCCGACGAGCCGATGGTGGCGTTCGTCGGCCGCATTCAGCCGCTCAAGGCTCCCGACGTACTGCTGCGCGCGGCGGCCAAGCTGCCCGACGTGCATGTCGTCATCGCAGGCGGCCCCTCCGGCAGCGGGCTCGCGAGCCCCGACGGTCTAGTCCGTCTCGCCGACGAACTGGGCATCGCCGACCGCGTCACGTTCCTGCCGCCGCAGTCCCGCGAGCAACTGGTCAACGTGTACCGGGCCGCCGACGTGGTCGCCGTGCCGAGCTATTCGGAGTCGTTCGGGCTCGTCGCCGTCGAGGCACAGGCGTGCGGCACGCCGGTGGTGGCCGCCGCGGTCGGCGGGTTGCCGGTCGCGGTGCGCGACGGGGTCAGCGGCGTGCTGGTGCCCGGCCACGACATCGACGACTGGGCCGCCGCCATCGACGGGCTGTTCCGACGCGGGCCGGAGACCATGCGCGCCGCCGCGGTCGAACACGCCGCGACCTTCTCCTGGTCCCACACCGTGGACGCTCTGCTGGCCTCCTACGGCCGGGCCATCACCGATTTCCGGGCCCGCCACCAGGGCCGCGACCTCGTGGCGCGGCGCAACGGTCGGCGGTTCTCGATCCGGCGGGGTGTGCGCGCCTGACCGAAGGCGACCGCGAGTGAGGATCGCAGCGAGGGACGAGCGAGGACCGGAGCGAGTGGGGAGCCGAGCAATGAGCAGCGTCCAGCAGATCATCGAAGACGTTCTCAAGGAGCAGGACCTGGTCTACAGCCACCACGAGGGCGCGCGGGGCGGCCTGCCCGGGCTGATCGTCGAGCTGCCGGGGGAACGGCGGCTCAAGACCAACACGATCCTGTCCATCGGCGAGCACTCGGTGCGCGTCGAGGCGTTCGTCTGCCGCAAGCCCGACGAGAACTTCGAGGGCGTCTACAAATTCCTGCTCAAGCGCAACCGCAGGCTCTACGGCGTCGCCTACACCCTGGACAACGTGGGCGACATCTACCTCGTCGGCCGGATGGCCCTTCACGCGGTGACGCCCGACGAGATCGACCGCGTGCTCGGTCAGGTGCTCGAGGCCGTCGATCAGGACTTCAACACGTTGCTGGAGTTGGGTTTTCGGACCTCGATCCAGAAGGAATGGGAGTGGCGGGTGTCGCGTGGTGAGTCCCTGCAGAACCTGAAGGCATTCGAGCATCTGATCGACGACCAAGACGACCAAGACGACTAGCCGCGTCGCATGA
Source organism: Mycobacterium sp. (assembly GCF_032162105.1). Lineage (GTDB taxonomy): Bacteria > Actinomycetota > Actinomycetes > Mycobacteriales > Mycobacteriaceae > Mycobacterium. Next base: position 18,773 of record NZ_JAVRPS010000430.1, on the reverse strand, counting down.
GAGGATTTCGGTCATGGGAGCCGCCACGCTGATTCTGCTCCGTCACGGCGAGAGCGAATGGAACGCGCTGAACCTGTTCACCGGGTGGGTGGACGTCGATCTCACCGACAAGGGCAGGGCGGAAGCCGTGCGCAGCGGTGAATTGCTGGCCGAGCAGGGCGTGCTGCCCGACGTGCTCTACACCTCGCTGCTGCGGCGGGCCATCAACACCGCCAATCTGGCACTCGATGAGGCCGAACGGCACTGGATCCCGGTGCACCGAACCTGGCGGCTCAACGAGCGGCACTACGGGGCGCTGCAGGGTCTGGACAAGGCCGCGACCAAGGAGAAGTACGGCGAGGATCAGTTCATGGCGTGGCGGCGCAGCTACGACACCCCGCCGCCGCCCATCGAACCCGGCAGCGAATACAGCCAGGACGCCGATCCGCGCTACGCCGACATCGGGGGCGGCCCGCTCACCGAGTGTCTGGCCGACGTGGTGAAGCGGTTCGTGCCGTACTACACCGAGACCATCGTGCCCGATCTGAAGGCGGGCAAGACCGTGCTGATCGCCGCGCACGGGAACTCGCTGCGGGCGCTGGTGAAGTACCTGGACGGAATGTCCGACGACGACGTGGTCGGCCTGAACATCCCGACCGGCATTCCGCTGCTCTACGAGCTGGACGAGGACCTCAAGCCCACGGTCCCCGGCGGAAAGTATCTCGATCCGGACGCCGCCGCCGCTGGCGCCGCCGCCGTTGCTGCGCAGGGCGCCAAATAGCGACCCGCAGCCCGCCCGAGGCGAACACTCGGTGAACACAGGTGAACGGAACCCGAACTCCTGTGTTTGAGTCTGTGACATGTCCGGTTTTGGCCGCACGCTGCTGGGATGACGTTCACCCAATGCGTACGATTTGCTCGTGAGTGTGGTGTCCGCGCTGCTGCTGACCGCAGTCGTGGCGCTACTCGCGCTGGCGTTGGGCGCGGCGCTCGGAGTGGCGTTGGTCCCGCGAATCGCCGATCGCCGGAAACGTCGGGCCGTCCAACAGGACGGCATCACCATCTCGCAGATGCTGGCTCGCATCGTCTCCTTGGCTCCGGTGGGGATCGTCGTGGTCGACACCTACCGTGACGTCGTCTACATCAACGACCAGGCGCGCGAGCTGGGCCTGGTGCGGGACCGGTTGCTCGACGATCGTGCCTGGTCCGCGGCGCAACGCACCCTGGCCACGGGCGAGGACGTCGACATCGACCTGTCGCCGGCCAAGCGCCAGACCCCGGGTCGGTCCGGCCTCTCGGTGCGTGGCCACGTGCGCCTGCTGACCGAGGATGACCGACGTTTCGCGGTCGTCTACGTCGACGACCAGTCCGAGCAGGCCCGCATGGAGGCAACCCGCCGCGATTTCGTCGCCAACGTGAGTCACGAGCTCAAGACCCCGGTCGGGGCAATGGGGGTACTCGCCGAGGCGCTGCTGGCCTCGACCGACGACCCGCAGACCGTGACCCGCTTCGCCGAGAAGATGGTCAAGGAGTCCATTCGGTTGGGCAAGATGGTCGGTGAGCTGATCGAGTTGTCCCGGTTGCAAGGTGCGGAGCCGTTGCCCGATCTCGACGACGTCGACGTGGACACCGTTGTGGCCGAGGCGCTTTCCCGCTACAAGCTGGCCGCCGACAACGCCGACATCGCGATCACCACCGACGCACCAACCGGATACCGCGTGCTCGGCGATCAGCCGTTGCTGGCAACCGCCATCGCCAACCTGGTCTCCAACGCCATCGCGTACTCACCCGACGGGTCCTCGGTATCGATCAGCAGGCGCCGGCGTGGCGACAACGTCGAGATCGCCGTCACCGACCGGGGTATCGGCATCGCGCGGGCCGACCAGGAGCGGGTCTTCGAACGATTCTTCCGCGTCGACAAGGCGCGGTCCCGTGCCACCGGTGGCACGGGCCTGGGGTTGGCCATCGTCAAGCACGTCGCGGCCAATCACAACGGATCCATCCGGCTGTGGAGCCAGCCGGGCACCGGGTCGACCTTCACCTTGTCGATTCCGGCCTACCCCTATACCGATGACGAGTCGGACGAACGAGAGGACTAGTCAACAGATGACCAGTGTGTTGATGGTGCAGGACGCCGCGAGAGGCGCATCGACGGAAGGCACGAGGCATCGATGACCAGTGTATTGATCGTGGAAGATGAGGAGTCCCTGGCCGATCCCCTGGCATTCCTGCTGCGCAAGGAGGGATTCGAGGCGACGGTCGTCGCCGACGGTCCGTCGGCCTTGGCCGAATTCGAGCGTGCGGGTGCCGACATCGTGTTACTTGACCTCATGTTGCCGGGGATGAGCGGGACCGACGTGTGCAAACAGCTGCGCTCCCGGTCCAGCGTGCCCGTGATCATGGTCACGGCGCGCGACAGCGAGATCGACAAGGTCGTGGGGCTGGAACTCGGCGCCGACGACTACGTCACCAAGCCGTACTCGGCACGTGAACTGATCGCCCGCATCCGGGCGGTGTTGCGCCGCGGCGTCGACAACGACGACTCAGGGATCGCCGACGGGGTGCTCGAGGCGGGCCCGGTGCGGATGGACGTCGAGCGGCACATCGTGTCGGTCAACGGTGAGCCGATCACGTTGCCGCTCAAGGAGTTCGACCTCCTCGAGTACCTGATGCGCAACAGCGGCCGGGTGCTGACCCGGGGCCAGCTCATCGACCGGGTGTGGGGTGCCGACTACGTCGGCGACACCAAGACCCTCGACGTGCACGTCAAGCGTCTGCGGTCGAAGATCGAGGCCGACCCGGCCAACCCCGTACACCTCGTCACCGTGCGCGGGCTCGGCTACAAGCTGGAGGGCTGAGCTGCCCGACGGCCGCCGTTACTTCGCGGCGCGCGTTGCGGGGTGTATGGCGATCAAGCCGAGGGAGCTGCGTCGCTTGCACATCGCCGCCAGCTCGGTGTACGCCTTGTCGCCGAGCAGCTCGGTGAGTTCGGGGGCGTAGGACTGCCACACCTGGCGCGAACCGGTATGCGCCGCAGGATCACCCGTGCAGTACCAGTGCAGGTCTGATCCGCCCTCGCCCCAGCCACGCCGGTCGTACTCGGTGATGGTGGTCTTGAGGATGTCCGTGCCGTCGGGCCGCGTCACCCATTCCTGACTGCGCCGGATCGGCAGCTGCCAGCACACGTCCGGTTTCATGGTCAGCGGCTCCACACCCAGCTTGAGCGCCTTGCTGTGCAGCGCACAGCCGATGCCGCCGGCGAAACCCGGACGGTTGAGGAAGATGCAGGCGCCCTTGTACTTTCGCGTCCGATAGTTGGGCTTGCCGTCGTACTCGTCCATCTCCAGGTAGCCCTTGCGGCCCAGGCCCTTCTCGCGGAACTGCCAGTCCTCGTCCGTCAGCTGCTTGGCAGAGTCGTCGAGCTTGGCGATGTCGTCGTCGTCGGACAGGAACGCGCCGTGCGAGCAGCAGCCGTCGTCTGGCCTGCCCGCGACCGTGCCCTGACACGCTGGCGTGCCGAACACGCACGTCCACCGCGACAACAGCCACGTCATGTCGGCAGCGATCAAGTGCTCTGGGTTGTTCGGGTCGTAGAACTCAACCCATTCGCGGGCGAAGTCGAGTTCCACCTCACCACGATGCGGTCCGCTCACGGAATACAACGGTAGACCGGATAACGTGGGTTGTGTGCGATTGGGCGTGCTCGACGTGGGTAGCAACACGGTTCATCTATTGGTGGTGGACGCGCGTCGTGGTGGGCACCCGACGCCGATGAGCTCGACCAAGGCATCGCTGCGCTTGGCCGAGGCGATCGACACCTCGGGCAAGCTGACCCGCAAGGGCGCCGACAAGCTGGTCGGCACCATCGACGAGTTCGCCAAGATCGCCGGGAGTTCGGGCTGCGCGGAGCTGATGGCCTTCGCGACGTCGGCCGTGCGGGACGCCAAGAACTCCGAGGACGTACTCGCAAGGGTGCTCGCGGAGACCGGCGTGGCACTCAAGGTGCTCAGTGGGGTCGACGAGTCCCGGCTGACCTTCCTTGCGGTGCGCCGGTGGTATGGCTGGAGCGCGGGCCGGATCATCAACATCGACATCGGCGGCGGATCGCTGGAACTGTCGAGCGGCGTCGACGAGGAGCCCGAGGTGGCGTTGTCGCTGCCGCTGGGTGCGGGCCGGCTGACCCGGGAGTGGCTGCCGGAGGACCCGCCGGGCCGGCGCCGCGTTGCGATGCTGCGGGACTGGCTGACCACCGAGATGGCCGACGCCGGAGCCAAGGTGCTCGACGCGGGCGTGCCGGACCTGACGGTGGCGACGTCGAAGACCTTCCGGTCGTTGGCGCGACTCACCGGCGCGGCGCCCTCCGGCGCGGGACCGAGGGTGAAGAGGACACTGACAGCAGCGGGCCTGCGGCAACTCATAGCTTTCATCTCTAGGATGACCGCGACCGACCGAGCAGAACTGGAAGGGGTGAGCGCCGAGCGGGCGCCACAGATCGTGGCAGGCGCGTTGGTAGCTGAGGCGAGTATGCGGGCACTTGGAATCGATACGGTAGACATTTGCCCCTGGGCGTTGCGAGAGGGGCTGATTTTGCGGAAACTCGACAGTGAGGCCGACGGAACCGCCTTGATGGAGACATCCGCAGGCTTAGCCGGGGCCAGGGACAACACACGATGACAGAACCACAGGACGGCCACAGCAGCACCCGACCGATCTCGGTCGCCGAACTGCTGGCCAAGAACGGGACCATCGGGTCCCCGCCGGTGGGTGGACGACGGCGTCGTCGGCGCGGCAACGCCGACTCGATCACCGTCGCCGAATTGACCGGCGAGATCCCCATCGTGACCCACACCACGGACGTCGGGGACACCGTGGAGTCCGACGACGTCGCCGACGCTGTGGTGCCCGACGAACCCGACGACGAGCCCATTGCGCCGGCTCCCACGAACGGGATCGTCGAGCACGCGCCCGAACTGGCGCCTGCCGAAGCGGACTACGCCGCCCACCTCGAAAAGCGCGACGCCGATCCCGAGCCGCTGGACTTCGCTCCGCCGCCCCGGCGTCCGCAGGTCGCCCCGCGCACCGGATTCTCCGCGTCTGCCGGTGGCGCCGAGCAGATGAGCCCGGACCCCCTCGTCGACGACGACGACGAGTCCGACGACCACCTGAGCATGCTCGACGTCGATGACGTCGATGACGTCGACGAAGCCGACGACGTCGCCGCCTCCTTCGATGCCGCACCGGCGGAGGCGGAGGCACCGTCCCGTCGGCCGTCCTACCTGCGGTCGAACTCGGACACCCTGTTCGGCGGCCAATCAGTGGCCGACGACCTGGCCCGTCGGGGACGGGCGCCGGGGCCGGAGGACATCGACCTCGGCGAGGACGACGGGCACGTCGACGTCACCGAGGCCGAAGCGCCCGAGGATCGGGGTTCGTCGTTCCTCCGGGGCGTCTGGGTGGTTGGCCAGTGCATCCTCGCCGTGGCCTTCGGCGCGGGTCTGTTCATCGCGTTCGACCAGCTGTGGAAGTGGAACAGCATCGTCGCCCTGGTGCTGGCGGTGCTGGTCATCCTCGGCCTGGTGGTTGGGGTGCGGGTGGTGCGCAAGACCGAGGACATCGGCAGCACGCTGATCGCGGTGGCCGTAGGGGCGATGGTCACATTGGGACCCCTGGCGCTGTTGCAGGCGCACTGACGCACCACAATCGACAACAGTGCGCCCTGCCATCAAGGTCGGTCTTTCCACGGCCTCGGTCTATCCGCTGAGGACCGAGGCGGCCTTCGAGTACGCCGCGCGGCTGGGCTACGACGGCGTCGAACTGATGGTGTGGGCGGAATCGGTCAGCCAGGACGTAGATGCTGTTGCTGCCATCTCCGCTCGCTACGACATGCCTGTGTTGTCGGTGCACGCGCCGTGCCTGCTGATCTCCCAACGCGTCTGGGGCGCCAATCCGATCACCAAGCTGGAGCGCAGCGTGCGCGCCGCCGAACAGCTCGGTGCCCAGACGGTGGTGGTGCATCCGCCGTTCCGGTGGCAGCGTCGCTACGCCGAGGGGTTCGGCGAACAGGTCGCCGAGCTCGAGACGGGCAGCGCGGTGATGGTCGCGGTGGAGAACATGTTCCCGTTCCGCGCCGACCGCTTCTTCGGCACCGGCACCCCGTCCATCGAGCGGATGCGCAAGCGCGGTGGCACCCCGGGCGTGGCCATCTCCGCGTTCGCGCCGTCCTACGACCCGCTGGATGGCGAGCACGCGCACTACACGCTCGATCTGTCGCATTCGGCCACGGCGGGCACCGACGCCATCGACATGGCCAAGAGGATGGGTGAGGGTTTGGTGCACCTGCATCTGTGCGACGGCAGTGGCGCGGCGACCGACGAGCATCTGGTGCCCGGTCGCGGCACCCAGCCCGCGGTCGAGATCTGCCAGATGCTGGCCGCAGGCGATTTCTCCGGTCATGTGATCCTGGAGGTCACCACCTCGCGGGCGCGCAATGCCACCGAGCGCGAGGAGCTGCTGACCGAGTCACTCGAGTTCGCCCGCGCGAACCTGCTGCGGTGATGAGCGCTTGCGCGAAGGACAGATGACGGTGATGAGCGCTTGCGCGAAGAACAGATTGAGCTGAAACGGACCCAGATGGACGATTCCACCCTATTCACCGATGCCATGAGGCTCACTACGGTGTCGTCCGACGACACGGTGAGTGTTTTCGAGGGCGTGCTCAACCAGCATTGGACGATCGGGGAGAAGGTGCACGGCGGCGCCATGCTGGCGTTGTGCGCGAAGGCGGCCCATCTGGCTCACTCCTCAGGGGAGGTGCAGCCGATCGCGGTGACCGGGAACTTCCTGTGGGCGCCTGATCCCGGGGCGATACGGCTGGTGGCCACCGTGCGCAAGCGGGGGCGCCGCGTCAGCCTGGTCGACGTCGAGCTGCAACAGGGCGTACGGGTCGGCGATGAGCGCTCGCGCGAAGAGCAGAGAACGGCAGTGCGGGCGTCGGTGACCCTTGGCGACCCCGAGCACCACGTCCCGCCGTTGTTGTCGTTCAACCCGGTGGTGCCGCTGATGACACCGGAGCCGCCGCCGGGTCTCGAGCCGATCGGGCCGGGCCATCCGATGGAACACGTCGTGCATCTGGCCCACGGGTGCGACATCCGGCCCGCGCTGCACACCCTCGGGCCGCGCTCCGACGGCGGGCCGCCGGTCTTCGAGTACTGGGTGCGGCCCAAGGGCGTCGCGCCGGACGTGCTGTTCGCGCTGCTGTGTGGCGACGTGTCGGCGCCGGTGACGTTCGCCGTCGGCCGCACCGGTTGGGCGCCCACGGTGCAGCTGACCGCCTATCTACGGGCCTTGCCTGCCGACGGGTGGCTCCGCGTCATGTGTACCGCCGTGCAGATCGGCCAGGACTGGTTCGACGAGGACCACATCGTCGTCGACTGCGAGGGCCGCATCATCGTGCAGAGCCGTCAACTGGCGATGGTGCCGCCCGCACAGTAAGAGTCGGACGCATGCAATGCTTTCCCGCATGGTCAGAATCGCGATCGTCGGCGGTGGGAGTATCGGCGAGGCGCTGCTGTCGGGGCTGCTGCGCTCGGGGCGGCAGGTCAAGGATCTGGTGGTCGCCGAGAAGAGTCCCGATCGCGCGAAGTATCTGTCCGACACGTATTCGGTGCTGGTGACGACGGTCTCCGACGCGGTCGACACCGCGACCTACGTGATCGTCGCGGTTAAGCCCGCCGATGCGGGAAGCGTGGTCGGCGAAATCGCCGACGCGGCGGCGAAGGCCGAAAGCGATGCCGCCGAACAGGTTTTCGTGTCGGTTGTCGCTGGCGTGACAACCGGGTTCTACGAAAACAAGCTGCCGGCCGGATCGCCGGTCATCCGGGTGATGCCCAACGCGCCTGTCGTCGTCGGCGGGGGAGTCAGCGCGCTGGCGCGCGGCCGATTCGCCACCGCCGATCACCTCAAAGAGGTCTCTGCGATCTTCGACGCGGTCGGCGGGGTGCTGACGGTGCCCGAGTCGCAACTCGACGCGGTCACCGCGGTGTCGGGCTCCGGGCCTGCGTACTTCTTCCTGATGGTCGAGGCCCTCGTCGACGCCGGCGTCGCCGCCGGGTTGACACGCTCGGTGGCGACCGATTTGGTCGTGCAAACGATGGCAGGCTCGGCCGCGATGTTGCTGGAACGCCTTGACGAGGCTCAGCCGGCGGGTGACGCGGCGATGGGCACAGCGATGGACACCACCGCCGCGCAACTGCGTGCCACGGTTACCTCGCCGGGCGGTACCACCGCCGCTGGGCTGCGGGAACTCGAACGGGGCGGTTTGCGGGCGGCCGTCGCCGAGGCGGTCGAAGCCGCAAAAAAGCGCTCTGAGCAGCTCGGAATTACATCAGAGTAATTAATGAATTTCAAAAAGAATAGCCCACACCCGTCGCAGTAACCCCATTGGCCACGCTATTCTCCCAATGTAAGCACGGGTTGGTGCCAGCGGTGGGGAAGCCGCTGGGACTGTCCGTGCCTGATGGATTGGGTTGCGATGACGTCTATGAACGGGCCATCGGCGCGGGATTCGGCTAGTGGGAAGGCGGCGCGTGACGCCGGCCCGACCGATGGTCAACCGCCACGAGCTCAATTTCTGACAGTCGCCGAAGTGGCGAGCCTGATGCGGGTCAGCAAGATGACCGTGTATCGGTTGGTGCACAACGGCGAATTGCCCGCCGTCCGGGTCGGGCGCTCATTCCGGGTGCACGCCAAGGCTGTCCACGACATGTTGGAGAGCTCGTACTTCGACGCGGGCTAGCGGGAAACTTTCTCGCGACCGCAACGTCACGGCGCAATCCCGGCCAAAATGTCGGCATGCGCCACACCGGGACTTCAGCGTTGGCGCAAGAGCGCGTTTTCCGTTTACCTAGGCCCCCCGGGTAAGGTATGCGGGTCAAGAGGCCCGGAAAGGCCCCGAAAGTCGTAGGTAGCGGAGTTCATGGGTTCAGTCATCAAGAAGCGGCGCAAGCGCATGTCGAAAAAGAAGCACCGCAAGCTGCTTCGTCGCACGCGAGTGCAGCGCAGAAAGCTCGGCAAGTAGCTTTCCCATTCGGCCGTTAGGCTGTCCGAATGGATTCCGGGGGCCAATCGAGCGGGTCCGACTCCCGCGACACCGTCCACTATCCGAAGGTCGTCCTGGTCACGGGCGCATGCCGGTTCCTTGGCGGATATCTGACCGCCCGGCTCGCGCAGAACCCGTTGATCAACCACGTGATCGCGGTCGACGCGATCGCGCCGAGCAAGGACCTGCTGCGACGGATGGGGCGCGCAGAGTTCGTGCGCGCCGACATTCGCAACCCATTCATCGCCAAGGTCATCCGCAACGGCGATGTCGACACCGTGGTGCACGCCGCTGCGGCCTCCTACGCTCCGCGCTCGGGCGGGCGCGCAACGCTCAAGGAACTCAACGTGATGGGCGCGATCCAGTTGTTCGCGGCCTGCCAGAAGGCACCGTCGGTGCGCCGCGTCATCCTCAAGTCGACGTCAGAGGTGTACGGCTCCTGCTCCCGCGACCCGGTGCTGTTCACCGAGGACACCAGCGCACGCAGGCCGCCGGGCGAGGGGTTCGCCCGCGACAGCATCGACATCGAGGGCTACGCCCGCGGGGTGGGCAGGCGCAGGCCCGATATCGCGGTCACCATCCTCCGGCTGGCCAACATGATCGGCCCCGCGATGGACACCGCGCTGTCGCGGTACCTGGCCGGTCCGGTGGTGCCGACGGTGGTCGGTCACGATGCGCGGCTGCAGCTGCTGCACGAGCAGGACGCGCTCGGTGTGCTGGATCGCGCGACGATGGCAGGCAAGGCGGGCACGTTCAACGTCGGGGCGCCCGGCATCATAATGATGAGTCAGGCCATCCGACGCTCGGGGCGGCTTCCGCTGCCGGTGCCGCGCTCGGCGCTATGGGCTGTGGATTCGCTAAGGCGCGCAACTCGCTACACTGAACTCGATCGCGAGCAGCTTGACTACTTGAGTTACGGCCGGGTGATGGATACATCACGGATGCGAAACGACCTTGGCTACAGCCCGAAGTGGACGACCGCGGAAGCTTTTGACGATTACGTCCGAGGTCGCGGATTGACTCCGATCATCGACCCTCGGTGGGTACGCTCAATGGAGAGTCGCGCCGTTTCTGTGGCGCAACGCTGGGGACGCTAGAACAACATTCTCAAATCGGGTGGGGAGAAGGTAATAACGTGGCGGGCGAGTCCAAAGCTAAAGTCATTCCGCTGCACTCAAATTCGGGTCGAACGTCGGCTCAGCGGCGCGCCGCCGCGGCGCGCGCCGACAGCTCACGCCGACATCCTTCGCTGCTTTCGGATCCCGGCGGGCGTGCTTCTGCCGAGCAGATCGCCGCGGTCGTGCGTGAGATCGACCAGCGGCGCGGCGCCGTCACGGGCACCGCGCCCGCCGAGGACACGCCGTCCGTAGGCGCCAAGCGGATCGCCGCGGTCGCCGAATTCGTCCGTAAACGGATGATGGGTGACTACACCGTCGACGAGTTCGGGTTCGACTCGCACCTCAACAACGCAATCTTTTTGCCTTTGCTGCGTGTGCTTTTCAAGTCGTGGTTCCGGGTTGAGGTCAGCGGGATTGAAAATCTGCCGACGTCCGGCGCGGCGCTGGTGGTCGCCAACCACGCGGGCGTGCTGCCGTTCGACGGACTGATGACTGCGGTGGCGGTGCACGACAAGCACCCGACGCACCGGGACCTACGCCTGCTGGCCGCGGACATGGTCTTCGACATGCCGATGGTCGGTCATGCCGCGCGCAAGGCCGGCCACACGATGGCGTGCACGGCCGACGCTCACCGGCTGCTGGCCGCCGGCGAGCTGACCGCCGTCTTCCCCGAGGGCTACAAGGGGTTGGGCAAGCACTTCAAGGATCGCTACAAGCTGCAGCGCTTCGGCCGCGGCGGCTTCGTCTCGGCCGCACTGCGGACCAAGGCGCCGATCGTGCCGTGCTCGATCGTCGGCTCCGAGGAGATCTACCCGATGATCGCCGACGTCAAGCTGCTGGCCCGGCTGTTCGGGTTGCCGTACTTCCCGATCACCCCGCTGTTCCCGTTGGCCGGGCCTGCCGGAATGGTGCCGCTGCCGTCCAAGTGGCACATCCAGTTCGGCGAGCCGATCTCTACCGACGACTACGACGAGTCGGCTGCCGACGATCCGATGGTCACCTTCGAGGTGACCGACCAGGTGCGCGAGACCATCCAGCAGACGCTGTATCAGCTGCTGGCAAACCGCAGGAACATGTTCCTCGGCTGAGGCTCAGCTCTTTATCGAACTTTGCCCAGCAACCATTTTCGCGATGGCCTCGTCGCGTCGGGCGGCGATCCTCGCCGACACCTCGTCGGCCTCGTCCGGTGAGTCGGCCTCGCCAAGCACGGTGACGACGCTGGTGATCACCGGCTTACCGTCGGCGTCGGTCACCTCGCCGCGGATCTCGCTGATAACCGCGCCGTGCGACTCGATCACCGAATCGAGGTAGGAGTCGAAGAACAGCTTGTCGCCCGCCAGGATCGGCCGGTGGAAGATCAGCTTCTGATCGCGGTGCAGCACCCGTTCCATGTTGACCGGCACGTCGAAGTGGTTGAAGATCTCCAGCTGCACGCGTCGGCCTGCCACTGCCAGAAACGTCAGCGACGCCACGATGGCGTCGTACCCGCACTCCTTGGCGGCCGCCTCCGTGTAGTGGGCCGGGTGCTCGTCCTTGACGGCTCGGGCGAACTCACGGATCTTTTCCCGGTCGACTTCGAAGTAGTCCGGGTAGCGGTAGTGGGTTCCGATGATGTCGTCAGCGATGCCCATGGTGGTTGTTCTTCCCTCCACGTGTTTGCGGCGCGAGCCTATCAGCGACTTTTCCGCGCACGTTTGTCGCGGCGCGGGCCCCGCCGCTCAGGCGCCTTTGTCGCGGCGCGGGCCCCGCCGCTCAGGCGCCCCCTTGCCGTCGCGAAACGATCGCCGCCAGTGCCCCGCCTGCCGCGCCGAGCGCGAGCGCCGACGGCACGCCGATCCGGGCCGCCTTGCGGGCAGTCCGGAAATCGCGGATCTCCCAACCACGCTCGCGGGCCACGTCGCGCAGGTCGGCATCGGGGTTGATCGCGACGGCCGTGCCGACCAGAGACAGCATCGGCACGTCGTTGAAGCTGTCGGAGTAGGCGGTGCAGCGGCGCAGATTCAGCCCTTCGCGGATGGCCAGCGACCGCACCGCATGCGCCTTGCCGCTGCCGTGCAGGATGTCGCCGACCAGCCGGCCGGTGAACACCCCGTCGATCGACTCGGCAACCGTGCCGAGCGCACCGGTCAGCCCGAGCCGGGTGGCGATCGTGGCGGCCAGCTCGTAGGGCGTTGCGGTGACGAGCCACACCTGCTGCCCGGCGTCGAGGTGCATCTGCGCCAGCGCGCGGGTACCCGGCCAGATCTTGTCGGCGATGATCTCGTCGTAGATCTCCTCGCCGAGAGCCACCAGCTCCGCGGTGGAGCGGCCCTCGATGAACGCCAGCGCCTTGCGCCTGCCCGCAGCCACGTCGTCGCTGTTCTCCCGCCCGGTGAGCTGAAACTTAGCCTGCGCGTAAACGAATCGGCCCAAGTCGCCGTAGGTGAAGTACTTGCGGGCGGCCAGGCCGCGGGCGAAGTGCACCAGCGACGAGCCGTGCACCAGGGTGTTGTCGACGTCGAAGAATGCCGCGGCGGTCAGATCCGGTGGTGGGGGAGGCCCGGCGGTGACGGCCTCTAGCTCGGCGACAGCGGCCTCGGCACTGGCCTCGCCCGCGAGCTCGCTTAGGGCGGCTCCCCCTGCGTTTCGCGCGGGAGGGCCCCCAGCTTGCGAGGGGAGTGCCCCCTCGACGTCGGCTCCCCCGGTTTCGGACACGAATTAACAGTAAGTCACCCGGGTAGCGATACTTGCCTAGTGAAGCGGCGGGTGGAATTGCTCACACGTGAGGGCTGCACGATCTGCTCGGGCGCCGCGACGCGGCTCGCCACGTTGGCCGACGAGCTGGGCTTCGAGCTGACCGTCACCGATGTCGACGCCGTCGCCGCGGCAGGGGATTCCGCGCTGCGAGCCGAGTTCGGCGACCGGCTTCCCGTGGTGCTGTTGGACGGCGCGGAACACAGTTACTGGGAGGTCGACGAGTCCCGGCTGCGGGCGGATCTGGCCAGGGGCTGACGGATCGAGCAAATTTGGTAGCCCAGCTGGTAAACGACTACCGTGGATGACGTGGTGATGCAGCCGTGAGCGTGTTGCTTTTCGGGGTTTCGCACCGCAGCGCGCCGGTGTCGGTGCTCGAGCAATTGAGCACCGACGAGTCCGATCAGGCCAAGATCGTCGACCAGGTGCTGCAGTCGTCCTTGGTGACCGAGGCGATGGTGCTGTCCACCTGCAACCGCGTCGAGGTCTACGCCGTCGTCGAGGCGTTCCACGGTGGCCTCTCGGTGATCGGCCAGGTGCTCTCCGAACACTCCGGCATGTCACTGAACGACCTGACGAAGTACGCATACGTGCGGTACGCGGAGGCGGCCGTCGAGCATCTCTTCGCGGTCGCCAGCGGCCTTGACTCGGCGGTCATCGGCGAGCAGCAGGTGCTCGGCCAGGTCCGCCGCGCCTACGCCGCCGCCGAGGCCAACCACACCGTCGGCCGCACCCTGCACGAGCTGTCCCAACGCGCGCTGTCGGTCGGCAAGCGCGTGCATTCCGAGACCGGCATCGACTCCGCGGGCGCCTCGGTGGTGTCGGTGGCGCTTGGCATGGCGGACAGCAAGCTGGGCGGCTTAGCAGGCCGCGCCGCGGTCGTCGTCGGCGCAGGCTCGATGGGTGCGCTGGCTGCCAGGCACCTGATCCGAGAGGGTATCGACCGCATCCACGTGGTGAACCGGTCGCTGCCCCGGGCTCGCAGGCTCGCGCACAGCATCCGCGAGCAGGGAATCGAGGCCGACGCCTATCCGCTCGACCACATCGCCGGCGTCCTGGCCGACGCCGACGTGGTGGTCTCCTGTACCGGCGCGGTGCGCCCAGTGGTCTCCCTTGCTGACGCTCACCGTGGCCTGATGGGCCGGTCGGGGCCTCGGCAGCTGGTGATCTGCGATCTCGGCATGCCCCGCGACGTCGACCCCGCGGTCGCCGGCCTTCCGGGCGTGTACGTGGTCGACATGGACCGGATCCAGCGCGAGCCGTCGGCCCGCGCCGCGGCCTCCGATGCCGAGGCCGCCCGCGCGATCGTCGCCGCAGAGGTTGCCAACTACCTGGCCGGACAGCGGATGGCCGAGGTCACCCCGACCGTCACCGCGCTCCGTCAGCGGGCCGCCAACGTTGTGGAGGCCGAGTTGCTGCGGCTGGACAACCGGCTGCCGGAGCTGGACGCCGCGCACCGCGACGAGGTCGCCAAGACGGTACGACGCGTCGTCGACAAGCTGCTGCACGCGCCGACAGTGCGGGTCAAACAGCTGGCCAGCGCGCCAGGCGGGGACAGCTATGCGGAGGCTCTGCGCGAGTTGTTCGAGCTCGACCAGCAGGCCGTCGACGCCGTCGCTGCGGGCGAACTGCCTTTGGTGACAACAGATCTCGATAAAACCGAGTAGCGCTTGAGAGAAGTAATCCGGATAGGCACTCGAGGCAGCCTGTTGGCGAAAACGCAGGCTGGTGCCGTCAAGGACGCCCTCGCGGCCAAGGGGCACGCCGCTGAGCTTGTCATCATCTCCACCGAAGGTGACCGGTCGACCGGTCCGATTGCCGACATCGGCGTTGGCGTGTTCACAGCGGCGCTGCGTGAGGCCATCCACGACCACAGCGTCGACATGGCCGTGCACTCGCACAAGGATTTGCCGACGGCGCCAGACCCGCGGTTCGTGATCGCCGCAATACCCCCGCGCGAAGACCCACGGGACGCGTTGGTGGCCCGCGACGGGATGGTGCTCGGAGAGTTGCCGGCGGGCTCGGTGATCGGCACGTCGAGCCCGCGGCGGGTCGCGCAGCTTAGAGCATTGGGTCTCGGTTTGGAAATCCGCCCCCTACGAGGCAACCTTGATACCAGGTTGAACAGGGTTAGCAACGGTGATCTCGACGGCATCGTGGTCGCACGTGCGGGACTGGCCCGCATCGGGCGGCTGGCGGATGTCACCGAGACTCTGGAGCCGGTGCAGATGTTGCCAGCGCCGGCCCAAGGTGCGCTCGCGGTCGAGTGCCGCGCAGGCGACACCGAGCTCGCCGCGCTGCTGGCGGAGTTGGACGACGCCGACACACGCGCAGCGGTCACCGCTGAACGGGCCCTGCTCGCCGAGCTGGAGGCGGGTTGTTCCGCACCGGTGGGGGCGATCGCCGAGGTGGTCGAGTCCATCGATGAGGACGGCCGTGTCTTCGACGAGTTGTCGCTGCGCGGCTGCGTGGCGACGCTGGACGGATCCGACGTGATTCGTGCGTCCGGCATCGGGTCTCCCGATCGGGCACGAGAGCTGGGGCTCTCGGTGGCCGAGGAGTTGTTCGAGCTGGGGGCACGCGATCTGTTGGCAGAGGCTGGGAGAGACAGATGACTGGGCATGGAGGCGGCCGCGGGCGCAAGGCGAAGCTCGGCCGCATCACCTTCGTCGGTTCGGGACCCGGTGACCCCGGGCTGCTGACGACTCGGGCCCGCACGGTGCTGGCCAACGCCGCCCTGGTGTTCACCGATCCCGACGTCCCCGAAGCGGTGCTGGCCCTCGTGGGTTCGGAGCTGCCGCCGCCGTCGGGCCCGGAACCGGCCGACGCCGGCACGGCGCAGGCCGAGGACGCGGACGGTGAAACCGGGCCGACGATTCCGGGTGGCCCCGACGTCCGGCCCGCGCTCGGTGACCCGGCAGAGGTCGCCAAGACGCTGGCGACCGAGGCACGCACCGGCGTCGACGTGGTCCGGCTGGTGGCGGGCGATCCGCTGTCGGTGGACGCCGTCATCACCGAAGTGACCGCACTGGCGAAGACGCACCTGAATTTCGAGATCGTGCCAGGCTTGCCCGACACCACCGCGGTACCGACCTATGCGGGGCTGCCGCTGGGATCGGCGCACACGGTGGCCGATGTCCGCGGTGACGTGGACTGGGCGGCGCTGGCCGCC
Organism: Mycobacterium sp.; assembly: GCF_032162105.1. Classification (GTDB taxonomy): domain Bacteria; phylum Actinomycetota; class Actinomycetes; order Mycobacteriales; family Mycobacteriaceae; genus Mycobacterium. Next base: position 2,674 of record NZ_JAVRPS010000430.1, on the reverse strand, counting down.
GCGCCCGGCCCGTTGATCCTGCACGCCACCGCATCTCATTTGCCCGATGCGGCGCGCACGCTGATCGAGTTCGGATTGGCCGACACCACGCCTACCGTCGTGACCGCGAACGGCACGACCTGCCAGCAGCGTTCGGTGGAGACCACGCTGGCCGGGCTGCTCGACAAGGCGACGCTCGCCGGCACCGAACCGACCCCGGTGGCCGGTCCGCTGGTGGTGACCATCGGCAAGACCGTCGCCAACCGCGGCAAGCTGAACTGGTGGGAAAGCCGGGCCCTGTACGGCTGGACCGTGCTGGTGCCGCGCACCAAGGACCAGGCCGGTGAGATGAGCGACAAGCTGGTCAGCCATGGCGCACTGCCGATCGAGGTGCCGACCATCGCCGTCGAGCCGCCGCGCAGCCCCGCGCAGATGGAGCGCGCGGTCAAGGGTCTGGTCGACGGCCGGTTCCAGTGGGTCGTGTTCACCTCCACCAACGCCGTGCGCGCGGTGTGGGAGAAGTTCAACGAGTTCGGGCTGGACGCGCGGGCGTTCTCGGGCGTGAAGATCGCCTGCGTCGGGCAGGCCACTGCCGACCGCGTGCGGGCCTTCGGGATCAACCCCGAGCTGGTGCCGTCGGGTGAACAATCGTCGCTCGGATTGCTTGATGAGTTCCCGCCCTACGACGACATTTTCGACCCGGTGAACCGGGTGCTGCTGCCCCGCGCCGACATCGCCACCGAGACACTGGCCGAGGGTCTGCGCGAACGCGGCTGGGAAATCGAGGATGTCACCGCCTATCGCACGGTGCGTGCGGCGCCGCCGCCCGCGCAGACGCGCGAGATGATCAAGACCGGTGGCTTCGACGCCGTCTGCTTCACCTCCAGCTCGACGGTGCGCAACCTGGTCGGCATCGCCGGCAAGCCGCACGCGCGGACGATCGTTGCATGCATCGGCCCGAAAACCGCGGAAACCGCAGCGGAATTCGGTCTACGCGTCGATGTGCAACCGGAAATTGCCGCGGTAGGCCCGCTTGTCGAGGCGCTCGCCGAACACGCCGCCCGGCTGCGTGCCGAGGGAGCGCTGCCGCCGCCTCGCAAGAAGAGCCGGCGCCGGTAACTCACTCAAAGGAGTCCGGATGTTCCCACGCCATCGACCCCGTCGGCTCCGGTCGACACCGGCGTTGCGCCGGCTAGTGGCGCAGACCTCGCTCGAGCCAAGGCATTTGGTGCTGCCGATGTTCGTCGCCGACGGCATCGACGAACCGCGCGCCATCGCCTCCATGCCCGGCGTCGTGCAACACACCCGTGACTCGCTGCGCCGGGCTGCCGCCGACGCGGTGACCGCGGGCGTCGGCGGCCTGATGCTGTTCGGGGTGCCGCGCGAGGAGGACAAGGACGCAACCGGTTCGGCAGGCATCGCCGAGGACGGCATCCTCAACGTCGCGCTGCGCGAACTGGCCAAGGATCTCGGCGACGACACCGTGCTGATGGCCGACACCTGCCTCGACGAGTTCACCGATCACGGCCACTGCGGGGTTTTGGACGCGTCGGGCCGGGTCGACAATGACGCCACCAATGCCCGATATGTGGAATTGGCTGTGGCGCAAGCAGAATCGGGAGCCGATGTGGTTGGCCCGAGCGGGATGATGGACGGCCAGGTCGCGGCGATCCGCGACGGCCTGGACGCTGCCGGTCACACCGACACGATCATCCTGGCCTACGCGGCCAAGTTCGCATCGGGGTTCTACGGTCCGTTCCGCGAGGCCGTGGCCTCCAGCCTGCGCGGCGATCGGCGCACCTATCAGCAGGACGCGGCCAACGCCCGCGAGGCGGTGCACGAGATCGAGCTGGACATCGAAGAGGGCGCCGACATCGTGATGGTCAAGCCGGCGATGAGCTATCTCGACCTGGTGCGGGCGGCTGCCGACATCTCGCCGGTTCCCGTGGCGGCGTACCAGGTCTCGGGCGAGTACGCGATGATCACCGCTGCCGCCGCCAACGGCTGGATTGATCTGCAGACGGTGGCGCTAGAGACGTTGACCAGCATCCGCCGCGCCGGTGCTGACATCGTGCTGACGTACTGGGCGGCCGACGTAGGCCGTTGGTTAGCGTAAGTGACGAACAACGAGCCGACGACCGAGCCGCACAGGCCCGTTGACGTCGACACCGGATTCTGGCTGTGGATGGCGGCGCTGCCGGTGATGGTGATCGGATACGTCGTCGACCTTGTGGTGAGCGGGGCGAATCATCCGCCGATGATCGTGTACTCGATCTCTGCGATGTTCGTGGTCGTGATGTCAGCGGTGGTGGTCACGTTTCTGATTCTGATGCGGCACGGTTACCGGTGGGCGCGCACGCTGTTGACGGGCGGCGGAATCGCGTCGGTGGTGTATGCGGCGACCAGCCTGTTCACGGTGGACCGGCCCGCCGCGGCGGCGGTCACCTACGCGGTCACCGCGATTGTCGGGTCGGTGCTGATCGCGGGCGGCGTGTTCCTGTTGCATCGCAAGGACGCCCACGCCTTCTTCGTTCGCTGACATCCGGAGGGCTGGAGCCTCAGCGACCCTGGAATCGAGCACAGTAGGCTGGCCGGGACATGACAGCCTCACAGCAGCGACCGCGTGTCGTCACCGCCGCATTCTGGTGCTGGGTGGTCGCGTCGTTGTTGCTGATCGCGGGCGGCATGATGGCCG
>NZ_JAVRPS010000429.1:0-18553 GCF_032162105.1 Mycobacterium sp. | reverse complement strand
GGACACGCATGACGGCCGAAATCGGGGCCATGCGCATATCGGAGGAGATCGACGCCGTCGAAGCCATGGGTCTGCGGCCGATACCCTTCGTCGTCGGTACCCGCTTGATCGGCGGGATGCTGTGCGTCATTCCGGGTTACCTCCTCACCCTGGTGGCGACGTTCTTCATCCTCGAGACCGTGGTGGTCGTGTTCAACGGCGAACCCGGAGGCACCTACGATCACTACTTCATCCAGTTCCTGACGCCGATAGATCTCCTCTACTCGCTGATCAAGGCGACCACCTACTGCATCGCGGCCACTCTGATCCATTGCTACTACGGCTATTTCGCCTCGGGTGGGCCGGTCGGAGTCGGTGAGGCGTCAGGCCGGGCGGTGCGCACGAGTCTGGTCACCATCATGGTCTTGGATTTCACGACGACCGTGCTGTTGTGGGGCCTCACACCCGAGTTCGTGTTCAAGGGATAGCCGAACCGCCATGCTGAGAGGGTCATCCAAGTACCAGGAACGGGTGTTGGCCACCACCGGCACCGCCGTACTGCTGTGCGTTGCGTTGCTCGCGTTCTTCGTCGTCACGAATCCGTTCGGCGGCCGAGCTGACGACCAGTTCTCCATCGCGATCACCACGCCGTACGTGGGGCAGGGCGTCGTGGCAGGGACGGCCGTCGTTCTCCACGGCGTCAAGGTCGGACACGTCACCAACGTCAGCAATACCGCGGGCGGCGGCGTCCGGTTGGCCACGGACCTGGAGAAGCGGCCCCTGCAAGGCCTCACGAACACCATGAACATCGATTTCCGGCCGATCAACTACTTCGGCGTCCCGGGCATCAACCTGGTGCCCAACTCCGGTGGCCAGGAACTTCGCGATGGCAGCGAGATCAGCCTCGTGCCGAACGGCAACTTCACCCTTTCCGAGCTCCTGTCCCAGCTCGGGAACGTCTCCGAGGCCTCGCTGACGCCTCAGCTGATCAAGGTCATCGATCGGGTGACCCGCTACACCGACGGGCTCAACCCACTCTTCGAGACCGCCGTGACCGTCACGCGGGCGCTCGCCGACGTACAAACCGTTCCGACCGAACAGCTACTGGCCAACACCTCATCGATTTCCGCGGCATTTCCGGAATACACCGACTCGGCGATCGAAGCCAGTACTCGAATCACCGACTACGGCTATTACCCGGGGCAGACCTTCCCTCCAGGGTCGACGAGCGTGACGAAGCCCCATTACCCGTATCTGGAGGGCGTGCAAACACCGAACCTGGCCGACGAAACCGAGGAACACTTCCAAAACGTCGATATCGCGTTCATAAAGCTTGCGGCGGATGGTCTCTTCGGTGCCGTAGGCAAGCTTCTCTACAGTCACGTAGATGACCTGTTTCCCCTCATCACCGGGATCAAGGCGCTCACCGACGTAACGCCGCCCCTATTGAGGCCTCAGGACATTGCACAGAAACTTGCTGAATTGCGATCTCGATTCGAAGAGCTCTATGCGGGCAATGGCGATCAGCGCGCAATTTCGGTCCGAATTCTCCTGGACAGCCTGCCCGGGGTGGCGGCACCTCTCGGAATTGTCGTGGGAGGCCCGGAATGAAGCCCTTGGCCCTATTGTGGCGAGTTGGTCTCAGTGTCGCGGTTGCAGTCGTGCTCTTCATCTTGCTGTCCAACACCCTGACCAACCCGGTGGCGATCAACACGCGGACGTACACCGCCGAGTTCACCGACGCGTCCGGACTTCATCCGGACGGCGACGTGCGGGTGCGCGGAGTGCGTGTCGGCAAGGTCGAATCCGTCGACCTTGCTCGGCACGACGGACAGAACGTTGCGCAGGTCAAGTTCACCCTCGACCAGCGATACGGCATCCTCGCCATATCGAGGCTCGCCATCAAGTTCCAAGCCCTGACGGGTGTGCGCTACGTGGACGTTACGGACGCCGCCGAGGGGTACGCGGCGGCAGATCTGGTTACGCAGGTTCCCACGTCGATGACCCAGCCCTCCTTCGACGTGACTGCCCTGTTCAATGGGCTCCAACCCGTGCTGGTGACCCTAAGTCCAGAAGAGATAAACACCTTCACCGCCAACGCGGCGTCCTTCCTGACGGGAGACGGCGGCGGATTGGCGCCGCTCCTCGAGAGTGTGCGCAGGCTGACCGAGTTCGTGTCCGACCGCCAAGATGTGGTGGCGACGCTGATGGCGAATCTGTCCAAGGTGGCTGACGCGATCGAGAGTAAGTCGAAGCAGTTCATCCACATCATCGACGTGTTGAACCAGCCGGTGGACGCCGCGCTCACGATCTTGGACGAGTTCCGTAAGGATTTCTTCTTCGGAGGGGATTTCTTCGGTCCGGTAGTACGACTGTTGAACAATGCCGGGCTCAAGCCTGGAATCAACATCGATAACGCGCTGGACCGCGCGTTCAGCAACCTCGACAACTTCTTCGACGCCTTCAAGTTGGTGCCGGTAATCAACGAGAACATTCAACCACCGGGTGAGAACGACGACACGGTCGAGCCGTGCTCGCGCGGTCGCTTTCAACTCCCCGAGACGATGGACGTGCTGCTGAACGGTCAGCGAGTAGTGCTATGCAATCGCTGAAATCGATGAATGCTCTGCGCAATCCGGTCACCCGGGGTGCTGGCGCGATCGTCTTCACGGTCGTCGTGGCGCTCGTGCTGGCCTACGTCTACTACCATCCGCCGGGCCAGTCCAAGGTCGTCTCCTTCTACACCGACGACGCGGCATCGATCCGCGTCGGTGACGAGGTGCGGATGGCGGGTATCGCGGTGGGCAAGGTCGACGAACTCTCACTCGAGCCCCATCAGGTCAAGGTGACGGCACTCGTCGACGACGACGCCTTCGTCGGTGACCGGTCGCAGATCGACGTCCGGATGCTCACCGTGGTCGGCGGGTACTACGTGAACGTCGTGTCGATCGGCGATACTCCATTGGGCGCCAACGCCATTCCGCTCGCGCGGGTGACCATGCCGTACAGCCTCATCGGGACGCTCACCGACACCACCAAAATCACCGAGAACGTGAATACGGCCCCGGTGAATGAATCCCTCAATCAGATTCAGCAGGGTCTCTCGGGTGTGAACGTTGAAGTCGTCTCGACAGTCATCAACGCCGGCAATGCACTCATGTCGACGGTGGATAGGCAGCGGGGCCAGGTGACCAACATCCTGAACATGTCCGACGAATACATTCAGGCCCTCTCGAACTACCGTGACAAGTTCGATCAGCTGATCAGAAAAGTGTCGATCTTGACCCAGACGCTGGTGCTCTACAACGGGGGATTGTCGAACATGCTGGGCGGGCTGGGCACGGTGCTCATGCAACTCAAGACCGTTGGCGATTTCTACGAAGCCCACCGCGTCCAATTCATCGAGGAAGTGCGTGATTACCTGGATAAGGGTCGGCTGTTCGTGGAACGCAACGGGCTGACCATCCGGGCCCTCAAGCGGACGCAGAATTTGTTCGACCGAATCCTCGACGCACAGAATGCCAGTCCGGCACTCTTGGCCACCGACATCTGCATGCCGATGCCAGGGAGTTCCTGCTGATGGTCCGCAGCCGTTCGCACCGGGCCCGGCGAGTGACAGTCGTATCGCTCGCCATAGCCGCGATGTTGCTGTGTGGCTCGTGGGCGCCATTCAGCACCAAACAGGCCGCTCAGTACTGCGCGATCATGCCCGACAGCGTCGGGTTGTACGTCAACAACCCGGTCACCCAGATGGGTTACGAAATCGGCAAGGTATCTTCCATCACCCCGTCGGCGCAGTCCGTCCGTCTCGAATTCAGCGTCGATGAGCACCGGCCTCTGCCCGCGGACGTCAAGGCCGTCATCAGGTCGACGTCGATCCTCGCCGACCGGTCGCTGGAACTCGTCGGCAACTACGACGCAGGCCCCAAACTGTCGGCCGGAGGGTGCATTCCACCAGACCGGTCGTTGACCCCGAAGAGTCTTTCCCAAGTGATCGGCGCGTCGACCAACTTCGTCAACTCGATCAGTCCGGAGGGGTCGACGAACATCGCCGGCGTGCTCCAGGGCGCGGATCAAGCGCTTCGCAACCAGGGAGCGGGTGCCAACAAGCTGCTGACCACCACGGCGTCAGTCCTCGATTCACCCGATCAGGCCATTGGCGATCTGGGCTCCATCACGACCAACCTCGGCCAGCTCACGACTACGCTGGCCGACCTCGAGCCGACTCTCAAGGGCGTGTTCTCCGATGTGGACCATATTGCACCGGATATCGCAGCGACAGCTTGGGGGGCCGACGATGCGTTCGAGGGAATTGTTCCGATCCTCACCTTGGCTTCCGACCTCGAGACCCAACTCGGTCCGCAGATTCAACAGTTGCTCGACGCGGTGTCAGTCGTCATCAGGAAGCTGACTCCCCGCGCCCCGTTCTACGCGAGCATCTTGAATGCGGTGCCCCGGTACATCAACGGAATCGCGAACATCGTCAACAACCACGAATTCGGCAGTCTTCGATACCGCCCGCCGCTCTACCGCCTCCGTACTCCCGATGGGGTGCTGCAGTGCAACATCATGAACGCCTCGGTACCGGGTAGTTGCGCGAACGTCCAGGGAACGCCCTATGCGGTTGACGTCGCCCTGCTCCAGTACGTCATGACGCAGGCGAGCAAATGACGCGGCGAATCCGGCCGATCGTGGGCGCCGTCGCGGTAACGGGGGCTGTCGTGCTCACGTCGTGCGCATCCATCAACATCAACGCAATTCCTCAGCCCGGCCCGTCCTACAGCGACGGCTACGACGTCGTGATGAAGTTCGACAGCGTGCTCAACCTGCCCGAACGCGCAAAAGTGGTGCTGGACGGAGTGACCGTCGGAGTCGTCTCCAAGGTGACGCTGACCCCCGGTGACGTCGACGTCACCGCACGCGTGGGTCACGACGTCGTCATCCCGTCCAACATCCATGCGGTCCTGCAACAGGCGACGGTCTTGGGCGACATCTACGTCGCGCTCGAGCGCCCCCAGGGTGGAGGTCCGCCCGCACCCCCGCTGGCTCCTGGCGCGGCGGTACCCCTTGCCCAAACGACGTCTCCGCCACAGCTGGAGGACACGATCGCCAGCCTCGCGAACTTCGTGTCCAGTGGGTCCATCCAACGGGCGCAGAACACGATCATCCGCCTCAATCGCGTGATACCGGCCAGTGACGAGGTGCGAAGGCTGACAACTCAGGTGGATGCAAACCTCTCGGCATTGTCGGTGAACATCAACACGGTCGACGAATTGCTCGACGGAGTGTCTCGAACGGCTGCAACCCTGAGTGCCCACATCCCCCAGTTGGACTACCAGCTCTCGCCGTACGGTCAGGTCAACATCGACCGCTTCATCGCGATTGCCAACTACGTGGCCGTCCTGCTTCCCAGCGTCGGAAGCATCGCGTCCGGTGGATACTGGCTAGTGCCGTTCCTGAACTCGCTGGCCGATTCCGTTGGCGCGCTTCAGCAGTCGAAGGTGGTCGTCGAACAGGAGATACCTAGGTACCGGCGTCTGTTCACCGACTTCTTCCTGCCCGAGGACAAGTATCCGGCGATCAACATCACCTCGATAGTCGGACCCGACGGACGGGAATTGTCGGGCAACGTGCAACAGGTGCTGCAGATACTGGGAGCAATGCCATGAGACATGCCTTGAGATTGCGCGACGGGGTTTCCTTCCTGGCATTCGGCGCAATCATCGCCTTCGTTCTCGGCTACTTCGCCATGCTCGGGCTGCGTGTCAATCCACCGGCTGACCGAACCAACCTGTCCATGAACGTCCCGGACACCAACGGACTCGTCGTCGGGTCGAATGTGCTGCTCCGTGGTGTACCGGTCGGCAAGGTGACCGGTACCAGCGCCTCCATTCAGGCGGCGACCGTCGACTTCTACGTCGAAGGCCAGTACCGGATTCCGGTCGACACCGAGGTGCGGCTCGAGAATCTGTCAGCACTGGGGGAGTCCTACGTCGGCCTGGTACCTGAGAGCGACGGCGGACCAGTACTGCACAACGGTCAGCGGATCTCCACCGAGCGGGTGGTACAGCCACCGTCGATCTCGGAGTTGGCGACGAGCATCACCCGAGTGCTCGATCAGATGGACCCCGGCGCCCTCACGCGCGTCATCAGCGAAGCCGATACCGCGCTTCCAGATCCGACCACCGTCCTTCCGAACCTGTCGCGCGCGAGCATTCTGCTCAACAACACCGTCCACGAGATGAACGGTCACGGGCGCCTTCTCCTTGGTAACTTCCAGACGCTGCTCGCGAATGCCGAATGGGTCAATCCCATTCTGACCAGCCTCACACCCCAGGTGCGAGAGATCGGCAGAGGCATTCAAGACTTCTTCAAGCACATCCCGATCATCATGCATCGCGGTGAACCGGCCAACGTCTCGAACCTGAACAAGCTCGTTGCGCGAATCCAGAATCTCCTCGACGACCGGGGCGGCGACCTCAAAGTTCTGGGCGAGGCCTTCCAGCCGAAACTCAACGCCATCGCCGCATCGTTGATGAACTTCGACACCGGTCAGCTACTGGACAACTTTCTTCAGGTCGTACCGGCTGACGGAACCATCACATTGCGTGTCACGCCGTGACGCCGGGCAGGTGATCGCTTGTTCGACAAGGAAGTAATCCGACGAAAGGAAAGACCATGACCATCAACGGGTTCAAAGAACAGAAAACGGACATTCGCGACGCCGCCACGGCGGCGTCCGAGACGACGCCGGCTGAGCCGAAGGATGCGCCCGCAGACACCAGGCCGGGTGGCCAGCCGCGTTCGGTTTCGCTCAGTCTCCGTAGCCTGGTAATCGGTGTGGTGATGGCGTTGCTGATCGTGGCGGTCGCCGCGTTGGGGTGGCTATACATCGGCGCCCGCGATCAATCACACGCCCAGGCAACGCAATTGGCCAATGGCTCGCACGCGGAGAAGATCGCCCTCGACTACGCGGTGAACGCTGCGACGATGGACTACAAGGACCTCCAGACCTGGAAGGTCAAACTCGTCCAAGGAACCAGCCCGGAACTGAACAACAAGTTGACCGCGGCGGGTACGTCGATGGAACAGGTTCTGGTTCCATTGCAATGGAGTTCGAGCGCGCGACCGCTCGTAGCCAAGGTTCGGTCGAACACGGGCGGCATCTACGTCGTCGACTGTTTCGTCAGCGTCGACACGAAGACCATCCAGGCACCCGACCCGCTGCAATCCACGGCGACCTACAGCACCACGATCGACAGCAACAACAATTGGTTGATCACCGATGTCGGCGGAATCGGGTCGGCGCTGGAGTCCAAATGACCCGGAAGCTCAGCGCGGAACGGGGCGCCGCATCCTTCGTAGTGGCCCTGGCTGTGCTGGCCATCTTCACCGGTCCGTCGGCCAGCGCCGGCCCTGGCGACCCACCATCACCGCCCGATCCGCCGTCGGACAGCGACCTGATCCGCCCCCTGCCGGTGATAACGCCAACCGCATCGAATTGGCAGCCGAAGTTCCCTTTTCCATACGATCAAACGCGGAACCAGGTCACCGACGCCGACATCACCTCGATGCGCGAAATGTGTCAGTGGTACAACGCCGATTATCCCACCCTGAGGGCGCAGATCGCTCGCCTGCAATTCAACCGAATCGGCCCCGACGGCAACGATTACGACTACGCCCGGGACGACATCCAACAGCAAGTCGACATCGTCACCGGAAACATCGCTCAGGCCGTCGACTTCCTGACGCCGCGCGCGCAGGCCTTGACTCAGGCCCAGAACCCGTTTGGCGACAACTACTTTCCCATCTACGAGGGTGAAGCCTTCTACAAGCTGTGGGAGCAGCTGTTCAACGTCAACAACGGAATCCTGGCCCATCAGCCAGACTGGTTCACCGCCCCGTCGGTCCAGAAGGCGCAGCGCTGGGGCAGCGACATCCACCGCTCGCACGTGTGCGATTAGGAGAAGACGATGATACGGCGACTCGTGGGCCCGACCCGCCTCCGCGCGCATCTCGCGCTGCACCGCAGTGTCCAGCGCGCGTCGTGGGTGGCCGTACTGGCCTTGATGGCTGCGAGCGTGTCCGCGGTGCCCCCCGCTACCGCGGACTCGACCGACAGCCTTACCGCTGCGGTGATGGCAGCGCGGGCAGTGTCCTGTGGACCATTGCGGGCCAACCCGATAGTGCAGCAGGCCGCCGACGAGGTCAACGACTCGAACGACAAGTGGCTCAATCACGACTCGCGCGCCATACCGGTGCCCGATGCGACGCCGCTACTGAAGGATCTCGGCTACGAGGGCACCACGTCGGCGATACTCGTCGGCGCCGGGAGCACCTCCGCCGATTCGATCAAAGCGCTTCTGCTGCAAGGCTATCTCAACATCCCGGACTGCTCGTACCTCGATTACGGGGTGAGCTCCGTGCACAACGCCTCCAAGGACATGATCCTGACCGCATTGGTACTGGCCGCCTAGGCGCGATCCGGTTCATGTCGACGCGGTTGCCACCCACTCGTTCATCCAGGAGGAGTCCATGACCCGAATCCCATCGATGGCCATCCCCGTGGTCATCGGCATTGCGGCCCTGCTTCAGGCACCAGCGGCGCAAGCGGAGGACATGGTGACCTACGAGATCTTCTCCGATTCGGTGGCCGGGTTGGCTGGCGTCGAATACCGCGACTCCTCGGGCAAGCATCTGCTGCAAGACGTATCGCTGCCCTGGACGCTGACCGTGCCCGTCGTCGATGCGACGAGCCCAACGGCTAACGGTGCAGAACTGCGTGCGGATTCGCGCCCGAACTTTCGGACGGCCGCGACCGTCGGTCGGGTTCTGCTGGGCAAGTTCGTGACGGTGCGGATTTCGCGCGACGGCCAAATCCTTTGTGAGAGCATCCTCGACGTCGGAAACGCGACGTGCTACGGCAGCGTGCCGCACCGGGCCGAGAACGAATCATCGCCGGGGAACTTGCCATGACCGAGGTTCAACGAAAAGCGTTCTGGAACGGGTTGACTGACGTGCGTGGACTCATACGATCGGCTCACCTGATCGCGGCTACTGCTCTCGCTATCGGGCTGGCGCTGACGACGTCCCCCGACGGGCATTCGGTACCGCCGGCTCCTGGCCCGACGCCCCCGCCGTACCCAGATACCAATCTCATCCTTAGGTCGTATGACCTGGTGCGCTACGACGACTATTTCACCGCTAGTGCTGGCGGCGTGTGGTTTTCGACGCCCAGGGGACTGAATTGCGGCATCTGGGACCGGGGAAGCTTCGGCTGCACCGGTGACATCACGGGTGCGCCGCCGGGTACGACCAACATCGGTTGGGTCAATGGAAACATCGTCACGCGCTATGACTGGCTGCTGGGAGTCCAGTTCCCCCTGGGACGCGCGGAGCGGGAGCTACCCCCGCGCAGCTACATCGAGTACAACGGGACGAGATGCGCGACCATGGCCGATGCCAGCACCTATTGCTCGCGTGGTCCTTTCAAGTTCTTCGTCACGCCCACTGGGACCTGGCTGAGCCCGCCGTGACGAACGATGGCGGTCAAGCGAGGTCTCCGAGAAGTGGACCAGGGAGATCAACATCTGCTGGGAGGAGATCGATGTGCGCATCCCCAAATGGTTACTGGCGTCGTTGCTGGCCATCGGCGTGTCCTTCGCCGTCGCACAGCCCGCGCAGGCCGAACCGCTGACTCCGTTGAGCCCCGCAGAACTTCAGTATCTCGAACGACTGCACCGCGTGTTGCCGCTCAGCCACGACCCCATCGCCTTCCGCAGCGACGGAGACCTCTTGAACCGTGGTCGGAATGTCTGTCGTCAGCGCGACCAGGCGCTCGTCGGGCAAGCGGCGACACTCGAGTCTCCCGCCATCACCCAATTGGCGTTCATCTACCTGTGCCCGCAATGAACCGAACCCGACACGTTCGCAGCCACCCGCCCGAGGGAGTCCGAATGCGAAAACTTGCCGACACAATCGGCTGCGCCATGGCGAGCGTGGCACTACTGCTGCTGCTGCTGGGAGCACCGGCGGCACACGCAGACGATGCGAGCTTCGTCCGCGAAGCCAAGGCCCTCGGCTTCGTTATCGATACCGACAACCTGATCAGCATGGGCCGTTCCGCCTGCTACTTCCTCAGCCGCACTAGGGATCCCGGCCAAGTGGTGGAGCGCATCATGCGATACGGGAGCGTCGACGTGAACGCCGCGAACCGATTTCTCGCCATGTCCGTGACCGAATACTGTCCGCAATTCGGTGATCGAGTGAGTGCATGAGCCGCTGGCCGCACCGAAACGTACCAGGCGTCAGTCAATGACCGTTAGCTCGATACCGTTGGGAGACTCACCGTGGCGATCCGCCCCAACTCATTTACGACCTGGTTGCGGGTTGGTCGGGTCGGTAACGCCGCGAAGAGCAGGTCGTCGAACAGCGCGGCGGCGATCACCGAGCCGATGTTGATGCGTTCGTGCACACGACTCTTCGCAGTCGCCTTTATCCGGCGGCCCTGCTTGTCGGTCCGGGTTCGGATCTCCGTTGCCCGGTCCATCAACCCGATCACCTCGAGGAACGTTGGGAGGTCTCCGGGTTCGGCGAGTACTTCGGGCTCGAACACCTGCGTTGCGAAATAGGTGATCATCAGGCCACGGTTCGCCCTCAGCAGGTCGTAGAACCCGCCTGCGAAGCGCTTCGCAAGCGCCTCGACGTCGTACTCATCCCCCGCCTTGGCGTCGAACTTCTCCCACTCGAGCATGAACGCGCGCATGGGTCCGAACACGACCTCGTTGAACAAAGCAGCCTTCGACCCGAAGTAACGGAAGAGCAAGGGTTCGGCCACCCCAGCACGTTCGGCGATCTCGCGAGTGGTCGCGCGTGCGTAGCCATGCTCGCTGAACACGTCGTGGGCGGCGGCCAGAATCAGCTCGCGGCCGACCCCGGGCTGCCGCCGGGGCCGCTTCGGTGCTTCCTGCTTGGCCACAGCGAGAACCTCCCGGGGAATCAACGAGCATGGCGACGCCCGACCTAGCCGTCACCGAGCTGCAAGTAGCGCGGATGAGACAGCAATCCGCGAGAGTTAGCGGTCACTCTACTATATCGGCCTGTCTCGATCGGCCAGTCTCGCCACGCCGATTCCCGTCAGCATCGTTGAGGGACAAGACTTCATCCTCCTCGGAATTTGCCTGGTCGCCCGCTGACACGATCGTGCGTCGGTTGGCAGCACATCTCACGCGTCGTTCCTGCGGGTCCCAGTGTTTGTCAATTGACGCGACATACACCCCGATGTAACGTGTAGTAAGTACTCACTATTATGTCATCAACATCGAGAGGCCACGTGGACATCAACCTCTTCGGCCCGGAGGTCCAGGCCGATCCCGACGCCGCCTTCGCAGCCATCCGCGCCGAAGGGCCAGTCGTCTGGAACGAGCCCCTCGGCATGTGGATGACAGCCTGGCACGCGCCAACCATGGAGGCGCTCCGGGATTCGGCGCGGTTCTCGTCGAAGGCGAACAGGGACATCGGTCGAGTGGCCGAGGCTTTCCTGCTCGACAGCATGGCCAGTGCTGATCCTCCCGACCACTCACGATTGCGTGGCCCGGTGCGAAGCGCCTTCACCGTACGCGCGGTGGCCAACCTCGACGCACGTGTCATCGAGTTGGTCGACGAGCTCCTCGAGCCACTCGAGCGGGGGCAGGAGTTCGACGTGCTGAGGGGTCTGGCAGAGCCGCTGCCGGGTGCAGTGATTTCCGCGATGATGGGTGTGCCGGCCAGCGACCGCGAAATGTTCACGGGCTGGGCTGACGACCTCGTTTCCGGCAACTCGTTTCTTGCGACCCTCGAGCTGGCGGAGCGCGCCGTCGCCGCCGGGCATGCCCTCCGAAACTACTTCGCGACCATGATCGACGAGCGGCGGAAGTCGCCCGCAGACGATCTCGTCAGCCGGCTCATCGCAGCCAACAGCGGCGGTGAGCTCAACGAGAGCGAACTGTTGTCGTCGTGCGTGTTGCTGCTGTTCGGTGGGCTAGAGACCACGATGAACCTGATCGGGAACGCGCTACATGCCCTGTCCGAGGACCCCGAGCAGCGGAAGCGGCTCGTCAGCGACCCGTCGCTGATACCGACGGCCATTGAGGAGCTGGCCCGATTCGTCGGACCAGCAAATGGGATCCTCCGGGCGGTTGTCGACGACACCGAGCTCGCTGGACAAAAGCTCGCCGCGGACGATCGGATGGTCATGATGCTCGGTTGCGCCAATCGTGATGAGCGCGCCTTCGGCGCCCCGGACCGGCTCGACCTCGGTCGCGATCCGAACCCGCACCTGGCGTTCGCATTCGGCGTCCACTTCTGCCTCGGGGCCGCGGTTGCTCGTCTCGAAGTGCGTCATGCGTTGGCAGGAGTGCTCCGCAGGGCGCCGGAATACCGCGTGACCACGGCGGAGCCCCGGTTGCGGGGCGGCTTCTTCGTTCGCGGGCTCGAAGAACTCTCGATCATCGCTGACTAGGAGGACACCTTGGTTGATCTCAGCGGCCGCGTTTCGCTCGTCACGGGTGCGGCATCGGGCCTCGGTGCCGCGAGTGCGAGCCGCCTCGGAGCGTGTGGGGCCAGCGTTCTGTGTGTGGACATCGATGGCGCGGGCGCGGAGCAAATCGCAGCGTCGATCCGGAGTTCCGGCGCGAGAGCCGTGGCGTTCGCCGCGGACGTCAGCCGCCCCGAGGACAACGACGCGATGGCTGCCGCCGCGGTTGAAGCGTTCGGTGCATTGCACCTCGCCCACTTGAATGCCGGGATCCAGGTGGTTGCGTCGGTCGTCGAATCAAGCCTCGAGGAGTGGGACACAGTCCTCAACGTGAACCTGCGCGGCACGTTCCTGGGCGTTCGTGCCTGCTCGCGTCGGATCATCGACGGGGGTGGCGGTGCCCTCGTGCTCACCTCTTCGACGTCCGGCCTCATGGGAGTGCCAGGCGGCGCCGCCTACAGCGCGAGCAAGCACGGGATCCTCGGGCTGATGAAGTGCGCCGCGGCCGACCTGGCACCGCACGGAATCAGGGTCAACGCGGTCTGCCCCGGCATCATCGATACCCCGATACTCGGGCCGCTTCACGGCCAAACAGATACGCTCACACAATATTTCGGCGTCACTACTCCGACTGGCCGAGTCGGTTCGCCCGACGAGGTGGCGCAAGTGGTGTCGTTCCTTCTAGGGAATGACGCGAGTTACATCAACGCGACCGCGCTCCCGATCGACGGCGGTCTCTTCGGCGTCCTGACCGCCGTGGCGAACGGGGTCGACGCCCTCGAGCGCGCGAGCGTCGGATGACGAGCTTCTCAACGTGCGAACCGCCAGTGCACAGTAAAGAAGTCAGTACTTGCTATCTATGGCCGTCTATCGTAATTTTGGAACAGATTCTTCAACGGCAGACGAGTTGGGAGTAGCGACATGACGGCGCCGCCGACGGGAACCCAAAGCCCGAAACGTGACGATCTCGGATTCGATCCCGACGTACTTCGAGAGCGCTACCGAGCCGAACGCGACAAACGACTCCGGCCCGAGGGCATCGGTCAATACCGAGCCCCGACAGGGGACTTCGCCCATTACGCCGAGGACCCATACGCGCCACCACTGACTCGTGAACCGCTCACGGATGAGGTCGACGTCGTCATCATCGGCGGAGGGATCGGTGGCCTTCTCGCCGGCGCTCGTCTCCGCGACGCGGGCCTGGAGCGGATCAGGATCGTCGACACGGCCGGCGACTTCGGCGGGACGTGGTATTGGAACCGCTACCCCGGCGCGCGGTGCGACATCGAGTCCTACATCTACCTGCCACTCCTCGAGGAGACGGGGTACATCCCCAGCGAGAAGTACGCGTGCGGGCCGGAGATCCTCGATTACCTCCAATCGGTGGGCCGGAAGTACGGTCTCTATGACGACGCGTGCTTCCAGACCGAGGTCACCGAGCTGCGCTGGGACGACGCCGACTGGCGATGGGTGGTCAAGTCAGACAGGAACGACGAGATACGCGCGCGGTTCGTCGTCTCGTCGAGCGGCCCGCTTAGCCGCCCGAAGTTGCCGGGGATCCCCGGCATCGACGCTTACGAAGGCTGCACATTCCACACCAGTCGTTGGGACTACGCCTATACGGGGGGTGACCTGACGGGGCTTGCCGACAAGCGCGTCGGGGTCATCGGCACGGGAGCAACCGGGGTGCAGTGCATCCCGCACCTCGCCGAGGGCGCCGGACATCTCTACGTGTTCCAGCGCACCCCGTCGTCGATCAGTGTGCGCGGGAACGTCCCGACCGATCCGGAGTGGGTCAATCAGCTCAAGCCCGGATGGCATGACGAGCGGATGGCCAACTTCAACGTGTTGGTGACCGGCGGGCAGCAGGATGTGGACCTGGTCGGGGACAGCTGGACTGACATCTTTCGCAAGGTCGCGGGCTTCTTCGCAGGTATGGCTGGCGAAGGGCTCAGCGAAGAGGAACTCGTTGAGCAGATCGAGATCGCCGACTTCGCGAAGATGGAGGAGATTCGACGTCGCGTGGACTCGATCGTGGAGGATCCGGCGACCGCCGATGCTCTCAAGCCCTACTACAAGATGATGTGCAAGCGTCCGTGCTTCAGCGACGAGTACCTGCCGACGTTCAATCGTCCGAACGTGACGCTGATCGACACCGATGGCCGCGGGGTCGAGCGGTTCACCAAGACCGGAGTCGTCGTCGACGGGCGGGAGTACGAGCTCGACTGTGTCGTCTTTGCCACGGGCTTCGAGGTCGGGACGGAGTTCACCAAGCGTGCCCGCTACGACGCGGTGGGCCGGGACGGCATCCGTCTCTCGTCGAAGTGGGCGAATGGCGCGTCGACCTTCCACGGTTTCTATACGGAAGGCTTCCCGAACATGTTCTTCCTCGGGATCACACAGACCGGCCTGACTATCAACTTCCCGCACATGCTCAACGAGCAGACCCAACATCTCGCACACGTCGTCCGGCATTGCCGAGAACGCGCCGCGACCTATGTCGAGCCTGCGATCGAGGCGGAAGAAGAGTGGTGCGCCACTATGCGCCGTCTCGCGGTCGCCAACGAGGGATACCTGCTCGAGTGCACGCCTGGCTACGTCAACCAGGAGGGCAGGCCGTCGTCCTCCAACAGCCTCTTGTCCTCGCAATATGGGGAAGGCCCCGTGGCGTTCTTCGCGCTGCTTCGAGCCTGGCGCGACGAGGGCAGCTTGAAGGGCTTGGAGCTGCGCTGTGGACCTTCCTGAATCCACGGGATCAGTGACCGCGCCGTCGGTGATTGTGATTGACCGGGTGCTTCTGCCCGCTGGCGCGGCTGGGAGCTGGCTGGATCGCCTGCGGGCCGAATACGCGCCGGGGGCTTGCCAACGAGGCATGCGACTAGCAGATACCTGGTGGTGCTACGTCGGTCCCGACGCCGTAGAGGTGACGGTGCGGTGGGAGCTGCCCGACGTGGCGTCGTTCTGGGTCATGCGGCACGCGGCCAGGACCGACAGATCGCTGGCCGCGTGGTGGGCCGAAACCGATGCGGTGGCGGTGGAACGTCATCGGACGGTGTGCTCGTCGCCATGATTCGCTGGGTTGTCCAGTTGAGGCTCGACGAGGTGACCCCCCTTGACGTGTTGCCCGGGTCCGCGGGACGCAATCTCCGCGGTTGCCTACGCGGGGGAGACGCGACATGGGACGTCGTGGCCCCGACGTTTCCGGAGACCGGCATCGACGGGGTAGAGGTGGTCGACGCCGTCGCGGTCACGCCGTTGGCGGGCGCGCACGTTACCCTCGCCGGTCCTCGCGTCAAGCGCACCTTCCTGTTTCGGGTGCAGCCAGGTACTCCGCTGGACGTTCAGGAACGGTTCGAGGCCGAGCTCGCCGCGATGCCTCGATTCATCGACGCCATCCATAGTTGGGCACTGGGCCGAGTCGACCACGTAGCCTGCCCGTCGATCTGGACCCACGCCTGGGAGCAGGAGTTCGCCTCGGCGGCCGACCTCAACGGCGAGTACGCGATGAACCCGTACCACTGGGCAGGAGTGGACCGGTGGTTCGATGCCGAGATCCCCGGTGCGATCGTCGAATGGCAGCTCGCTCAGTGGTTGTACGAGGCAGCGGGACCCGTGCTGAAGTAGCCGGTCTGTCCGACCTCGATATGTACCCGACCTCGACCTGGCGACCGCGGCCGCGTACCTCTACGAGGAGATCACCGAGCGGGTGGTGAACGACGGCCGGTAGAGCGTCGCTCAGATCGTCGCCACTCCGCCATCCACGACGACGTCGGCGCCGAGCATGTACGACGAGTCGGCGCTCGCAAGAAACAGGACGACTCCGGCGATCTCAGCCGCCGTGCTGACTCGCCCGATCGTCAGCTGCGACTGCATATCTGAGACCAGCTCTGCCAGCGCCGTCCGGTCGAGGTTCGAGTGCTCTCGCAGCTTCGACATCATCGGCGTGTCCACTGGCCCCGGGCTTATCGCGTTGACGCGGATGCCCCTCGGTGTCAGTTCCGCTCCGAGAGTGCGGGCGAAGGAGCGGACCGCAGCCTTCGACGCCGAGTACACGGACATGTCTCTCCAGCCAACCCGGGCGTTGATCGACGAGCACAAGATCACGCTGGCGCCCTTTCGCAGGTAGGGGGAGGCGGCCTGAACGGTAAAGAAGACGCCGCGCGCATTCACGGCCATCTGCTCGTCGAAGTCGGTCTCGGTCACCTGCTCGAACGGGACGGCCCGAGAGATCCCTGCGTTGGCGAAGAGGACGTCGATCCCACCGAACTGGTGCTGGATCTCGGCAAAGGCGGTCTTCAGGCTGGAGACGGACCGGACGTCAGCCGTCAGGCCGAGTGTGTTCTTCCCAAGCCGCTCGCGCGCACCTTGCGCTCGTTCGGGATCAGAACCGGTGACGACGACCGTCGCCCCTTCGTCGCGGAAGCGTTCGGCGGTCGCCAAGCCGATACCCGATGTCCCGCCCGTGATCACGGCGACCTTGTCAGCAAGCTTGCCCACTGAATGGCTTCCCTTCTCGCGCTGTGATCGCGCGGTCTCGCGCCCGACCTTACATTTAACTATGGCAGTCAGCACTTACTATACTCCAACCCAACTCGGCGCGGTCAATCCGCTGGGCGAGCTCTGATCCGCCCGGCGCATGAAGTCGAATCGACCCTGGACAGACCCGATTGACTTTGGGCTGCTGGCGGCCTATCGTATAAAAGTCAGTACTCACTTTTACTTGTCCAACACGGTGAAGGCTCGGGTGGGACAAGTCGCAACCGCAGATCGACAGAAGGCGCCCGTTCGCGCGGGTCGGCGCGCGGCTACCTAGAGACGTGGTGCCGCCGCCGCTCGGCCCAATCGGGAGCGCCCGCGAGCTAATCCGGACGATCGGGCGCGCTGCCGTCGCGCGGGCATACGAAATGCGTCTGATGGCATCGGTAGCCGCTACGGCACCGTTTCACCTGGCCGGCGGCGTCGACCAGTCCTTCGGAGCGCTGACGCGTGTCCAGGCATGCACCGCACCCACGACGCGTCCGGTGTTGCCCGTGCACGCTTTCGGGGGCAGCACGTCAAGCTGGTCCTTTGTCGCGCGAACGCTGAGTGCCCGAGGTCTGACCGTAGACGCGATGACCGACACTCCGTTCGGAACCTCGGTGGAGCAGCTCGCTGAGCGACTTCGGAATCTTCACGGCGTTGGTGGTCGCTCGCTTATCCGCCGATCTAGCCCGCTCAAACCAGCGTGGCACAGCGAAAGAACTGGAGTAGGTCGATGAATAGAGCCGACGAAGGAGCCCTCGCGTGGGCATTGGCTAAATCGGCAGCGGGGTTCCTGCGCCCAGGTGCTCGCGCGTGGTTATGCGCCAAAATTGGTGCCGGGGAACAGGAAAACGCGATCACAGACCTGCTCAGCTTCTATGCGAATAGCGACGCTGAGTTACCGAGCGAGTTGGCGGCGCCGATACGGGCGTGGATTCGAGGTTACACAGGAAGTGACAGTGAGCCACTCCTTCGCCGCTTCTATGACCAGATCACGGTGTCGGCCACCATCCAGATGACCGACCAGACCTCCGCGTTCACGCAGCACCGGCTCATTACAAAACGTCCCGACCGCGTGATGCGGACTAGCTATACACCTTCGTCAACGCGATGACCCTCGATGAGCCCACCGGTCGATGGCTTATTTCAACATTCGACCCATTTCTAGGCAGGGGAAGATGAACCATCCAATGAAACATCTACTGCTGCAGGCGATCACCACAGCGACCGGCGCCGCAGCGGTGGGCGCACCAAAGGACCCTCAGATGCCCGACGACGCGCAAGACCATGACCATTGGGACTGGGCCGCCATGTTGATCGCTGCGGCCGCGCTGGGCTCGCCCCGGCAGCGCGACCTCTAGCACGACCACCCGAAGGTGTTGTAGCCATGTGGACACTGACGACTAGTGTCCGGAGTCATTAATTACGGTTCAGTTGGTAGACTGGGTTGTGCCCAGTCCGCAGGCTGCCGTGGTTGTTTTGACCGATGCTGAACGTGCCGAACTGGAGGGGTGGGCGCGGCGTCGGACGAGTGCTGCG
>NZ_JAVRPS010000428.1:0-11644 GCF_032162105.1 Mycobacterium sp. | reverse complement strand
TCAATACGGGCTGGTCAGCGGGAATAGTTGCTTACCTGTCAGCGCCCAGTGCGGCTCCGCATCGAGCGCGGCCCCGTCCAAGGTGCCACGGCCGACGTGCGCGGATTAACAGGGTGTGAGCGATCGGGGTGAGGTGCTGCGGACGGTGATGCACCAGACAGGCACCACCCAGTCCGAACTGTCTCGCCTTAGCGGGGTGGGCCAACCAAGCATCAGCCAGTTCCTCTCCGAGAAGGTCGACCTGAGCGACGAGCAACTCGACCGCCTGCTGTCCTGCATGGGCCAGAGCGGCGCTCATGGAAGCTGCACGCCGCGCAGGAAGTCGCCGACCAGCTGGACACCGGCATGGTGTGGATCAACAGCGTCCAGGGCTCCGGCGTTCGACCTGCCGTTCGGCGGCATCAACCCCTGTGCTCCGGAACGATCCTTAGGTGGGCGCGCTCGTCATCGAGGGGTTCGTCAACAAGAAGCTGATCCACGCGCCGCAGGGTAGCTGAGGCGATAGGGCTGCGCTGTCCCCAGGAAGCGGGTCATCCAGACCGCGTGTCGCACGACGCCGCGACACGGATGGCCTTCGCGAGCACATCGAGCGCCTCACCGGCTTCTCGTACCAGTTGCGCGAAGGCGAGGAACCCGTGGGCCATCGTCGGGTAGGTGACCAGTTCCACCGGCACACCCGCGCCGTGCAGCGCTCGCGCGTAGGCCAGCCCTTCGTCGTGTAATGGGTCGTGCCCTGCTAGAACGACCGTGGCCGAGGGCAATCCAGCGAGGCTGGACGCCCTCAACGGACTCGCGTCGGGATGAGTCCGCATGGCCTCGTCAGGGAGGTAACGGTCCCAGAACCACGCCATGTCGGCCGACCGCAACAAGAGCAGGTCGTCCTGATTCGTCAGGTACGACGCCCGGCTGAAGTCACAGTCGGTCACCGGATAGGCCAGCAGTTGCGCGGCGATCCGCGGGCCGTCGCAGTCCCTGAGTCGGCGCGCGCACGCCGTCGCGAGATTAGCGCCCGCGCTTTCCCCGGCCACCACCAGCGCAGCATCCGGGACGCCCCGGCGGCCCACCTGACCGCCGCCTCCACATCGTCCAGACCAGCCGGAAAAACATGATCGGGCGCGAGCCGGTAGTCGACCGACACCACGCGACACTGTCCGAGGACAGCAATCGTGCGACACAGATGGTCGTAGGTGTCGAGATCGCCGATGACCCACCCGCCGCCGTGACAGAACACGACCACCGCGTCGGCTCGTTCGGCGACGTACAGCCGAACCGGTATGTGGTGGCGGCCGGCCAGGACCGCGAGATCGACGACCTCCGACAGGTCCGGCCCGACCGGAGCCTGCGCAGCGTGGGCACCCATCTGCTCGCGCGCGGCATCGGGGGTGAGGTCGGCGACTGGTTTGCGGCCCTGCCGGACCAACTCGGCGAGAATCGCCCGCAAGCCGCTGTCTAGGTCGGCCACGCGATGCCTGACTCTGGCCCGTCGGATCCCGCGGCAGTGTCGTCCGCCCGCCCGCTCCCGCCCTTCGTCATGATGTCGCCTCGCTCCTTGTCGGCCGGCTAGATGCCGTCCGGACGCGATACCGCACGCGGCCGGCCGGCGCTTGCCTACGAGGAGAGGACAAAGCCCTCGTACCCGCGTCGGGAGACGTCGGTGCAGCGCAGGCAGTAGGCCGGGAAGCCGTCGACGTAGAGCATGAACATGCGGGGCTTCCCCTCGATATTCGCGCCGTTGTACCACGACTCGGCACGCTTGTAGAGCGTGCGATCGGCTGCAGCATCGACTTCGCGTGCCCACGCCGACTCCGCCTCGTGGCTCTCTGTCAAGACTAGTGAAGCATCGACCGCTGACTACTGATCGCCCCCGCGAGTGGTACAGCCGACCGGCCCCTGGGTTCGCGCGCATTGGTGATATAGTAAGTGCTCACACTCTTCAGATGAATGTCGTCGGCGGCGCGAGACCGCCCGATGAAAGAGCGTGAGAAGGGAAGCCACTCCGTGGGCAAGCTTGCTGACAAGGTCGCCGTGATCACCGGCGGGACATCGGGTATCGGCTTGGCTACCGCGGAGCGCTTCCTCGACGAGGGGGCGACGGTCGTCGTCACCGGTTCTGATCCCGAACGAGTGCAAAGCGCGCGCGAGCGGCTCGGGAAGGACGCACTCGGCCTGACGGCCGACGTCCGGTCGGTGTCCAGCCTGAAGACCGCCTTTGCCAAGATCCAGAGCCAGCTCGGTGGGATCGACGTCCTCTTTGCCAACGCAGGGATCTCTCGGGCGGTTCCGTTCGAGCAGGTGACCGAGACCGACTTCGACGAGCAGATGGCCGTGAATGCACGCGGCACCTTCTTTACTGTTCAGGCCGCCTCCCCCTACCTGCGAAAGGGCGCCAGCGTGATCTTGTGCTCGTCGATCAATGCCCAAGTCGGCTGGCGAGACATGGCCGTGTACTCGGCGTCGAAGGCTGCGGTCCGCTCCTTCGCCCGGACCCTGGGAGCGGAGCTGACACCCAGGGGCATCCGCGTCAACGCGATAAGCCCGGGGCCAGTGGACACGCCGATGATGTCGAAGCTGCAAGAGCACTCGAGCCTCGACCGGACGGCCCTGGCCGAGCTCGTCTCAGACATGCAGTCGCAGCTGACGATCGGGCGAGTCAGCACCCCGGCGGAGATCGCCGGAGTCGTCATGTTTCTTGCGAGCGCCGACTCGTCGTACATGCTCGGCGCCGACGTCGTCGTCGATGGCGGAGTGGCCATGATCTGAGCGACGCTCTACCGACCGTCGTTCACTACCCGCGGCGTGATCTCCTCATAGAGGTATGCGGCCGCGGTCCCCGGGTCGAGGTGCTCGCTGATGACCATGTCGCGGCCGGCGCGGAGGAGCGCATCGAGCGCACCTTGGAGGTCATCACCTTCGACCTCGTAGATCGACAAGTACCGGTGCCGCGGTTCGATGCCCTTCGCTTGGGCGTCCGATACCCGGTAGCGGGTGGCGGCCGTGGACCCGGGCACCGTCACGACATCGGCGAGATGGGTGTCGTCATACCAGGCGTTGTAGGCGTCGTCGTGCTCTGGACTCGTCACGTTGGTGAAGACGACGAGTACGGCCTTGGGCACGGTCAGCTCCTCGTCGCAGCGAGCGTCGACTGTTCGAGCGGCGCAGGCTCGTTGTAGGTGAACGCCGGTGGTGGGAGAGGGCGGCCGTCGAGCCAAGCCACGGCATCGGTGGGATTGCGGTCCGGCCGGCCGAATCTGCCCTTCGGGTAGCCGAGTGGGATGCAGGCGACCAAGGTGACGTCGTCGGCGGCGCCAACGATGGCGCGGACGTCATCGTGCGCGGCAAGCAACAAGGTGGTGAGCGTAGTTCCGAGTCCCCGCGCCCGCGCCGCGAGCATGAGGTTCTGCACCGACGGGAGGATGCTCGCGTACCAGGTCGTCGTCAGGACGTGATTTGCCTCCCGTCCCGGGAAGTTCGTGGCTCCCGCAAGCACGACCGCCGGGACGTAGCGGAAGTGCTCGATCATGTACTCGCAGGACTTGAGCAGAGTCTCGGGCATCTCGCCGCCACGATGTCTAACCCGTTCATAGATCAGGCTCCAAAGGTCGCCCAGCTTCTCGATCTCGGCGCGATCGGTGACGACGTAGAAGCGCCAGTTCTGCATGAGGTTTCCCGACGGACCCATGGTCGCCGCCTCGACGATCTGCGAGAGGAGCTCCGGCGGTACCGGGTCGGTGCGCAACCGCCGCATCGCTCTCGTCGTGTAGATGGCTTCGTCCAGGGACATCGTCGGCGACCCCCCATTCGACGAGGTGGCGCTCTGGTCAGGCCGTGGTACCGCTTGTTTGAAGATGGTCGGGGTGGCGTCGGCGAAGTGGTGGAAGGAGACGACGGGAGCGCCGCCTGCCTCGGGTTCCGGGTTGTCGATGATGACCGCCTGGCCGGCGCACTCGTCATCGGTCGCGACCTGGAGCACGACCTCGGCGACCTGCTCGGCTGTCAGCAGCTGGAGGGTGGCCATCCCCTGGAGCCATGCCGCGGGCTGTCCGTCGCCGGTTTCTCGCAGCATCGGCGAATCGACGGCGCCCGGGCACACCGCGTTGACGCGGATGCCTTCGCGGCGCAGCGCGCGGCAGGATCGGGAGAGCATGATCACTCCGGCCTTCGCAGCTCCGTAGACAGCGTCGTCACGAGACGGAGCAAGACCTCCGAGGGATGCGGTGTTCACAATCGCTCCGCCGCCGCGACGTCTGAGAGCGGCGATGCCGAGCTGGGTGCCGTACACCGCGCCGCCGAGATTGACCTCCATCACACTCTTTGCCCGAGACAAGGGCGTCGCCGGCCACGACGGCGGACCACTCACGAGGCCCGCGTTGTTGTGCACGAGGTCGATCCCGCCGTAAAGGTGCTCCACGTCAGCGAAGGCGACGGCCAGGGCGTCGGGATCGGCAACGTCGCACGTGATGGCGATGGCGAGCGCGCCGGCTTCTCTGACGAGACGCTCGGTCTCCTGGCATTTGTCGGTATCGAGGTCGAGGACGGCCACTGCGAGCGCCCCGGCCCGTGCGATGGCCACGGCAGTCGCTCTGCCGATTCCGCTGGCCGCTCCCGTGACGAGGGCGACCTTTCCCCGAAGGATCCCGCCATCGCCGTCTCCTGCGTCGCTCATGCCTTTGTCTCCCGGATTATTTTAATAGTAAGTGATTACTACTATAGCAGTGACGTCGAATGGACCTACTACGGCAGCACCGGCCCCGCTGCTTCGTACAACCACTGGGCTAGGCGCCGTTCGACGATCGCGCCGGGGATCTCCGCATCGAACCACCGGTCGACCCCCGCCCAGTGGTACGGGTTCATCGCGTACTCGCCGTTGAGGTCCGCCGCCGACGCGAACTCCTGCTCCCAGGCGTGGGTCCAGATCGACGGGCAGGTTGCTTGGTCGACGCGGCCCAGTGCCCAGCTTTGGATAGCGTCGATGTATCGAGGCATCGCGGCGAGCTCGGCCTCGAACTGGTCCTGGACGTCCGCCGGCGTACCCGGCTGCACCCGAAACAGGAAGGTGCGCTTGACGCGCGGACCAGCGAGGGTAACGTGCGCGCCCGCCAACGGCGTGATGGCAACGGCGTTGACAACCTCTACGCCGTCGATGCCGGGCTCCGGAAACGTCGGGGCGAGGACGTCCCATGTCGCGTCTCCCCCACGTAGGCAACCGCGGAGGTTGCGGCCCGCGGACCCGGGCAACCCGTCAAGGACGGTCGCTTCGTCGAGCCCCAACTGGACAACCCAACGAATCATGGCGACGAGCACACCGTCCGGTGGCGTTCGACCGCCACCGCATCGGTTTCCGCCCACCACGCGGCCAGCGATCTGTCGGTCCTGGCCGCGTGCCGCATGGCCCAGAACGACGCCACGTCGGGCAGTTCCCACCGCACCGTCACCTCTATGGCGTCGGGACCGACGTAGCACCACCAGGTATCCGCGAGTCGCATGCCTCGGTCGCACGCCCCCGGCGCGTATTCGGCCCGCAGGCGGTCCAGCCAGCTCCTAGCCTCGCCGGCGGGCAGAAGCACCCGATCGATCACAGCCACCGACGGTGCGGTCACTGATCCCCCAGTTTCAGGAAGGACCACAACGCAGCTCCAAGCCCTTCATGCTGCCCTCGTCGCGCCAGGCGCGAAGCAGCGCAAAGAACGCCTCAGGACCCTCCCCGTACTGCGAGGACAAGAGGCTGTTGGCGGACGCCGGCCGACCCTCCTGGTTGACGTAGCCAGGTGTGCACTCCAGTAGGTACCCCTCGTTGGCGACCGCAAGACGGCGCATGGTGGCACACCACTCTTCCTCCGCCTCGATCGAAGGCTCGACATAGGTCGCGGCTCGTTCTCGACAGTGCCGGACGACGTGTGCGAGATGACGGGTCTGCTCATTCAGCATGTGCGGGAAGTTGATGGTCAGGCCGGTCTGAGTGATCCCGAGGAAGAACATGTTCGGGAACCCTTCGGTATAGAAGCCATGGAAGGTCGACGCGCCGTTCGCCCACTTCGACGAGAGACGGATGCCGTCGCGACCCACCGCGTCGTAGCGAGCACGCTTGGTGAACTCCGTCCCGACCTCGAAGCCGGTGGCGAAGACGACGCAGTCGAGCTGGTACTCCCGCCCGTCGACGACGACTCCGGTCTCGGTGAACCGTTCGACCCCACGGCCGTCGGTGTCGACCAGTGTCACGTTCGGCCGGTTGAACGTCGACAGGTACTCGTCGCTGAAGCATGGTCGCTTGCACATCATCTTGTAGTAGGGCTTGAGGGCCTCGGCGGTCGCCGGATCCTCGACGATGGAGTCCACCCGAAGTCGAATCTCCTCCATCTTCGCGAAGTCGGCGATCTCGATCTGCTCGACGAGCGCCTCTTCACTCAGCCCTTCGCCTGCCATGCCGGCGAAGAAACCCGCGACCTTGCGAAAGATATCCGTCCAGCTGTCCCCGACCAGGTCAACGTCCTGCTGCCCGCCAGTCACCAACACGTTGAAGTTGGTCATCCGCTCGTCATGCCATCCCGGCTTGAGTTGCTTGACCCATTCCGGATCGGTCGGGACATTCCCGCGCACACTGATCGACGACGGGGTCCGCTGGAACACGTAGAGATGCCCGGCGCACTCGGCGATGTGCGGGATGCACTGCACCCCGGTTGCTCCCGTGCCGATGACCCCGACGCGCTTGCCGGCAAGCCCCGTCAGATCGTCACCGGTGTACGCGTGGTCCCAACGGCTGGTGTGGAAGGTGTGGCCTGCGTATGAGTCGATGCCAGGGATCCCCGGCAACTTCGGGCGGCTAAGCGGGCCGCTCGACGAGACGACGAAGCGCGCGCGCATCTCGTCGTTCCGGTCCGTCTTGACCACCCACCGCCAATCGGCCTCGTCCCAGCGCAGCTCGGTGATCTCCGTCTGGAAGCACGCGTCGTCATAGAGGCCGTACCGCCGGCCCACCGATTGGAGGTACTCGAGGATCTCCGGCCCGCGCGCGTACTTCTCGCTGGGGATGTACCCGGTCTCCTCGAGGAGGGGCAGGTAGATGTAGGACTCGATGTCGCACCGCGCGCCGGGGTAACGGTTCCAATACCAGGTCCCCCCGAAGTCGCCTGCCGTGTCGATGATCCTGATCCGCTCCAGGCCCGCGTCGCGGAGGCGCGCGCCGGCGAGAAGGCCGCCGATCCCACCGCCGATGATGATGACGTCGACGACATCGGTGAGCGGTTCGCGGGTGAGCGGTGGCGCGTATGGGTCCTCGGCGTAATGGGCGAAATCCCCCGTCGGGGACCGGTATTGACCGATACCATCGGGCCGGAGTCGCTTGTCGCGTTCGGCTCGGTAGCGCTCTCGGAGCACGTCAGGATCGAATCCGAGCTCGTCACGGTTCGGGCTTGCGGTTCCCGTGGGTGGCGCCGTCATGTCGTTACTCCCAACTCATCTGCCGCTGAACGATTCTGTTCCAAAATTACGGCAGCCATCGTTAGATAGCAAGCACTAACTTTTATCATGACGGAAAGCCGGGCCGCGGTCTGGTGAGAAACTCGTCATCCGACGCTCGCGCGCTCGAGCGCGTCGACCCCGTTCGCCACCGCGGTCAGGACGCCGAAGAGACCGCCGTCAATCGGGAGCGCGGTCGCGGTGATGTAGCTCGCGTCATCCCCGAGAAGGAACGACACCACTTGCGCCACCTCGTCGGGTGAGCCGAGGCGACCAGTCGGAGTGGCAACCCCGAAATACTTTGTCAGCGTGTCGGTTTGACCGTGCAGCGGGCCGAGTATCGGGGTATCTATGATGCCGGGACAGACTGCGTTGACCCTGATCCCGTGCGGCGCCAGGTCGGCCGCGG
Organism: Mycobacterium sp.; assembly: GCF_032162105.1. GTDB lineage: Bacteria > Actinomycetota > Actinomycetes > Mycobacteriales > Mycobacteriaceae > Mycobacterium. The sequence goes on along the minus strand of NZ_JAVRPS010000428.1, from coordinate 3,783 downwards.
CGCACTTCATCAGCCCGAGGATGCCGTGCTTGCTCGCGCTGTATGCGGCACCGCCTGGCACTCCCATGAGGCCGGACGTCGAAGAGGTGAGCACGAGGGCACCGCCACCCGCGTCGATGATCCGACGCGAGCAGGCACGAACGCCCAGGAACGTGCCGCGCAGGTTCACGTTGAGGACTTTGTCCCACTCCTCAAGGCTTGAATCGATGACGGACGCAACTACCTGAACACCGGCATTCAGGTGGGCGAGATGCAGTGCACCGAACGCGTCGACCGCGGCGGCAGCCATCGCGTCGTTGTCCTCGGGGCGGCTGACGTCCGCGGCGAACGCCGCGGCCCTCGCGCCGGAGCTCCGGATCGAGGCGGCGATTTGCTCCGCTCCCGCGCCATCGATGTCCGCACACAGAACGCTGGCCCCACACGCTGCGAGACGGCGCGCACTCGCGGCACCGAGGCCCGATGCCGCACCCGTGACGAGGGCAACGCGGCCGCTGAGATCAACCGAGGTGTCCTCCTAGTCAGCGATGATCGAGAGCTCTTCGAGCCCGCGAACGAAGAAGCCGCCCCGCCACCGGGGCGCCGCCGTGGTCACGCGATATTCCGGCGCCCTGCGGAGCACTCCCGCCACCGCATGACGCAATTCGAGACGAGCAACCGCGGCCCCGAGGCAGAAGTGGGCGCCGAATGCAAACGCCAGGTGCGGGTTCGGATCGCGACCGAGGTCGAGCCGGTCCGGGGCGTCGAAGGCGCGCTCATCACGATTTGCGCAACCGATCATCATGATTACCCGATCGTCCGCGGCGAGCTTTTGTCCAGCGAGCTCGGTGTCGTCGACCACCGCCCGAAGTATCCCGTTCGCTGGTCCGACGAATCGGGCCAGCTCCTCAACGGCCGTCGGCGTCAGCGACGGGTCGCTGACGAGCCGCTTCCGCTGCTCGGGGTCCTCGAACAGGGCGAGCAGAGCGTTCCCGATGAGGTTCATCGTGGTCTCTAGCCCACCGAACAGCAGCAACACGCACGACGACAGCAGCTCACTCTCGTTGAGCTCGCCGCCGCTGTTGGCCTCGATGAGCCGGCTGACGAGATCGTCCGCGGGCGACTTCCGCCGCTCGTCGATCATGGTCGTGAAGTAGTTTCGGAGGGCCTGCCCGGCGGCGACGGCCCGCTCCGCCAGCTCGGAGGTCGCAAGAAACGAGTTGCCGGAAACGAGGTCGTCGGCCCAACCCGTGAACATTTCACGGTCGCTGCCCGGCACACCCATCATCGCGGAAATCACCGCACCCGGCAGCGGCTCGGCCAGACCCCTCAGCACGTCGAACTCCTGCCCACGCTCGAGTGGCTCGAGGATCTCGTCGACCAACTCGATGACACGTGCCTCAAGGTTTGCCACCGCGCGTACGGTGAAGGCGCTCCGCACCGGGCCACGCAGTCGTGAGTGATCGGGAGGATCAGCACTGGCCATGCTGTCGAGCAGGAAAGCCTGGGCCACTCGACCGATGTCCCTATTCGCCTTCGACGAGAACCGCGCTGAATCCCGGAGCGCCTCCATGGTTGGCGCGTGCCAGCATGCCATCCACATGCCGAGGGGGGCGTTCCAGACGACTGGCCCTTCGGCGCGGATGGCTGCGAAAGCGGCTGCGGGATCGGCCTGGACCTCCGGGCCGAAGAGGTTGATGTCCACGTGGCCCCTCAGGAGTTCCGAGTAGAAGTGAGTACTTACTACACATTACCACTCGGTCGTGGGTGCGTCAATCGAAAAGCGAAGAGACCGCGGGCAGTCCGCGCGAGATGTGCTGCTAACCGACGCAACGATCGCGTGGCGGCGACCGGCAGATTTTCAAGGAGGCTGAAGCGTTACCTCTCAACGATGCATTCGGGAAATCAACCGGGGCGCGCCAGGCCACTATAGTAAAGTGACCGCCAACTCTCCCGGATTGCGTTTCATCCGCGCTACATGCAGCTCGGTGATGGCCAGTTCGGGTGCCACCGTGCTCGTCGATTTCATCCGGGGGGTTTCGCTGTGCCCAAGCAGGAAGCACCGACGGAGACGCCGAAGAAGTTCCGGCGCCAACCCGGGGTCGGCCGCGAGCTGATCCTGGCCGCGGCCCACGATGTGTTCAGCGAGCATGGCTATGCGCGCGCGACGACTCGCGAGATCGCCGAGCGCGCTGGGGTGGCCGAACCCTTGCTCTTCCGGTCCTTCGGATCGAAGGCGAACTTGTTCAACGAGGTCGTGTTCGGACCCATGCGCGCGTTCATGCTCGAGTGGGAGAAGTTCGACGCCGAGGCGGGCGACGAGCACGACGTCGAGGCGCTTGCGAAGCGCTTCGTCGCCGGGTTCTACGACCTGCTGAGGGCGAACCGGGGCCTGATGATCAGCTATTTCGCAACGCACGTGTTCGAGCCCGAAGTACTCGCCGAACCCGGAGACGTCCCAACGTTCCTCGAGGTGATCGGGTTGATGGACCGGTCAACGGAGGTGCGAACCCGGACCGACAAGCCGTCGGCCCGCCGGACAAAGGCGACTGCGAAGAGTCGTGTGCACGAGCGCATCAACATCGGCTCAGTGATCGCCGCCGCGCTGTTCGACGACCTGCTCTTCGCGGCGATACCGACCCGACCAACCCGCAACCAGGTCGTCAATGAGTTGGCGCGGATCGCCACGGTGAGTCTCCCATCGGCGTCGAGCTAACGGTCATTGACCGGCCGGTGGGCAACGCGTCGATCTCGGTGTGCCGGCTAACTATTGAGCCAGGTCTGCATCGCAGTCACGGGAATCGAACGGGACCGCGCACGGGCAATCGAATGGCACCGCGGCCTGCCGCTCATGCACTCACACGATCACCGAATTGCGGACAGTATTCAGTCACGGACATGGCGAGAAATCGGTTCGCCGCGTTCAGGTCGACGCTGCCGTATCGCATGATGCGCTGCGCCACTTGGCCGGGATCCCTGTTGAGGCTGAGGAAGTAGCAGGCGGAACGGCCCATGCTGATCAGGTTGTCGGTATCGATCACGAAGCCGAGGGCCTTGGCGTCGCGGACGAAGCTCGCGTCGTCTGCGTGTGCCGCCGGTGCTCCCAGCAGCAGTAGTGCCACGCTCGCCATGGCGCATCCGATTGTGTCGGCAAGTTTTCGCATTCGGACTCCCTCGGGCGGATGGCAACGTTCGGTGGATAATTCGCTGGTGGCCCGGCTGTGAACGTGTCGGATTCGGTTCACTGCGGGCACAGGTAGATGAACGCCAATTGGGTGATGGCGGGAGACTCGAGTGTCGCCGCTTGCCCGACGACCCCCTGGTCGCGCTCACGACAGACATACCGACCACGGTTCAAGAGTTCCCCGTCGCTGCGGAAGGCGATGGGGTCGTGGCTGAGCGGCAACACGCGGTGCAGTTGTTCGAGATACTGAAGTTCTGCGGGGCTCAACGGAGTTAGCGGTTCGGCCTGCGCGGGCGGAGCGCCGGCGAAGGACACGCCGACGGCCAGCGACGACGCCACTAACCATATGGGGGTGCGCACATCGATCTCCTCCCAGCAGATGTTGAGGTGGGTGATTCTGGTGATTCACAGATCAGTTCTCGATCACTCAACGTGGCCATACGAACGTCATGATCCCCTGGTCCATTTCTCGGAGACCTCGCTTGACCGCCATCGCTCGTCACGGCGGGCTCAGCCAGGTCCCAGTCGGCGTGACGAAGAACTTGAAGGGACCACGCGAGCAATAGGTGCTGGCATCTGCCATGGTCGCGCATCTCGTCCCGTTGTACTCGATGTAACTGCGC
>NZ_JAVRPS010000427.1:0-7511 GCF_032162105.1 Mycobacterium sp. | reverse complement strand
TACGGCGTGACCGGATGCCTGCTCAGGATCGACACTCGGTTGAACGCGTTGATGGCGGTCGCCACCCAGATCACCGCGGACAGCTCGTCGTCGGTGAACGTCTTTCTGGCGCGGGCGTATTCGCGTTCGGCGGTGTCGTGATCGGGCAGCGTGGTGGTGATCTCGGCGAGCCGCAGCGCGGCCTGCTCGTGTTCGTCGAACAGCTCGGTGTCCCGCCAGACCGACAGCGTCGCCAACTGTTTCTCGGTGACCCCGGCGGCCACCGCGCGGCGATGGTGAACCTCCAGGCAGGACGGGCATCCATTGATCTGCGACACCCGGACGTTGACCAGCTCGACCAGGCAGCGGGTCAAGCCCGCCTCCCTGGCGGTCTTGCCGACCGCGGTCGAGACACCGACCAACGCCTGATAGGCCGGGCGTGATTGATGGTCGATGTGTACGTGCTCGATGTCCATCACACGCCTCCGGATCGTCCCGCCACGGCAGGTACTGTCGATTACGTCGATCGTATGCAAGTCGATCGTATGCAATGGGAGGAACATCAATGACGCTGACCGACAAGACCGGCGCCCCCGTCACCATCTCGAAGGAACCCCACCAATTCACCATCAGCGTGGACGGAAAGACGGTGGGGCTGGAGGATTTTGCCGAGCGCGACGGGCAGCGGGTGTTCTATCACACCGAGATCGACGACGCGTTCGGTGGACGCGGGCTGGGCACCGTGCTGATCGCCGAGGCACTGGCTGCGACGCGCGCCGACGGACTGCGCATCGTCGCGGTGTGCCCGATGGTGGCCGGCTACGTCAAGAAGCACCCCGAATTCGACGATATCGTCGACCGCCCGACGCCAGAGATTCTGGAGTCCCTGCCCAGCTAGGGGCACCCAGCCGGCCGCCTGACGGCCAAATTTTCGTACGCAATTGCTGCGTCCTTGCGCTCCAGCACGGTACGGTCATACCCGGTTGATCCCCCAGCCACCCGGACCCGTCACGGCGGCGACAGAGAAGTCCCTGCTGAGAGCACCCGCTCTGCACCCGACGTAGGCCGACCAAATGCGTGGTTGTGCCCTCGGAATGACGGAGTCCCTTGGCTGAGAATCCAGCGGTGACCGCGACGTCCCGCAACGGCAGTCGCACGCCGCGTCGACGGGTTCGATATGTGGCGCAAGGTAACCAAAACGATCTCGAGTTGATTACTACCCCATTCGTGCACGCGCGCCGTGTGTCGAAGTCGCCTGATCAGTGCAACAGTCCGATACATGCCGCGCCCGCGGTGACGTCAGGGGGAATGTCGTGAGTCGATTCACCGACACGATGTTCAGCAACGCACGATCGAGTACGAAGGGCATGGTCACCGGCGAGCCGGAGACCCCGGTCCGGCACAGCTGGGCCGAAGTCCACGAACGCGCCAGGCGGATCGCCGGTGGCCTCGCCGCAGCTGGTGTGTCACACGGTGACGCCGTCGCGGTGCTCGCCGGCGCTCCGGTCGAGATCGCCCCGACGGCACAAGCCATCTGGATGCGCGGCGCCTGCCTGACCATGCTGCACCAGCCGACCCCGCGCACCGATCTGCAACGCTGGGCCGAGGAGACCACCGCGGTCATCGAGATGATCGGTGCCACGGCGGTCGTCATCTCCGATCCGTTCATGCCCGCCGAGCCACTGCTGACGCAGCTCGGGCTCAACGTCGTCACCATCGAGAAGCTCCTGCAGGCCGAGCCCGCGGATCCCGTCGAGACCGACGACGACGACATCGCCTTGCTGCAGCTGACGTCCGGCTCCACGGGGTCGCCCAAGGCCGTGCAGATCAGTCACCGCAACGTGGTGTCCAACGCCGAGGCGATGTTCATCGGCGCGGAGTTCGACCAAGAATCCGACGTCATCGTCAGCTGGCTGCCCTGCTTTCACGACATGGGCATGACGGGCTTCCTGACCGTGCCGATGTACTTCGGCGCGGAGCTGGTCAAGGTCACGCCGATGGACTTCCTGCGCGATACCTTGTTGTGGGCCAAGCTCATTGACAAGTACAAGGGCACCATGACGGCCGCGCCCAACTTCGCCTACACACTCTTCGCCAAGCGGCTGCGCAGGCAGGCCACGCCAGGCCAGTTCGACCTCTCCACGCTGCGGTGGGCGTTGTCGGGCGCCGAGCAGGTCGAACCCGCCGACGTCGAGGACCTCATCGACGCGGGCGCCCCGTTCGGCTTGCGCCCCGAAGCCATCCTTCCCGCCTACGGCATGGCCGAGACCACCGTGGCGGTGTCGTTCTCGCAATCCGGCGGAGGCATGGTCATCGACGAGGTCGACGCCGACCTGCTCGCCGTCCTGCACCGTGCCGTACCCGCGTCGAGGGGCAACACCCGTCGACTGGTGTCGCTGGGTCGCGTGCTCAAGGGCCTCGAGGTCCGCGTCGTCGCCGAGGACGGCAGCATCCTGGGCCACCGCGCCGTCGGCGTCCTCCAGGTCAGGGGCGAGCCGGTCACCATCGGCTACACCACCGCGGCCGGTTTCATCGGGGCACAAGACCTGGATGGCTGGTACGACACCGGCGACCTTGGCTACCTGACCGAGACCGACGAAGTCGTGGTCTGCGGGCGGGTCAAGGACGTCATCATCATGGCCGGACGCAACGTCTACCCGACCGACATCGAACGTGCCGCCGCCCGGGTTTCCGGCGTCCGGCAGGGCTGCGCCGTGGCGGTACGGCTGGATGCGGGACAATCGCGGGAGAGCTTCGCGGTCGCCGTGGAATCCAAGGAGCACGAGGACGCCGCCGAGGTGCGGCGCATCGAGCGGCAGGTGGCCCACGAAGTGGTCGCCGAAGTGGACGTCCGGCCGCGCAACGTCGTCGTCCTCGAGCCAGGGATGATCCCCAAGACCCCCTCGGGCAAGCTGCGACGAGCCCACGCCATGCCGCTCGTCATCTGACCTGACGGTTTGGCACCCCTCGCGCGATGGCCCCCTCTTGGTTTCGCGGCGAGTAAATTGAGCCGCTGATCGGGAGTTGCGGTGCCGACGCGCCCCGGAAAGGGACGGTATGGCCGACTACGACGCCCAGCCCGGTCGCGACGCGGTGCCGGGGTCGGACCCGTCACCCGCACAACTGGAATCCGACGAGGTCGATCTGTACCTCGGTCTCAGCGGAGTCGCCAGGATCGTGGCCGGCGCCCGGAGCGTGCCCGACCTGCTCAATGACGTCGCCGAGTTCGCGGTGCAAGCCATCCCCGGCGTCGACGGCGCGAGCGTGACGTTGATCGACGCCGATTCCTGCTCGCCGCGCGCGGAGGCCTGGGCGGCCACCCCGCAGTTCGTCCGCGACATCGACGCCCTGCAGTACAACGTGCTCAACGAGGGGCCGTGCGTGACGTGCATGCAGTCGCGCCGCCCCACGGTCAGTGGGTCGATCGGGAGCGACGACCGGTGGCCGCACTTCGGCGGCCACGTCGCCCGCATGGGGGTGCACTCGGTGCTCGCGCTGCCGCTGATGATCGCCGACCAGGTGATCGGCGCGATCAATGCGTACGCCTACCAGCGCGACGCATTCGCCCAGCATGCCGTGCAACTGGGTGCGCAGTTCGCCGGCCCGGCCGCGGTGTCGGTGTACAACGCGCAGCTGCTCGCGTCGGCCCAGGAACGCACCGACCGACTGCAGCGCGCCCTGAGCTCCCGCGCGGTCATCGACCAGGCGATCGGCATCATCCGCAGCCGGTCCGGTGGCAGCGCCGAGGAGGCGTTCGAACGGCTCGCCCGGATGAGCCAGAGCGACAACATCAAACTCAACGTCGTCGCGGAGCGACTCGTCGAGGAAGCGGTGCGACGCGCCCGCACCCGGCAGAGCTCGGGGTGACGTTTCCCCCTGGCCGTCCATGGAACAGACTGAGGCCATGACGGACCCCGCTGCCACCCGCGTCGCGGTATACCTCGATTTCGACAACATCGTCATCTCGCGCTACGACCAGGTGAACGGGCGCAATTCATTTCAGCGCGACAAGACGGGCGGGCTGGACCCGGATCGACTGGCCCGGGCGACGGTCGACGTCGGCGCGATCATCGACTTCGCGTCGTCGTTCGGCACGCTGGTGCTGACCCGGGCCTACGCGGACTGGTCGGCCGATCTGAACGCCGCCTACCGCGGGCAACTGGTGGGCCGCGCCGTCGACCTTGTGCAGCTGTTCCCCGCCGCGGCGTACGGCAAGAACGGCGCCGACATCCGGTTGGCGGTCGACACCGTCGAGGACATGTTCCGGCTGCCCGACCTGACACACGTCGTGATCGTCGCCGGTGACTCCGATTACATCGCGCTGGCGCAGCGCTGCAAGCGGCTCGGCCGGTACGTGGTGGGCATCGGGGTGGCCGGGTCGTCGAGCCGATCGCTGGCCGCGGCGTGCGACGACTTCGTCATCTACGACGCGCTGCCCGGCGTCCCCGCGTTCGAACCCGACCCCTCGCCGCCCGAGACCGAGGCGCAGAGCGAAGCCGTCGCGCCGAAGAAGCGACGGCGTGCCGCGCGGCCGGCCGACAACGAGGAGCCGGAGGCGCCGGACCCGCAGGCCGCGGCCACCGCGCTGTTGCAGCGCGCCCTGCAGATCGGCTTGGAAAAGGACGACGCCGAGTGGCTGCACAACTCGGCGGTGAAGGCGCAGATGAAGCGGATGGACCCGTCGTTCAGCGAAAAGTCAATTGGCTTCCGGTCTTTCAGCGATTTCCTGCGGTCACGGTCGGACGTCGTGGAGTTGGACGAGAGTTCGACGACGCGGTTGGTGCGGCTGAAGTAGGGCGTTCGTCACACACGCCACACAAGTCACGGCGCAGAACCACTAGTCGAAGTGCCCACCACTTCCACCCTCGGCTGATCCAGGGGCTATTGGGACGCCTGGGACTCGAGGCCACGAATTGCCACCCAGGCGCGCGGCCCCTACGTCAGCTTGCTGCCGTGGCGCCACTGGTCCCACGGCACGCTCCAGTCCCCGTTCTGAGAGATCTGCAGCGGTTTGCCGCCGGTGTTGCGGACCTCGACGACGTCGCCCGGCACAGAGAAGTCGAAGAACCACTTGGCGTTGTCGCCGTTGAGGTTCAAACAGCCGTGGGAGGTGTCGGTGTTGCCCTGCGCCCACACCGTGGCGTTGAGCTGGTGCAGGTAGATCCCGTCGGAGCTGATCCGGGTGGCGTACGCGATGGTCTCGCGGTAGCCGAGCCGGGAGTTGACTGGCAAGCCGAACGTCGACGAATCCATGATCACCGGGTTGGCCTTGTCCATGACGGTGTAGACGCCTGGCGGGGTAAAGAACGACAAGGTGGTGCCGTCGATCGTCTGCGTCCCGCCCATGCCCATCGACGTCGGCATGGTGCGGACCAGCTGACCATTGTTGAAGACGCTGACCTGTTTGGTCACGTCGTCGGCGATCGAGACGTGAGCGTCACCGATCCTGAACGACACCTTCTCGTCCTCCGCGCCGTACAGCCCGTCCCCGAGCGGTGTGCCGTAGATGTTGGCGTTGACAGTGACGGTCGTGCCCGGGGCGTAGTACTTCTCCGGTCGCCAGTGCGCCGTCGTGTCGCCAGTCCAGTACCACGACCCCGGCACCGGCGGGTTGGTGGTGACGGAGAGGTGCCGTTCGGCGTTGGCCTTGTTGTCGATGGCCTCGTCGAAGTGCGCGACCACGACGGTGCCGATGCCATACGTGGCACCGTCCTGCATCAAGCCCCCAGCGACCGTTTCGAGGTAGACCTGCGTCTGGTTACTCGGGGACACCGTGGTGAAGCTGGCCGTCTGGCGCGACGGCATGCCCTGCGGACCACGGGCGAGGATCGTCATCGAGTAGGTGCGGTCGTACCCGAGTTGGCTGGTCGGCTTCCAGGCCGTGCCATCCGGCGTGAGCACGCCCGGGATCTCCTTGCCGCTGGCGTTGACCATCGTGACGTCGGTGATGGTGCCGCTGGTGGCGGTGATCATCACCGGGCCCGCGGGGTTGACCTTGTCGGCTCCCGGCGTCGGCGTGATCGACAACACCGCGGGCGCCGAGGTGGGCACGACCGGGTCCGACGCGGCCAGGTCGCGCGGCGCGGCCACCACCTGGCATTTGCTGCCTGGGCACTGCGGGGTATCGGTCACGACAACTCCCCCGAGCACGGCCAGCATGGCGAAAGCCGCGGCCAACCAGGCTCCACGGACACGGCGAGACGACGTCAAAACACTCCAGACTTCTTCGATTTGTGGCCAGATCCGGCCGGTGTCTCATCGTAGGCGGCGCATCCGACGACGACACGTCGGGCAGGCGTCTGTGCGGGTTTCGTGATCGTCTTGTTTCGTCGTGTTCGCTCAATGGCCACGTACGTCGATCTTTGCCCGAGATCGTTTGGTATGTACGGTGTACTTACACGACAAACGAGGCAATCATGAGGAACACCGACGCCAAGACCACTAAAACTGCGCGCGATCAGCGGCTCAACGTCCGTGCCAGTGTTCAGCAGCAGCAGCTGATACGTCGGGCTGCAGAAGCCACCGACCGAACCGTCACGGACTTCATCCTCGGCAGCGCCTTGGAAAGTGCCGAGCGGGTGCTCGCCGATCGCAAGTGGTTCGCCGCCAGCGAAGAGCAGTGGGCCGAGTTCCAGGCTCTGCTCGACGCACCGTTGGAGCCGCTGCCGAAGCTCCGTCGGCTTCTCCAACGCGAAAGCCCGTTTGCCGAGGCTGATTGACGCTGGTGGTCAACGACCAGTCTGGCCCCGCGAAGCCGAACCCTCCGGAGAAGCTCACCAAGGCGCACGACCGCATGGAATTCGAATCGGGTGCGACGGAACTCGACGAATGGCTGCGGAAGTACAGCTGGCAGAACCAGCGGGCCAACAACGCGACCACTTACGTCAGCACGTACCAAGGTCGTGTTGTCGGCTACTACGCGATCACCGTTGCAGGATACGAACGCAGCGCCGCTCCGGAGGCGATCGCCAAGCGCGCACCCGAGTCGGTTCCCTGCTTTCTATTGGCCAGGCTCGCTGCGGACATCGACTGGCAGGGCAGAGGACTCGGGTCGGGCCTTTTGAGCGACGCACTCCGGCGTGTCCTCCTGCTGTCAGAGTCAGTGGCAGCGCCGGCGCTGCTGGTGCATGCAAGGGACGAGGCGGCACGCGACTTCTACCTGCGTCAGGCTGAGTTCCTCCAATCCCCTGTAGAACCGCTTCACCTGCTGTTGCCGATGAAGACGATCGCGTCGGAGATCGAACTGGCATACAGGCGCGCCTCCGAATCAAAGCCAGCTCTCTGAACGACAGCGTCGGGGCTCAGTCGGCCCGGCCCCGCACGACCTGTTCGACGCGTCGCGCCGCCTCGGCCGGATCCTCGTGCTCCCACACCCGCACGCTGACCCACCCGGCGTCGGCGAGCCGGCTGTCGGTGTCGCGGTCGCGGGTGCGGTTGCCCTCGACCTTGTCGGCCCAGAACCTCGCATTCGCCGCGGCGACGGTGTGGTGCTCGGGGCAGCCGTGCCAGAAGCAGCCGTCGAGGAACACCGC
>NZ_JAVRPS010000426.1:0-13226 GCF_032162105.1 Mycobacterium sp. | reverse complement strand
TCCAGAACGCCGGGCTCTTTCCGCATCGCACCGTCGTCGACAACGTGGCCGCTCTGCCGCGGTTGCTCGGCGGGAGCAAGAAGGAAACACGTTCGGCGGCAATGGGACTGCTGGAGCGCGTCGGCCTGGACGCGAAGTTCGCCGGCCGGTACCCATGGCAGCTCTCCGGCGGTCAGCAGCAGCGCGTCGGAGTCGCCCGCGCGCTGGCGACCGATCCCCCCTTCCTTCTGATGGACGAGCCGTTCAGTGCCGTCGACCCCATCGTCCGAAGTCAGCTGCAGGACGAGTTCCTGCGCCTTCAGGCCGACATCTCCAAGACGATCGTCATGGTGACCCACGACATCGATGAAGCCCTCAAGCTGGGTGACCAAGTCGCGGTGCTGCGTGAGGGCGGAACCCTGGCCCAGATAGCGACTCCCGCCGACCTGCTGGCCGCACCCAGCGATGCGTTCGTGGCCGACTTCGTCGGGTCCGCGCGGGGCTATCGGGCACTGGGGTTCCACAATTCGGACGAACTTCTCGTGCTGACGGACGAACCGACCATCACCGTGGGACAGAGCGTATCGACGATTCCGCCCGCTCAGGGCCGGTGGATCCTGGTGGTCGACGCGGACAACGCGCCGATCGGCTGGGTCGACACCGCAGCCGTACGCGGTGAAACGGTTCAGGACGGCGACGTCAACCTCTGTGCCACCTCGGCGCATCGGGGCGATCCGCTACGCGACCTGCTCAACTCCGCTCTGTCGAGTCCGAGTGGTCGCTGTGTGGTCACCGACGAGTCGGGAGTGTTGCTCGGCACCGCCACCGACCACGACGTCATCGACGCCATCAGGCGAGCCAAGGACGCGAGGTCTGCATCATGAACTGGATCTCGTCCAACATCGATCGCATCATCGAGCTCACCATCAGCCACGTCTGGCTCACGCTGGCACCGACGATCATCGGCCTCGTCGTTGCGCTCCCCCTCGGGTGGTGGGCCCACCGATGGGGACGTGGGTACGCGGCCATCGTCGGAACCGCGGGTCTGCTCTACACCATTCCTTCGCTCGCCCTATTCATCATCCTGCCGGTCATTCTCGGCACGAAGATCCTCGATCCGATCAACATCGTTGTGGCGCTGACGCTTTACACCCTCGCCTTGCTGGTACGCGTCGTCGCCGACGGCCTGAGCTCGGTGCCGCACGACACCGTGGCCGCCGCCGAGGCCATGGGGTATCGCAGCTGGCAGCGACTGCTGTTGGTCGAACTGCCCGTCGCCGTGCCCGTCATTGCGGCGGGACTGCGGGTTGCGGTGGTGTCCAACGTCAGCATCGTGACCATGGCCGCCCTGCTGGGCATCCCACAGCTCGGTTCGCTGTTCACGCAAGGGTTTCAGCTCAGGCTCTACGTTCCGCTCGTCACCGGAGTCGTCCTGTGCGTCGTGCTCGCGGTCATCTTCGACGGCTTGATCATCTGGTTGAACAAGCTCCTAACCCCCTGGCGGCAAAGGACGGTCACCTCGTGAACATCTTCGGCTGGTTCACCGACCCGGCGAATTGGGCGGGTTCGGACGGTATCCCCGCCCAGGTCGGCTACCACCTCCTGTACTCGGCGATCGCACTGCTGGCTGCCCTGGCGATCGGGGTCCCGCTCGGAATCGTCATCGGCTACACGGGACGAGGCGAAGCGGTGGTCGCCGGGTTCGCCAACGCATTGCGGGCGCTCCCGACGCTGGGGCTCCTGGTGCTGCTCTTCCTGGTCATCTCGCCGGTCGTCACCGGGCAGCTCGTCTACGTCCTGCCCACCAACGTCGTGCTCGTCCTCCTGGCGGTTCCGCCGATCCTCACCGGAACGTACGCCGGCATTCAGACCGCCGACCCGGACGCGGTCGGCGCGGCCCGCGGGATGGGCTTCACCAGGCGTCAAATCCTGCTGCGGGTTCAACTTCCGTGCGCCTTGCCACTCATGATCTCGGGGGTCAGAAGCTCGACCCTGCAAATCATTTCGACGGCCACGATCGCGGCGTATCTCGGTCTTCAAGGTCTTGGCCGGTTCATTCTCGACGGCAGAGCCCAGGCTGACTTCGCCGAAATGGCCGGGGGCGCCATCCTCGTCGCCCTGCTCGCAATCATCCTCGAGTTCAGCTTCGCCTGGCTCGGTCGAATCATCGTGTCGCCGGGTCTGCGGCGCACCGCATCGAAGTCCACCTCACCCGTCGCCACAACCGTTCCCAAGACCGTCCCCGAGCCGGCCGCCACCTAGGTGCCACCCGGGGCCGATCATCACATCAGGAGAAATCTCATGAAGAAGCGCACGATCCTCTCAGCCATGGCAGTCACCTCGGTGCTCGCGGTATCCGCTTGCGGCGGCGGCGGTGGCGGTGATCCGCTCTCGGGAGGCGGGGACAACACCGGCTCCTCGGGTTCACAGATCATCATCGGCTCGGCCGACTTCACCGAGAGTCAGCTGATCGCCAGCATCTATTCACAGGCATTGCAGGCCGCCGGGGTACAGGTCAAGGAGCAGTTCAACATCGGAAGCCGCGAGGTCTACATCGCGGCCCTGAAGGACAGCTCGATCGATCTGGTTCCGGAGTACTCCGGTGCACTGCTGAGCTACCTCGATCCGAAGTCCACCGCGGCGACGACCGAATCGGTGACGAACGAGCTCAAGGGCAAATTGCCGTCGGGGATCTCCCTGCTGACGCCGTCGCCCGCCGAGGACAAGGACGTCCTGGCCGTGACGAAGGCGACCGCCGACAAGTACAAGCTCAAGACGATCTCGGATCTGGCCCCCGTCGCGGGTGAACTCGTTCTCGGCGGACCGCCGGAATGGAAGACCAGGACCCAGGGTGTGGTTGGGCTTCGCGACCTGTACGGCCTGAACTTCAAGGACTTCGTCAGTCTCGACGCCGGCGGCACGCTGACGATGACGGCACTGGTCAATGGACAGATCCAGGCCGGAGACCTGTTCAGCACCGACCCCGGCCTCCTCAAGAACAACCTTGTCGCCCTCGAGGATGACAAGTCCTTGTTCGCCGCGGAGAACGTCGTTCCACTGATCAAGACCGCCAAGGAGAACGACACCATCACCAAGACGCTCAACGACGTCTCGGCGAAGCTCACCACCGCCGACCTCATCACGATGAACGGCGAGGCCGCCACCGGAACCAACCTCGCTGACATCGCGAAGAAGTGGCTCGCCGGCGCAGGCATCAGCGGATCATAGGAACCACTCGTTCAAAGGATTACCTCTCTCATGGTTACACCCTCATCTGGAACCGCTGTGTCCTCCAAGGTCGTCGGTCCCCGTCCCGTCCGTGCCGCGCGCGGAACCGAAATCTCCTGCAAGGGTTGGCAACAGGAAGCCGTCCTTCGCATGTTGATGAACAATCTCGATCCCGAGGTCGCCGAACATCCCGACGACCTCATCGTCTACGGCGGAACCGGGCGCGCGGCACGCAGCTGGCCCGCGTTCGATGCCCTGGTCCGTACGCTGCGCGGTCTCGAGGACGACGAGACCATGCTGGTGCAGTCCGGTAAACCGGTCGGAGTCTTCCGCACCAACGTCTGGGCTCCGCGCGTGCTGATCGCGAACTCGAACCTGGTGGGCGACTGGGCCAACTGGGAGCAGTTCCGCAAACTGGAGGCCGAAGGGCTGACGATGTACGGCCAGATGACGGCGGGATCCTGGATCTACATCGGCACCCAGGGCATTCTGCAGGGCACCTACGAGACGTTCGGGGCCATCGCCAAGAAGCTCGCGGCCTCCGGCCGGTATGAGCACAGTGGCGGCACCCTGGCCGGCACCATCACACTCACCGGCGGTGTCGGCGGCATGGGTGGCGCGCAGCCGCTGGCGGTCACCATGAACGAAGGCGTCGCGATCTGCGTCGACGTGGATACCAGCCGCATCGACCGCCGGATCGCCAAGCGCTACCTCGACGTCAAGGCCAAGGATCTCGACGATGCTCTCGCCCTGGCCATCGAGGCGCGAGATGCCAGGCGACCCTTGTCCATCGGCGTGGTCGGCAACGCCGCCGAGATCTTCCCTGCGCTGCTCGAGCGGGACGCACCAATCGACATCGTCACCGACCAGACCTCGGCGCACGACCCGCTGTCCTACCTGCCCATCGGCATCGAGCTCGACGACATGAAGAAGATGGCCGAGAAGGACCCCGTTTACTTCACCGAGCAGGCGCAGGAGTCGATGGCCAAACAGGTCGCCGCCATGGTCGGGTTCCTGGACAAGGGCGCGGAGGTCTTCGACTACGGCAACTCGATCCGCGACGAAGCCCGAAAGGCCGGTTACGACCGCGCATTCGACTTCCCCGGATTCGTTCCCGCCTACATCCGGCCCCAGTTCGAGGAAGGTCTCGGACCGTTCCGCTGGGCCGCCCTGTCCGGCGACCCGAAAGACATCGCAGCCACCGACAAGGCGATCCTCGAGCTCTTCCCCGACAACGCGCACCTACGGCGGTGGATCACCATGGCCGGTGAGCGCGTCGAGTTCGAAGGACTCCCGGCGCGCATCTGCTGGCTCGGCTACGGCGAACGCCACCGTGCCGGTTTGAAGTTCAACGAGATGGTTGCCTCCGGCGAGGTGTCGGCGCCGATCGTCATCGGCCGCGACCACCTCGACTCGGGTTCGGTGGCCTCGCCTTACCGCGAGACCGAGTCGATGCTCGACGGTTCGGACGCGATCGCCGACTGGCCCCTGCTCAACGCACTGCTCAACACCGCCTCCGGTGCCACCTGGGTCTCGATCCATCACGGCGGTGGCGTCGGCATGGGCCGCTCCATCCACGCCGGACAGGTCTCCGTCGCCGACGGGACCGCGTTGGCGGCCCAGAAGCTCGAACGCGTGCTGACCAACGACCCCGGCATGGGGGTGATCCGCCACGCCGACGCCGGATATGAGTACGCGACGCAGGTGGCGGCCGAGCGCGGGGTGCGAATCCCCATGCAGGAGAGCTAATGACGGCATTCGACTCGCTGTGGACCGCCATCCTCGACGTCGGGCAGGACAAGGACACCCGCGGCTACCGCCGGTTCGCCTGGTCCGACGCCGACCTGACCCTGCGCGAATGGTTCCGCGGCTGCGCCGCCGAGCGAGGCATGGACATCGAGGAGGACCGCAACGGGAACCTGTGGGCGTGGTGGCTGCCGCCGGGATGGACCGGCGATCCGACGAACGCGTTCGTCACCGGTTCCCATCTGGATTCGGTACCCGACGGCGGACCGTTCGACGGGCCGCTGGGCGTCGTGTCGGCCTTCGCCGCGATCGACATCGTGCGCGCGCGTGGCGTGGTTCCGACGGTCCCGGTGGCCGTGGCAGCGTTCTCCGACGAGGAGGGTGCGCGCTTCGGTGTCGCCTGCGTGGGATCGCAGCTGTCGACGGGCGCGCTGAGCGCCGACCGGGCCCGCGGGCTGAGCGATATCGACGGCGTCACGCTCGCCGAGGCGATGACCCGCGCCGGGCGCAGGCCCGAACACCTCGGCGTGGACACCACCTTGACCGACCGCATCGGTGTCTACGTCGAACTCCACGTCGAGCAGGGCCGCGCGCTCGATCTCGTCGACCGCCCGATCGCGGTGGCCTCGGCGATCTGGCCCCACGGGCGCTGGGAGTTCACGTTCTGCGGTGCGGCGAACCATGCCGGCACAACGCGTTTGGCCGACCGGCGCGATCCGATGCTGGCGTTTGCGTCGTCGGTGCATTCCGCGCGCACGGCGGCCACCCTGCACGAGGCGGTCGCCACGTTCGGGAAGGTTCTGGTGTCACCGAACGGTGCCAACGCGATACCGTCGCGGATCCGGGCCTGGCTCGACGCTCGCGCTGCGGACGAGGCGACGCTGACCGCGCTCGTCGATCAGATCAGCGCCGAAGCCCGCGGCCACGCGGCGCTGGACGGCATCGACCTGCAGGTGGCCGTCGAATCCATCACGCCCATAGTCGAATTCCCCGATGGGCCGCGGGCCCGCCTGCAACGGGCGCTGGCCCGCCTCGGCGACATCCCCGTGCTGCCCACCCAGGCCGGCCATGACGCAGGCATCCTGTCCGCCAAGGTGCCAACGGCGATGCTCTTCGTGCGCAATCCGACCGGCGTGTCGCACTCCCCGGAAGAGCATGCGGAGGCCGACGACTGCAACCTGGGCGCCGAAGCGCTGGCCGACGTCATGGCGGAGTGGGTGACGTGACCACCTGGTGGTGCGAGTACGCGTGGCTGGGCGGCGACACCGTGTCGGAACGGGTCCTGATCACGGTGGCAGACGGCCGGATCACCGCGATCGACGCCGACACGCCAGCGCTCCCGTCGTCGCAGCGACTGCCGGGCCTGGTGCTGCCCGGCATGGCGAACGCGCATTCGCACGCGTTCCATCGGGCTCTTCGCTCCCGCACCCAGCGGGGGCGTGGCTCGTTCTGGACGTGGCGCGACCTGATGTATCAGGCGGCGGATCGGCTGGACCCCGACAGCTACCGACGCCTCGCCCGCGGCGTCTACGCCGAAATGGCTTTGGCCGGAATCACTTCCGTCGGCGAGTTCCACTACCTGCACCACGGCGTCGACGGCGTGCCGTATGCCGACCACAACGCGATGGGCCACGCGGTGATGGGCGCTGCCGCCGACGCCGGTCTGCGGTTGACCCTGCTGGACACCTGCTATCTCAGCTCCGGTGTGGACGGGACACCGTTGGCGCCGGGACCGCAACGGCGCTTCGGCGACGGCAGCGGCGACGCATGGGCCGAGCGGGTGGAGGCACTGCACGCTGAGGCGGCCACTGCCGGCGGGCCGGACGTCATCGTCGGGGCAGCATTGCACTCGGTTCGGGGAGTACCGCTCGAGCACATGTCACCCGTCGTGGAGTGGGCGGACGCGCACCGGGCCCCACTGCACGTGCACTCCTCGGAACAGACCGGGGAAGTCGACCAGTGCATCGCCGTTCACGGCTGCACCCCAACGGCATTGCTGCGTGACGCGGGCGCGCTCGGGCCCCGCACCACCGCGGTGCACGCCACGCATCTCACCGACGACGACCTGTCCGATCTCGATCGGACCGCGACCGGGGTGTGCTTCTGCCCCACCACCGAACGCGACCTCGGCGACGGGATCGGCCCGGCGGCCGTGTTACTCGCCGGCAGCGGATTGTTCAGTCTCGGGTCGGATTCGCACGCGGTGATCGACCTGTTCGAGGAAGCCCGGGCCACCGAACTCGACGAGCGCCTGGCCCGTCGCGAACGTGGCGTCATCGCCGCCGAGAGATTGCTTCGAGCCGCCACCGTCGACGGCCAGCATGCGCTCGGATGGACGGATGCAGGGACGTTGAGTATCGGCGCGCGTGCCGATCTGGTGGCCGTGGACCTGCAGTCGATTCGCACGGCGGGCGGCGGCGCGGCCGTGGAAACCATCGTGTTCGCCGCCACCGCAGCCGACGTCACCGACGTGGTCGTCGACGGGCGCGTCGTGGTCGCCGAGCGTCGACACCTCGGCATCGACGATCCCGGTGCTCTGTTGGCCGAGGCAGTATCGGACTTGATGGACGCACCCGCGAGGGAGCATGCGCGGTGACCGTCCTCTACCGCGGAATCGGTGAGCTCGTCACCAACGACCCGAGCCAGGGCGATGGGAGCCCCCTCGGCATCATCGAGGACGCCGCCCTCGTGGTCGACGGCGACCGCATCGCGTGGGTCGGGCAACGGGCCCACGCGCCGGACGCGGACCAATCCGTGGAATTCGGTGAATCGAGCGTGATCCCCGGATTCGTGGACAGTCACGCACATCTGGTCTTCGCCGGCGAGCGGTCGGCAGAGTTCGCGGCCCGGATGAGTGGCCAACCCTATGCCGCGGGTGGCATCGCCACGACCGTCGCCGCGACGCGGGCGGCCGACGACGCGGCCCTCGCCGGCGGGGTCGAGCGGCTGGCCAACGAGCTCATCCACGGCGGAGTCACGACGTTCGAGACCAAGAGCGGCTACGGGTTGACCGTCGTCGACGAATCCCGATCGCTGCAGGTGGCGGCCCAATTCACCACGGAGACGACGTATCTCGGCGCTCACGTCGTGCCCCAGGAGTTTCGCGACGATCGGGACGGCTACGTCGCCCTGGTGACCGGGCCGATGCTCGACGCGTGTGCACCGCTGGCGCGGTGGATCGATGTCTTCTGCGACAAGGGGGCATTCGACGTCGACGAGAGCCGCGCCATCCTGACTGCGGGAGTCGCCGCGGGTCTCATTCCTCGACTGCACGCCGGACAGCTCGGCCCTGGAGCGGGAATCCAGCTGGCCGTCGAGCTGCAGGCGGCCTCGGTCGACCACTGCACCTACGCGTCCGACGCCGACCTCGAGGCCCTTGCCGGCGCGGCCGACACCACCGTGGCAACGCTTCTCCCCGGAGCCGAATTCTCTACCCGCGCAAGGTGGCCGGACACACGGCGGTTCATCGATGCCGGGGCGACCGTGGCGCTGGCGACCGACTGCAACCCCGGGAGCTCGTACACCACCAGCATGTCCTTCTGCATCGCGGTCGCTGTTCGCGACATGAATTTCACTCCAGCACAGGCATTGTGGTCGGCGACCAGCGGCGGCGCCGCGGCCCTGCGGCGCGACGACATCGGGGTACTGTCCATGGGACGTCGTGCCGACTTCGTTCGGCTGGACGCTCCGTCGTACATCCATCTGGCCTACCGGCCTGGCGTGCCCCTTGTCCAGGATGTGGTTGCGGGGGGTCGGCTTCTTCCGCGGCGGTAACGCCCGCTGCGCTGGAGTCCGCACCCGCAGACGTACGGCACCGGCGCGGTCGACACGTGTCCGCGTCGGCCGCGCCGGTTTCGTTGGGCAGCTTAACTGTCGGCAAGCGCGCGGTCCAGATCCTTCCTGGCTTCGGTCACCGCCTGCAGAATCTTGGTGCGGGCCTCGGCTAGCGTGGCCTTCTGCTCGTCGGTGCCCGTCCACACGATCGACCTGGCTCGGCCGGCGACCTCGAACAGTTCCTTGCGGATCTTGAACACGTCGACGAATTGTCCGGCACGCTTGAGGAAGGCCCGCGCGGTCTCGCTGGTGATACCACGCCAGGCCAGCAGGTTGCGGCCCAGGTCAGTCAGTGTGGCCACGCCGTTGTCCACCGACACCAGCCCGCGTCCGGCGAGCAACCCGACGGCCAGCTCTGCGATCTCCACGGGCGGGGTCAACGCGCCCTCGGTGGCGTCGGAGACACGTTGCACGATCTGGGCGGCGTCAGCCGGGCCGTCCAGAAGCACCGCCGCGGTGCCGAATGCCGCGCGCTTGAGGCCATGCCCCGACCCAGGACCGAAACCTCCAGCCCCCGGACCGCCAAAGCCCGGTCCACCAAAGCCGCCGAAACCCGGTCCGCCAAAGCCGCCGAAACCTGGTCCGCCAAAGGCCGGTCCGCCAAGGCCGCCGAAGCCGGGGCCGCCTAAGAATCCTTCAAAAGACATGAGTCTGGTCCTTCCGTGATGGGGGCGGTTGCGGCGGTTAGCCGCTGCAACCACTAACAAGCTCCTTGATACTCACGGCTTCCATGTGTGTCAAGTAGCTTGATGGTTGTGACACTCGTCGACTGCCGCGCACGCCTCGGCCGGCGCGCAGCCGAGCACGGTGAGATCGGCCGTGTGCCGTGGTCAACCGGTGGGAGCGTGTCAACATATGGGGCATGAGCCAATCTGACGACGAGCCGTTGGGTTACTTGCTGTACCGCGTGATGGCGACGCTGCGGCCGCAGCTTGCCGTTGAGCTGGGCGCGTTGGGGATCGGAGTGCCCGAATTCGTCTGCATGCGCATCTTGTCCATGAACCCTGGGCTTACCAGTGCGGAGATGGCTCGCGGGACCAAGGTGTCGGCGCAAGCAATGAATCAGATCCTGCACGCATTGGAAGACCGGGGCGCGGTGACGCGGCCGGCATCGACACCGGCGGGCAAGCCCATGCCTGCGCGATTGACGAAACGCGGCAAAGCCTTGCTCAAAAGCGCCGATGCCGCAGCCCATCTGGCCGATCAGCGGATACTCACCGGACTCAGCGTCGACCAGCAACGCCAACTCAAACAGCTTCTCGCCGCGGTCGGGACCCCCGCATCCGACGTGGCTCAGCCGACTGGTTGACACCCGTTCGGCATAGGCCAGCCGCCGTCGGCGGCCACATTGCCCCCGAAGTGGTGTGCCTCGCCGGCAGCGCTCGTTTTGGATCGGCGGTCTTAATGGGTCAGCTGATCAGCGTCGAGGATATCGGTGATCCCCCGCTGCGCCGCGGTTTCTCGCAGGCACGCATCGGCACCGTCCTGCGACGTGTGAACCGAGGTGTAGCTGTCACTCCGATACTGAAGACGCACGAGGTACACCGAGTCCGGGTCGGACACCGCGGTGGCCGCGAGCGCGCGGCGTCAGTCGTTGAGGGTGGTGCAGTAGCGGGCCAGAACCCGCAAGTGCGGGGCGATCGCGGCTAGTTCGACATGTCCGAAGGCTGAGTAGATTTCCAGCAGATAGCGGTGGCCCGCGTCGGCGACCCCGACGGCGAGCACAGCTCGGTATCCCAGTCGGTTGAGCAGGGCAATCTCCGTGGGGTCGGAGTCTTCAAGGTCAACCGCAGCGAGGAACACTTCGCCGCTGGCGACCACCCTTGCGGTCGCGGGATAGTCGGCCAGCGGGTAGACGGCTGTGGTATCCACTTTGCCGAGTACTGAGAGCCCCGAAATCTGATCGCGCACACTGTGAACGCCCCGGATTGTTTGGACTCCTGTGCCGTCTTCAGTCGTCACCGATAACGACCACGCCGCCGCGTTGACGGCGTTATGCACCTGTACAGCAAGAATTTCCAACGCCGAAACAGTGTCTGGCGGACGGTGCCGGTCGAGTAGTTGGACGACACGGGGAAGCAGACGATCCGTGGCGCGTCGAGCCTCTTCCGAGACTGCTTCGCGCTCACTGGTTCCACCGGGCACCACGTGCGGCCCGGCCACCCCGACGCTGAAGCGACCTGGCCCGAGTCTCTTGGCCTCCAGCAGCGCGGCGTCGGCGGCCGCAATGAGCTCTTGCCCCGAGTGCGCCTGCGGCCCGAAAGCCGCTGCGCCCCAGCTCAGCGTGACGTTCGCGCCAATAGATCGGCGAACGGCGCGACTCGCGTCACGGGCGAACCGCTCAGTGCCGGCGAGTGTTGATCGAGGTAACAGAATGCAGAACTCATCACCGCCGAGCCGGACAGCAATCGCCCCGCTTGCTGATGAGGCGGTTTCGCTGAGCGAACTCGCCACGTGGCGCAGTAGCACGTCACCGGCAGGATGGCCGTCTCTGTCGTTGACCGCTTTGAAGCCGTCGAGATCACACACCAGAAGCGCCGGACGCTCTGTCTCCCAGTCCATCTCCTCAAAGCACCGTTCGAGTTCGCGGCGATTGGCCAGACCGGTCAGCGGGTCCTGATGAGCGAAGCGCCATACTGTGCTGAACAGCTCGGAGCGACCGATGGCCACCGCCGCGTACGCCGCGATCGCGTGCAGCAGCTGCACGTCGTCGGCGCCGAAGCGTCGGCCGTCAACACCGGTTGCCCACAGCTCCCCCCAAATGACGTCCTCGTACATCACTGGAACCGCCAGCTCGCTTTCCTTGCCGATTCCGCGCAGCCAAGCCGCCTCGGCAGGGTCTACGCTGTCGTCGTCGATGGCGATGGTGTACGGCAGGCCGTGTCGGAGCAACTCAGTGACGTGGCGGTCATCGATCACGGGATAAAGCTCGTTCTCCGGCCAGCGCTCCTCACCCTCTCCGAGAACACCGACGTTGATCAGGGTACGCACGGCGTTGTGCTGTCGCTCCCACCGGCTGATCGACACGGACGAGGCGTTGAGGGCGAGAAGTGCTTGCTCGGCAATGACTTCCAGTGCCTCGTCAAAGTAGTTCGCACGCATTACTGCGTCGGAGATCCGCAGCAGCTCCCGCAGAGCAGGAAGCTCGGCGGCTTTCGCCACGTCAAATGCGGAATGCGACTGTTGGGCTTCGGACACCAGCTCGCCAGAGGCCGCAGCGTGGCCCGTCAACCGCCGTCGTCTCAACTCCCAATCAGGCAGACTGTCCCTCCAGAACATCACCGTCCGGACCAACAACCCTACCCTTGACCTGATGGCCAGGTCATGCCCAGCGCTGGATCACCGGGTGATCGAGCACGTCGACCACCGCCTTGAGCAGGGACCTTCGAACCGTCGATCCCGACGAGCATCGGGCGGGTGACGTCCAGGCCCCGTCCACGCAGGCCCACTAGCAGGTCGGTGACCAAGGTTGCGTTCTCCGTCGAGCCCTCCACCAGCGCCAGCGGATGCTTGACCCCGTCGATACCGATACCGAGGGCCACGACACAGCGGGATTCGGCGAACTGGAGGCCGTCGATCATCAATGCGACCAGATCCAGCCCGGACAGATCTTGCGAAGGCAGCTCGGCCAGCGCGGTTTCGGTCATCGCCACGAAGCGGTCGGAGACCGCCGACTGGCTTGTCGCCGAGGATTTTTCGGCGACCTGCTCACCGACCGGCTCGAGCCCGACCGGGTGGCGGCGGGTCGAGAGCCCGGCGAGCATCTTCTCCACCGCCATCTTGCCCAGGATCCCGGTCGAGGTGAACAACTCATTCCCGACTTCGGCCAAATTAGTGCGCACTGTCCGGGGAGGTGATCTTTCTGAGGGCGTCGTGGAGGGGAATGTCGCGTCAAGACGGTGAGAATTGGGGTCGAGCTGCAGCGCGGTGCCGTCGTACACACTGAGAGTCAAAGCTTCAACAACACTCGATGACACCCCCGTCGCTGCCTCTATGACGTCGAGCTGGTCGCACGAGAGCCATCTGGTCCGGGCTGGCCGCGTAGCGATGGGAAGGTCCAGCGCGCGGGCGACAGCACGGAGCGGAAGGTCCATGCGACGAGCGGTTACTTTCGCGCCAGGAATCGATCGCTTCCCCTCGCGCCGGCGCCACTCGAAGCGGCAGCCTACTTTCCGGCACCACAGCGCTGCTGATCCGAAGGACCTCCACGGTGAAACATTCCCACGGCCGAGCACCTGCACTGCACCGACATCTCCGCCGCAACATCGCGGTCGCTGACTGGGGGTACCACCAGTGTTGAAGTTTGCCGTCAGTCTCGACGCCAAAGACGTCTAGGCGACCTGGTTGCCAAGAGACTGCCGCTCAGTCCACCGTGCTCACCGACAGGAGGGCCACCGATCCGATCACCATGGGGCACAGTCAGATACACACCGAAAGTG
>NZ_JAVRPS010000425.1:0-4532 GCF_032162105.1 Mycobacterium sp. | reverse complement strand
TACCTCTGCGCCGTCGACCCTGCCTACATCGGCGCGCTGTCCGACGCATCGGTGTACACGCTGAGGTTGCAGGGCGGACCGATGACCGATGCGGAACAGAAGGCGTTCGAGGGGTCGCCGTACTTCTCCGACGCGATCCCGCTGCGCCGGTGGGACGACATGGCCAAGGACGCGAACGCACATACGCCTGCGTTCGACGACTTCGCCGCGGCGGTCAGTGCGGTCGCGGCGCCTGCTTGACCAGATTGCTCACGTCACGGGAATTGCGCACCGTGAACGCGACGGCGTCGCCGCGGTAGCGGTCGTCGGACCATTCGATCGGCGCACCACTCGGGTCCGTGGTGCGCCTGCGCTCTCGTAGCAACGGCGTCCGTGGCCGCACGTCGAGCAACCGCGCGTCGGCTGCGGTCGCAGGGATGGAATCGATGGTGTGCACGGCCGCATGCAGCACTACGCCGAGTTCGTCGAGCCGATCGGTGATCGATTCGGTGTCCAACTGGATTCCTGGCAGCACCGCGCCGACGCGTTCGATGTACGCGGTGCGTTCGATCATCACCGGTTCGGCGTTGAGCAGCCGAACCCTGGTCAAGTGGTAGACCTTGGCGCCGTCGGCGAGTTCGAGCTGGTCGCGTTCATCCTCGGTGGCCCGGCGCAACTCCAGCGCGACCGTACGGCTGGTGGGGATCTCGCCTGCCGCGCGGGCCCACCTCGAGAAACTCGTCAACTCCACGAAGCTCTGCAGCCGAGGCGTCGCCAGTACGGTTCGGCGGGCTCCGCGGCGTGACGAGACCACGCCGTCGGCACGCAGCTGAGCGAAGGCCTGCCGGATCGTTCCCCGCGACACGTCGTAGTGCGCGGCCAGTTCGCTTTCCGATGGCAGCGGAGCCCCGTCTCCGTACGCCTCCGCGGTGATCTGATCTACGAGATCGGCGGCGATCTGGCGATATCGTGCGGCCGGCTCGGCTGACTGGCTCACGCGGTCAGCGTACCAACGCGGAACCCGCGGCTCGGTAACACTTTGCCACGACCGCAGAGCTGCGAAAGCGGCTCTACTGTTCGGGGTTTCAGCGCGAATACGTAATGCCGATTTAGCCTCCCGTACACGTGGTTCGTGCTTACTATTCCCCGACTTGTCCAGCCAAGTTGGACATCCCAAGTTAGACACCGCCGAGCGACGAGGAGACGTCGTGTTCGCATCCCGAACCCGAGTTGCAGCATTCACCACCACAGCCGCCCTGGCCTGCGCCCTATTGGCCGCGTGCGGCTCGGCCCCGCAAAGCTCCACCGGTTCGGCAGGGGGCGCCGACGCCAAGACCGCGACGTCCGTCGCCGACTTCGGCGGACTGGACAAGCTGGTCGAGGCAGCCAAGAAGGAAGGCACGCTGCACACGATCGCGCTGCCGCCGGACTGGGCCAACTACGCCGAGATCATCAAGACGTTCCAGGACAAGTACGGCATCAAGATCGACAACGAGAACCCGGACGGGTCGAGCTCGGATGAGATCAACGCGGTGAAGACGCGCAAGGGTCAGGACCGCGCACCCGACGTCCTCGACCTCGGGCAGTCATTCGCCGCCAGCGGCGCCCAGGAGGGGTTGTACGCGCCCTACAAGGTCGCGACGTGGGACAGCATCCCCGCCGAGCAGAAGGACCCGGACGGCAAGTGGGTCAACGACTACGGCGGGTACGTGTCGATCGGTTGCGACGCCGCCAAGGTCAAGGTGTGCCCGCAGACGTTCGCGGATCTGCTCAAGCCCGAGTACAAGGGCCAGGTCGCCCTGAACGGCAACCCGACCAAGTCCGGTTCCGCCTACGCAGGCGTCTACGCTGCCGCGCTGGCCAACGGTGGCTCGTTCGACGACATCACGCCGGGCATCGAGTTCTTCGGCAAGCTCAAGGCCTCGGGCAACTTCAACCCGGTTGAGTCGACGCCTGCGACCGTTGAGAAGGGCGAGACGCCGATCAGCATCGACTGGGACTACCTCAACGTCGGCTATGCGGACGAGTTCAAGGGCAAGGGTGTCGACTGGAAGGTCGCCGTTCCCGCCGACGGAATCTTCGCGCAGTACTACTCGCAGGCCATCAACAAGGACGCGCCGCATCCGGCCGCCGCACGGCTGTGGCAGGAGTTCCTGTTCAGCCCCGACGGCCAGAACCTCTGGCTGAAGGGCTATGCGCGACCGGCCACGCTCGCCGCGATGACCGCCGCGGGCACCGTCGACGCCGCCGCGGCGGCCAAGCTGCCCAAGGTCGAGGGCACGCCCAAGTTCCCAAGCGAGGCACAGGCGGCCAAGGCCAAGGACGCCCTTGCCAATGGCTGGGCCGCCGCCATGGCCGGGTGACCTGACCCGATGGCAATAGCCACACCCACCATTGCGCCCGGCCCGGACAAGACCGCCGGGCCGGCGCGCAAGAAAACCGGGCAGGCGTCCCGGTCCTGGCTGGCGGCACTGCCGCTGCTGCTGTTCCTTGCTTTGGCGTTCGGCATCCCCGCGATCGCCGTGCTGATCGGGGCATTCACCGTCGAGGACCCGGTCAACAACACCTCGCGTCTCGGTATCGACAACATGACCGAAAGCCTGCAGGGCGCGTACCGCACCGCATTGTGGGCCAGCGTGAAACTCTCCGCGTTCGTCGCCGTCGTCGGGGGCGTGCTCGGCACGTTCCTCGCTCAGGCAGTCGTCGCGTCGAGGGGAACCTTCCTTCGTGAGGCAGTGCTGACGGCATCCGGCGTGCTGGCCAACTTCGGTGGCGTTCCGCTCGCCTTCGCCTGGATTGCCACCCTCGGCAATGCGGGACTGCTCACGACGATGTTCGGTCTCGGCCGCACGGGGTTCAGCCTGTACACGTTCTGGGGACTGGCCATCGTCTACCTGTACTTCTCCATTCCGCTGATGGTGGTGGTCATGACGCCTGCGTTGGACGGCCTGCGCCCGCAGTGGCGGGAGGCCGCCCTCAACAACGGCGCCAGCGGTTGGCAGTACTGGCGCCACGTCGGCATCCCCGTGCTGACACCGGCCCTGATCGGTGGCATGGTGTTGTTGTTCGGTGGCTCGTTCGCCGCTTACGCCACCGCGGCGGCCATGGTGGGTGCCACCGTTCCGCTCGTCACCCTGCAGATCGCCGATGCGCTGTCCGGCAACGTCCTCGTCGGGCACGAGAACCTGGCGTTGGCGTTGAGCCTCGACATGGTCATCGTCGCCGGGCTCGTGATGGCGATCTACCTGCCACTGCGGAATAGGAGCTCCCGATGGCTGGAATGACGACCGCGATCCGGCGGCCTGGCCTCGGGCGCGCAGGCGTACTCGCAATTTCGGCGGTGTACTTCCTGGTACCGCTGGCCGCGTCCTTCTGGTTCACCATCCACAACGACGCCACCGGATTCTCGTTCGCGACCTATGGCGACATCCTCACGTCCGATGGGTTCACCCAATCACTGTTCATGTCACTGGGATTGGGCGTCACGACCATCGTCGTGGTGCTGGCGTTGATGTTGCCCGCCATGCTCGCCGTCCGACTCGGCGCCCCCAGGCTCGGTCAGGTGCTCGAAGTGGTCTGCACACTGCCACTGGTGGTGCCGCCGATCACCTTCGTCGCGGGCATCAGCACCGTATTGCGTTGGGCACCTGATCAACTGGCATCGACCCCGTTCTGGGCGACGCTGATCGCGATCCAGAAACCGAGTTTTCCGATCGTCCTCGTACTCGCCTATGTCGTGCTGGCCACGCCGTTCGTCTACCGCTCGCTGGACGCCGGTCTCCGTGCCATCGACGTGAAGACGCTGGTGGAGGCCGCCCGCAATCTCGGCGCGGGCTGGACCACCGTGATGTTCAGGACCATCCTGCCCAACCTGCGCACGTCCATCGCGAGCGCGGCGTTCCTCACCCTGGCGCTGGTGTTGGGCGAGTACACCGTCGCCGTACTGCTTGGCTTTCGGCCGTTCGCGGTGTGGATCGTCACGATCTCGGGGGCGAATGCGCAACTGTCCGTTGCAGTCTCGCTGCTCAGCTTGATCGTCACCTGGGCATTGCTACTCGTCGTATCCGGCGTGGGAAGGAAACGCACATGACCTCACGAGTGGAGCTCCGGAAACTCCGCCGTGCCTTCGGCGATCTGGTGGCACTCGACGACCTGGACCTGACCATCGAGGCGGGTGAACTCGTCGCCCTGCTCGGACCCTCGGGGTGCGGCAAGACCACGGCGCTGCGCTGCGTTGCCGGTTTCGAGCGGCCCGACAGCGGTGCCGTCATCGTCAACGACAAGGACATCACGAAGGTGCCCGCCAACCGGCGCGACGCCGGCATGGTGTTCCAGTCCTACAGCCTCTTTCCGCACCTCTCCGCACGCGACAATGTCGGATTCGGCATGCGCATGCGCAAAGTCGCTGCCGCCAAACGACATTCCCGCGCTGACGAGCTTCTCGAGCTCGTCGGCCTGCCCGGTGTGGGCGATCGCTACCCGCACCAGCTCTCCGGTGGACAGCAACAACGCGTCGCCCTGGCGCGCGCGCTGGCCATGGAGCCCAGCGTGCT
>NZ_JAVRPS010000424.1:0-7653 GCF_032162105.1 Mycobacterium sp. | reverse complement strand
TAGCTAGGAGTGGTTGAGTGCCTCGTCAGCCCGATGTCACGCTGACTCAGCTGCGGTACTTCGTGAAGGCAGCGACGTACGGCAGCATGACCAAGGCTGCCGATGAGCTGAGGATCGCGCAGTCCGCGGTCTCGGCGGCGGTCTCACAGCTCGAGCACCAAATCGGAACCCAGCTGTTCATTCGGCAACGCGCTCGCGGGCTCGTTCTCACCACCGCGGGTGAGGAGATGCTGCGAGACACGCGGGCCCTGCTCGAGCACCTCGACGAGGTCCTGGATTCCGCGAGCGGTCAGGCGGGCCAGATTCGCGGTCGGATCCGCATCGCGTGCTTCGTCACCCTCACCCCGTTCATCCTTCCCCGCCTCATCTCCGAGCTCGGCTCCAACCATCCCGATCTCGAAGTCGAGGTCGTCGAGACCCAGGCCGACGACGTTCGCGCTGTGCTGCGGAATGGCACCGCCGAGGTAGCGCTGACCTACGACCTCGGGCTTGGCCCGGGTATCGACACAGAAGTCCTCCACATCGCCCGTCCGTACGTCGCGCTCGCGCGCGATCACCCCCTCGCCGCATCCGCCGAACTCGACCTCGCCGACCTGGCCGCCGAACCCATGGTGCTGCTCGACCTGCCGGACAGTCGCGACTACTTCGAGAAGATTCTGGTCGACGCGGGGGTGAAGCCCCGAATCCACTACCGATCCGCGAGCTACGAGACGGTCCGCGGGATGGTCGCACGCGGGCACGGCTTCTCGATCCTGAATCAGGAACCAGCGCATCACGGCACCTACGACGGAGGCGAGGTCGTCGCGGTCCCGATCCGGGGCGATGCGCCCGGACTGCCGATCGTCATCGCGCGGGCGCACGTCGTACGGGTCACGGCGAGGGCGCGTGCAATAGAGGAAGCTGCCCGAACGATCTTCGCCACGGACGGGTCGCGTTAACCCGGCCCTGGACTCGGCGAACCGCGCGCAGCGGCGTCATCATTTCTACATATGTGCCATGTCAGTTATCAATGTTTTACAGATGCCGGGTGAGCGTCCGACGATGTATGCCACACGTCCGAAACACCCTCTCGCGAATGGACACTGATGGGCAACCACATCCGGATCCGGCCGTTCAACACCCGCGACACCTATCCCGAGCAGAACCTCGACAACGACCTGGCCCAGGCCGTCGTCGCCGGGGGTGTGGTCTACCTGCGCGGTCAGATTGGTCAGGACCTCGACACCAGGGAATCGGTTGGCATCGGCGACGTCGAAGCGCAGGCCGAAAAGGCCATGGCGAACATCTCCATGTTGCTCGAGGAAGCCGGTAGCACGCTGCAGGACATCGTGAAGGTGACGGTCTATCTCGTCGACATCCGCTACCGCGAACCGGTGTACCGGGTGATGGGCCGCTGGCTCAAGGGCGTGCACCCGGTCTCCACCGGGCTCGTCGTCTCCGCCCTCGCCCGACCCGAGTGGCTCGTCGAGATCGATGCCACCGCGGTGATCGCCGATCCGGCGAGCACCGCGTGACGTTCTCGCTTGCGGTCCGCGACGAATCGGGCGCGTTCGGCATGGTGATCTGCTCGTCGAGTCCGGCCGTTGCCTCACGCTGCGTTCACCTGCGCGCCGGCGTGGGCGCCGTAGCCAGCCAGAACGTGACCAATCCCGCGCTGGGCAACATCGCGCTCGACGCGCTCGCCTCGGACCTCGATGCATCAGAAGCGCTCGACACCGCGCTGGCTTCCGAACACCATCGCGCGTATCGGCAGCTCGTCGTCGTCGACGCTCGCGGGAACACCGCCGTTCACACCGGCGAGCATGCGCTGGGGATCACACACCACGTGCAGACGAAAAACGCTGCGGCAGCAGGAAACATGCTGCGCGACGAGCGGGTCATCGAGTCGTTGCTTTCCGGCTTCACCAACTCGGCGGCCCGGCAGCTGGAACTGCGACTACTCGACGGTCTCGCCGCGGCCTTCGTCGCAGGCGGCGAGGCTGGGCCGGTGCACAGCGCCGGCCTGCAAGTGGTCGAAGACGTGCCTTGGCCGGTCACCGATCTGCGGGTCGATTGGCATGACGACCCGGGGGGCGAACTCCGGCGTCTCTGGAGGGTGTGGGCACCCCAGAAACAGGACTATCGGACCCGTGGGCTGGACCCGACCCAGGCGCCGTCCTACGGCGTGCCGGGTGATCTGTGAGCCCTACGCTGGAGCAGTCGATCCTGGCCTTGGGGGACAGGTCCCAGAATCGCGTTCTGAAGCTGTCCCACGATTTGCATCGCCATCCCGAGATCGGCTGGGAAGAACACGTATCGGCGGCGAGGGTGGCAGCTGAGCTCGACGACGCGGGGTTCACCGTGGAGACCGACTACGTCGGATTGTCCACGGCGTTTCGCGCCCACCGGGGAAGCGGGCCGCTGCACGTGGCCCTGTGCGCCGAGTACGACGCACTGCCCGGCCTGGGCCATGCGTGCGGACACAATGTCATCGCGGCCATCTCGACCGGCGCGGCCTTGGCACTCGGTCCCTTCGTCGACGATCTCGGCATCACGCTGTCAGTGTTCGGGACGCCTGCAGAAGAGGGCGGTGGCGGCAAGATCGAGATGCTGGACAGGGGTGCGTTCGCCGGGGTGCACGCCGCGGCGATGGTGCATCCGGGTCCCGTCGACGTCGCAAGAGCCGAGCCCTACGCCGTATCGCACAGCCACATCGCCTTCGACGGCAAGGCCGCGCATGCGGCGGCGTACCCCGACCGTGGCATCAACGCCGCCGACGCCTTCACCATCGCCCAGGTTGCGATCGGGCTTCTCCGCCAACAACTCCCGTCCGACGTTCGGGTTCACGGCATGACGACCCGCGGCGGCGAGGCACCCAATGCGATACCCCAACGGACAGAGGGCCGCTGGTACGTGAGAGCGCAAACGCTGAGCCAACTCGAGGAACTGGAGCCACGCATCCATCGCTGCTTTGCCGCGGGGGCACTCGCAACGGGCTGCGAGTTGACCATCGAACCGGAAAGCAAGCCGTACTCCGAGTTCCGCAACGACGAACGTCTGCTCAGCGCGTACCGGCAGCGGGCCGAACAGCTCGGCCGCCAATTCTCCACCGGCGCAGACAGTTTGATGAACCGGGCGTCAACGGACATGGGCAACGTCTCGCAGGTCATCCCGGCGATCCACCCCTACATCGGGATCGACTCGCTGCCTGCCGTCAACCACCAACCCGAGTTCGCCGCCGCGGCCGCGTCCCCGGCAGCAGACCGAGCGACGATGCAAGGCGCACTGGTCCTGGCCCTGACGGTGATGGACGTTGCCTCCGACGGCTCGGCCCGACAGCGATTGATGGGCCATGTCCAGGATTGAGCGCGTCAGCGACGAAAACCGAGACGACCAACTCTCATTTCGCTATGCGTGCTCAGTGCTCCCGTTGGCGAGGTAGCCGCGTTGGGTCGTGATGTGATCGGCAAGATGTTTGGCGTCGTGCCAGACCCCCCAGATGAAGCTCGATCCGCGCCGCGACAGCCATGGCAGCCCCAGGAAGTACACGCCGGGCTCAGACGACACGCCCCGTCGGTGCTTCGGCTTGCCGCTCTCGTCGAACGCATCGACTTGCAGCCAGCTGTGGTCGGTGGCGAAGCCGGTCGCCCAGATGATCGAGCTGACTTCCGCCTCAGCCAGGTCGAGTTCGAGGAGTGGATCGGTGACGCACGCGGGAATGGGTCCCAGAATGCGGGCCTGCGGTTCCTCGGGGAGATCGAGACCGTTGCGTGTGACGTAGGCGTCGGCCTCGTCGAGCAGTGACATGTAGTTGGCGTCGCCGCTGGCGATGTTCGAGCTGAGGTCCGACGCGAAACGTAAAGTGCCGCTCTCGTATGAAGCGGTCAGGCCCATGAGCTCGATGCCACGAGCGGCGAGGTCGCGGAAGTCGACGGTGTGTCCGCCGTGCGCTCCACTGACCGCGATCGTGACGTGCTCCGCTCCCAGGGGAGGGGTCTCGGCGTCCCACAGGCCCAGGACACCGAGCCACCAGCAGAAGTCGCGACCGCGATACCGTCGCGGGGGGCGGTCGTGCGGGCCGACGGAGAGGTACACGCGCCGCTCCGACTGCCGGAGTTCGTCGGCGATCTGCACGCCCGACGATCCGGCCCCGACCACGAGGACGGCGCCGTCGGGTAGCTGCGTTGGGTTGCGGTAGCCGCTGGAGTGGATCTGCAGGGGTATCGCGCCGTCGGGAACGATCGGCGGGATGACGGGCCGCTGAAACGGTCCGGTCGCGGCAACGACGAAGCGTGCATCGACGGTTCCATCAGTCGTCTCCGCGCGAAAGCCCGGCTGGCCGAGGTGCTTCTTCACGGACGTCACCTCGACTCCGCACCGGATGGGCGCGGCGATCTTCTCCGCGTAGGCGACGAAGTAGTCCGCGACCTGTTCCTTGGAGGCGAAGGCATCGGGATCGAGGTCGAAGTATTCCAGGTTGGGAAAGCGGTCGTGCCAGGTAGGTCCGTTCGCGACGAGGGAATCCCAGCGCTCCGAACGCCAACGCTCGGCGATGCGGTGCCGCTCCACGACGAGGTGCGGCACGCCGGAGGCGCTCAGATGCTCGCTCATCGCAAGGCCGGCCTGGCCACCGCCGACGACGAGGACCTCAACCTCGTGGTTCGACATACCAACCTCCACTCCGAACCGCAGACCTGGACTGTTCCGATGCGCGTTCACGCGTCCTCGAATCCTCCGTCGGCAGCAATGCTCCTGTCCAACAGATGTTTCTGTGCTTCTACTTCTGATCTATCGATGCAAGGGACCGAGAATTGGTCATCTGCAAAATCGATGTTCTGCGCCGGATATTTGCGTTTTATGTCTGAGGACTCCCGGCCATACTGGTGCCGAGACTCGACTTCGGCGTCGGTTTTCATCCCGGGCACCCGCTTTCCCAGGCACACGGCCTCATGCCGGTCGAGCAAACAACTGGTGAACCCACCTTTTGTTCGCTGAATCACTCTAATTACCTCTACCAAGCCCACCAGGACATTAGCCTCACTGGTGGTGCCAGCCAATCGGTGCCGGCGCGGTCGTCTCATGGCGACCCCGAATGAGTGACCCGTTACTGCCGGTCCGGGCGAAAGGTGATGACGATGGGTGCCGTCCCTCGACAACTGAACGAACCACTAGTGACCGGTGGCCCGGCGCGCCGCACGGGCAAGACACGGCTGTTTGCGGGTGCCATCGCCCTCGCCGCTCTCGTCGCCCTCGGCACCCTTGGCGTCGCGCTCAGTGGTACACCGGGGCCTTCGGTGATATCGGTCAAAAATGTTGCCACGTCGACCATCTCGACTACCAGCACGATATTCAGCACGCCACCGACGCCGCCAAGCTCCGCCACATCGACGGCACCCGCCGCACCCACCGACACATCGACGTCCACATCCACCACCGAGACCCCGCTGGCATCCACCACCGAGACCCCGCTGGCATCCGCCACCGAGACCCCGCCGGCGCCCTCGCCTCTGGACAAGCTCTACAGCGTGCTGCCACCGGGCTATAACTCAACCTTGTGCGGGCCGTCCGCCAACCCGAGCCCACAGGCGCTTGCAACGGTGGACTGCGGCCAGCTGGACCAGGCCAGTGGGCCGGCGAGCGCGCGCTTCTCGCTGTTCGCCGACGCGAACTCACTGGCCAGCCAATTCCA
This sequence comes from Mycobacterium sp., assembly GCF_032162105.1. GTDB lineage: Bacteria > Actinomycetota > Actinomycetes > Mycobacteriales > Mycobacteriaceae > Mycobacterium. The sequence continues at coordinate 1,985 of NZ_JAVRPS010000424.1, read as the reverse complement.
GGATGGCGTCAACGAGGCAGCGGTTTCGCAATGCCCCGGCAGCATCGACACGCCGCGCTCCTGGCACTACGACGCCACGCCGGCCTTCAGTGCCGGGTCGCTGGCCTGCGGAACCCGCAACAACGTGCCCGACCTGATGTGGACGAAGAACGACGTACTGCTGCTCGGCGACGTCCAGGGAGCAGACCTCGACAGCCTGTACGGATGGTGGTTGAGCCTAGGCTGACCCTGTTGGCTTGCCGCGGAAGTCGGGTTCGACGGACGTCAAAGTATCTGTTCGAGCAGGTCCTTGAGTTCCCTTTGTTGGACTCGGGTGAGACGTTCCAGGCGCTTGCCGAACGCGTCCGATAGCAGTGCGAGGCCGTCGTTGGTTGCTCGACGCCCGGCGGGGGTGAGCTGCAGGCGATGGCGCCGCAGATCGGCGGGGTCGATCTCGCGGCTCACGAAACCGGCGGCCTCAAGTCGTTTCAGGTAGAGCGTCACCGTTGCCTTCGGCATGCTCAGCGTCGCAGCCAGCTCGGCAGGGTAGGGATGCTCGTCGATCTCGGCGAGCAGGAACAGCTCCTTGGAGTCGACCCCCAACGCGGTGACGTCGGTCTCGACGGACGCGATCACTGACAGCAGCACGCGATAGTTCAGCGACCAGATCTTCGCCGCATCCTCGACTGACATCGACCTTGCACCCCAGATCGTTCAGAGGTAAACTAGTTCAGAAATAAACAAGCGCATAAGTGTACAACTTACCACCCGGAAGGAGACCGCGCATGCCATTGGATCACTACGTGACACTCGGACGATCCGGTCTACGCGTCAGCCCACTGTGCCTTGGAGCGATGACGTTCGGTGAAGACTTGGGCTGGGGTTCCAGCGTGGGGGAGTCCCAAGAGATCATCGACAGGTTCGTCGACCTCGGTGGGAACTTCATCGACACCGCCAACTTCTACACCAAGAGCCACTCCGAAAAGATCATCGGCGACCACATTGGGCGCCACGCCGCACGCCGCGATCGCTTGGTGATCGCCACCAAGTTCAGCGGCAACCTGTATCCGGGTGATCCCAACGGCGGCGGCTCGGGCCGCAAGTCGTTGATCAGCGCCTGCGAGAACTCGTTGCGGCGCTTGCAGACCGACTACATCGACCTGTACTGGCTACACATCTGGGATGCCAACACTCCCATCGAGGAGACGATGGCCGCACTCGACGACCTCGTTCGTGCCGGCAAGGTGCGCTATCTCGGCGTGTCGGACACCCCGGCGTGGAAGATCGCCGAAGCAAATCTCACCGCGCGTTTCCGCGGCTGGTCGTCGTTCATCGGCCTGCAGATCGAGTACTCACTGCTGCAACGCACCGTCGAACAAGACCTGGTTCCCATGGCCGGCGAATTCGGCCTCGGGATCACGCCGTGGTCGCCGCTCGCCGGAGGTGCGCTCAGCGGCAAGTACACGCGAAGCAACGCCGGCCAAAACACGTCCGATCGCGCCGCGTTGGTGGAGGGGTTCCTCAACGAGAAGACCTACGAGGTCGTCGACGAACTCGAGATCATCGCCAAGGAACACGAGACCAACGTCGCCAGCGTGGCGCTGGCCTGGCTCCATGCGCAGCCGGCCGTGACGTCGATCATCATCGGTGCGCGTCGGCTTTCGCAGTTCGAGGACAACATCCGCGCTCTCGATGTGAAGCTCACCGCCGAGGAACTGGCCCGGCTCAACGCACTCACCGAGCCAACGTTCGGATTCCCGCAGAGCATGCTGCCAATGGCCCCTGGCATCACCAACGGCGGAACGACGGTCAACGGTGTCGCCGGGCCAGTCTCCGAATTCGTCATGCCCAAAGGTGACCAGCCCTACTGACGCCAGCCGTTGGCCGAATGGATCGGCATCTCAACCGGCGCACATTATTTCGACGACGTCAAAGCCCATGCCGTCATCGTCCTGCTGCAGTTTGACCAGCTCGTTCGTCTGCGCGGTGATCGCGTTCCTCTGGAA
>NZ_JAVRPS010000423.1:0-8110 GCF_032162105.1 Mycobacterium sp. | reverse complement strand
GCGATGAGCCCGCCGGATTTGGCAAATTGCCTCACTCGACCATTGCAGGATCGCGCGCCGGACCAATCCGCTATTCTCCGGCGACGCCGTCGGTGTTCCGCAGCGAATATGGCGGAGTTCCGAAACGAAAGAATCCACCGTCGACGAGAAAGTCCGCCCGGGCGGACCAATGGGTCAGGGCAGGTCGAACAAGTCGAGATTCATCACCTTGTCCCACGCGGACACGAAGTCGCGTATGAACTTCTCCTCGGCGTCCTCGCTCGCGTAGACCTCCGAGATTGCGCGCAGCACGGAGTCGGCCGCGAAAGCGAGGTCGACGCGACTGGCGAGCCACTTGACCTCGCCGGTGTGTCGGTCGCGGCCCTCGTAGACTGCTGTCGAGGCGGCGGTGTCCGACCTCGGTGCCCACTCGATATCCATGTCGAGCAAGCTGACGAAGAATTCGTTGGTCAGCGTGCCCGGTGTCGAGGTGAACTCGCCCAAAGGGGACTGGCCGTGGTTGGCGCCGAGCACGCGCAGCCCACCGAGCAGCACTGTCATCTCGGGGGCGCTCAGGGTCAACTGACTCGCGCGGTCGACGAGCAGGTGTTCCGGCGGCAGCCGGTTGCCCTTGCCGACGTAGTTGCGGAATGCATCCGCGGTGGGCTCGAGCGCGGAGAACCACTCGACATCGGTCCACTCCTGTGTCGCGTCCGTACGCCCCTGCCGGCAGGGGACTTCGATGTCGTGACCGGTCTTGGCGGCGGCATGTTCGATCGCGGCGCACCCACCGAGCACGATCAGATCGGCCAGCGAGATCTTCTTGCCCCCGCGATGGGAATCGTTGAACCTCTGGCGGATCTGCTCCAGTGTGCCCAGGACGGTCACCAGGGTCTCAGGCTCGTTGACCTCCCAGTTCCGCTGCGGTTCGAGACAGATGCGCGCCCCATTCGCCCCGCCGCGCTTGTCACTGTTTCGGAACGTCGAAGCCGAAGCCCACGCCGTGGAGACGAGTTGCGATACCGACAGGCCCGACTCGAGGATCTGACACTTGAGCGCGACGATGTCGTCGGCATCAGCGAGCTCGTGATCGACTTCTGGCACCGGGTGCTGCCAGATCATTCGTTCGGACGGGACCAGTGGTCCCAAGTAACGCTGGATCGGGCCCATGTCGATGTGCGTGAGCTTGAACCACGCCCGCGCGAACGCGTCCGCAAGCTGGTCCGGATTCTCGAGGAAGCGCAGCGCGATCGCTCTGTACGTTCGATCTTCCTGCAACGCGAGATCCGTGGTGAGCATCGTCGGGGCATGGGTCTTGGACGGGTCGTGGGCGTCTGGAACCGTGCCGGCCCCGGCACCGTCGCGCGGGACCCACTGCCACATCCCGGTAGGGCTGAGCGCCACTTCCCACTCATAGGCGAACAGTGTCTCGAGGAAACTGTTGTCCCACTTGGTCGGCGTGGACGTCCAGATCCCTTCGAGCCCACTGGTGACGGTGTCGGCGCCGTTGCCAGTGCCGAAACTGTTCGCCCAGCCCAGGCCAGTTGCCTCCAGCGGTGCGCCTTCGGGTTCGGGACCGAGGCAGCCGCCGGGGTCGGCCCGTCCGTGGGATTTGCCGAACGTGTGCCCGCCCGCGATCAGCGCGACAGTCTCCTCGTCGTTCATCCCCATCCGGCGGAACGTCTGACGGATGTCGCGCGCGGAGGCCAACGGGTCGGGCACCGTGGCCGGTCCCTGCGGGTCGACGTAGATCAGTCCCATCTCGGTGGCCGCCAGGGGTTCGTCCAGATCCCTTACCCCGCTGTGTCGTTCGTCCGCGAGCCACGTGCTCTCCGGGCCCCAGTAGGTCTCGTCGGGCTCCCACACGTCCACCCGGCCGCCTGCGAACCCGAACGACTTGAACCCCATCGACTCCAGCGCGCGATTGCCCGCGAAGACCATCAGGTCGGACCAGGAGATCTTGAGGCCATACTTCTTCTTCACCGGCCACAGCAGCCGGCGCGCCTTGTCCAGGTTGCGGTTGTCTGGAAATCCGTTCAAGGGGGCGAAGCGCAGCATCCCCGCGCTGGGGCCGCCCCGGCCGTCACCGACGCGGTAGGTGCCGGCGCTGTGCCAGGCCATCCGCAGCACGAGCGGTCCGTAATGACCAAAGTCGGCGGGCCACCAGTCTTGCGAGGTCGTCAGCACCTGGTCAACATCGCGTGCCAACTCGTCGAGATCGATGGACAGGAACTCTTTGGCGTAGTCGAAGTCCTCGTCCAACGGATTGGCCGCACAGCAGGGCCGAGCCAGGGCCTTCAGGTTGAGCCGGCTGGGCCAATCGAGTTGGTCCCTCCTTGCCGCGGGGTGATTGCGCCGCTTGAGCGACCCGCGCACGCACACGGTCTGGTCGTAGGTCCTGTTGACGTAAGCGTCAGGGCTCTCGGGCATTGGCCTTCCTTCCGGGCTCTCTAAGCCTCAGATACCGAGCGCACAGCGCACCGCGCGCACGTTCCGCCGGGACACCGGCACCATCGTGTTGTCGTGATCGTCCATGACCAGAACCAGCTCGCCCTTGTCTCGACGTTCGACCTCCCGAATACGGTTCAGGTTCACGATGTGTCGGCGATGTACCCGCAGGAATCCGGCGTTGGCCAGTTCGTTGTCGAGCTTGTCCAGGCCGGGCGAGGCGGCCCGCAGCCTGCCCTGGTCCGTGGACAGCCATACCTCGTTGCCATCCGATTCGGCGAACAAGACTTCTGGCGCCCGCAGCAGCACCATCCGGTTCCCCCGGACACCGACCACTCGACGGGGTTGTTCCTCGGCGTACGCGCCTGCTTCGGCCCGCGGCAACTGCTCGCCGTCGGAGACACCGAAGGAGATCAGGTGTCCGACCAGATTGCCGTACCGGAACACCGGGCGAATTGCGATCGGCGAAGGTTCGTCAGCGAGGTGGGTGAAGATCTGTGTCGAGCCGATCCAATCGGGGTTGTGACTCGCCTGCTTGCTGGCGTACCGGACGGCGTCGATGAATGCCGGGAGCTTCGGATTCCAGCGCACTGCCGGGTCGACTGCCGGGGTGTTGCTCGGCACACCGAGCGGCACGCTCGCCGTTTCATCGGCGATCACTACCTTGCCCCCGGTGTCGACGGCGGCCAGTGCATCAGTCGACCGTGCCCGGGCGTGGTTGTACGCGCCGAGCAGTTCGGCGCCGCCGTCGCGGGCGCAATTGCGCAATTTGCTCTGGGTGTGCGCGGCGGCGTTCGCCAGCCATGCGCTCGCGGCCGCTGGCATGTCACTGCGCAAACTCGAGATGTTCAGGCTCGCGATCGGTTCCTTGCTCACCACGTGCCGCACCGCGACGCCTGCGCAGGTCCATTCGTGGAAGGCCTGGCACCAGTGTTCTTCCCGCTTGATCACCAGGGGGTTTCGGGTTCCCATGGCGGTGCCAATGCCGTTCGTGCCCACCGCGCTCTCCGACCAGCAGAACCACGGCGCGAGGCCGCTCCCGGCGGCGACGGTAAGGGTGGCCTTGTCGCCCCACTCGGCCAGGACCCTGCCGTTGGCGTCGGCGATTATCACGATGCCGAATTTGGACACCTCGTGGACCATGGCTGCGGCACGAAAACCCAGTTCCGCGAAGACGACATCGTGTTCGAGCGAATGGTCGACCTCCGTGACCGCCGCAGGCGCTTCGGACAGGAACGGGTCGACGCGGTACTGATCCCGACACCGTTGCCAGGAGATCGCCACTTCGGGCCGCACGCCGCGGACGTCGTCATCCCCCTGTACGAAGCGTTCCCAAGCGTCATACAACGCAGGCTGATTCGCGTCGCGGGATATCGGTTTTAGCTGCGCGCTTGACATCGGGGTCCACCTTTGCGTGCTGGACTTGTGTTGACGAACCCATGGATGCCCGAGTGGACACTCCGGGCCATGCCCCTACGAGCCCTGGTGCATTGCGTGACGTGGATCATATACCTCCTCGATTGTGATTGTTTCGAGCAAAGGACCCACGGACGGTTTACGAAATGACCGGCGTTCCCGGCTAAGTCACGCCGCGACGTTAGCCAGCCGGGCCGGCGACGTCCTCGGCTGCTCTGAGCACGCGGAGGGTGTTCTCGCCGGCGAGCTTGGCCACGTCGGCCCTGGACCAGCCGCGGTCGGCGAGGGCGGCGAAGAGCCGCGGATACCCCGACACATCCTCCAGTCCCTCGGGCATCCCCTCGCCCCCCATGTAGTCACCCCCGATGCCGACATGGTCCACGCCGGCGACCGCACGCACGTGCTCGATGTGTGCCACGACTTGCGTCAACGTTGCGACGGGCGGTGGCGACCGCTCGGCCAGCCCAATCATCAGTGCGTCGTACGCCGGATCGCCCTTCTGGATGCCACGGCGTCGAGCCTCCGCCTTTGCCTCCGCGTGCCAACGGGCGACCGCCGGTGAGACGAACGCGGGCAGGAACGTCACCATGCACACGCCGTCGTTCTGCGCCAATGTCGCCAGGACGTCGTCGGGCACGTTGCGTGGGTGGTCGCACACCGCACGGGCGGAGGAGTGGCTGAAGATCGCAGGCGCGGCGGTCACCCGCAGCGCGTGCCGCATGACGTCAGCAGACACGTGCGAGAGATCGACAAGCATTCCGAGCCGGTTCATCTCACGCACGACGTCCTCACCGAACTCCGACAATCCGTGCAGCACAGGGTCGTCGGTCGCCGCGTCGGCCCATGGCACGTTCTTGTTGTGGGTCAAGGTGAGGTAGCGCACCCCCAACGCGCGCATCATGCGCAGGACCGCTAGCGATCCGTCGATGCAGTGGCCACCCTCCATGCCCAACAGCGATGCGATCCGGTCGCCCGACGCCGAAACCTCGTCCGCGGTCGTCGCAAGCATCAGTCGGTCGGGGTAGCGAGCCACGAGGCGCCGCACGAAGTCGATCTGCTCCAGCGTGGCGGTCACTGCCGAGGGACCGGCGAAAAGCTCAGGGGACACGTACACCGACCAGAATTGCCCAGTAACGCCGCCGGCCTCAAGTCGCTTCAGGTCCGTGTGCAGGTCGGGCACCACCTCAGTCAGGTCGACGGCGTCCAGGTCGGCGTCGTACTCCCGGCGCATCGCCCACGCGAGATCGTTGTGACCGTCGATCAGCATCGTCGTCACATCTCCTCCGACCGTTGGGGCTTGGTCCACGCGCACGTTTCCCATCGAACGTGACCGCCGTCACCTTACGGTTCAGCCGTTCCGTTTCAAACGAAAGCGGGCCAACGACCGCTCGCCCGAGCTGGGGTGCCACTCGACGGCATCTGAGAACCTTTCGTGGCCGAGCCAGTCGGTCGGGAGCCGGACCTACGGCGGCTCACCCGCGCGCATGGTCGCGGGGGCGACGCTCACCACTCCGCGGTAAACCCACCCCCCCGATCACCCGTTGGGTCGATGTCGGCGGAACTGGGTCACTGGTGTGCTGGGGGTCACACCGATGAAGTGAAGTTGGGAAGATTCATGGGAACTGAGATATTTGTGATCGACGCCGACACCGACACCGACGTCTCTCGTCGTCTCCGACGACTCGGAGCCACGGTGATCGCCGTCCCGTCATTGTCGGCGCGCGACCTCCCGTCGGCGTATGACGGCAAGCGACCAGACCTGCGGCCCGCGTGCACTACTCGGCCGGATCGTCGGCGTAGCCACCTGCACGTGAGATCGTCGCGTGCCGTCGTGCGAGGGCCGGACGCCGCAGAGGCGGCGACGATGCTGACCAGGCGGGACCGCACCGCCGCCACCATCAGCTACGACCTGAACATCGCCGCGGTCACCAAGGGACGCCTGTCACCGGCAGACCTGACCTCGATCGAGTCGATGATCGGATGCAGTGACATCGTCACACTGAGTGAGGGCGACCTCAAGTCACTGCGCCCCGGAGAGCGGCATGCCGATGCGGTTCGCTGGTTGATGGCGTGCGGGCCCGCGATGATCGCGGTGACCAATGGCATGGGGGGCTACGTCGGGTATGTCAGGGGCGGCTCCGTGCCGTCTCACGGCTGCCGTGCCGCCGACGTCGGCGCCACACACGGTCTCAGCGAAAAATTGACTGCAGGCCTGCTATACGCATTGGACGAGCGGGACCTGCTCGGCGCCGGCGCATACGAGGCGTTGCGGGGAATCGGTCTCCGCGAGGTCAACGACGTATTCAGCGACGCGAATCGCTATGGCGCATCGGCATCTTCGCCCCTCGGATCCGCACTCACGACCCCCGCTACGCAGCGGCCACGCGCTTGCGGCAGGAAATCGTGCTGGGAGCGTAGCCGCGACACCCACCCCGTCTGTGTCGCTCGGTGGGCCGGTCGTGCCCACAGCCATGCTTGCCGAGCCCGCGACGCACTGCCCCCACCGTTCTGATGTGGAACGGCCTGTCAAGTGGTGATTGAAAGTTATTGAGCGGGGCTGGTTTAGGTGTCGGTTCCCCGTCCATGCTTAACGGTGGCAGCGTCTCGGGGGTCAAGGCGCAGCGCCCGCAGGGCGTGAGCCCGAGGACGAACGGCCTTGACGCCGATGAGATGGCTGCCACCACGCTGAGGGGGCGGGGGCCGTGGGCGTGAAGGGTGACGCGTCGAAGCGGCGTGTACCGGAAGACCGCCACTCTGATGTACGCGGATCGAGCCCAGCAAGTAGGTCATTCGCAGGCTGGTGCCCCTTACTGGGTCGGGACAGCGACGCGCGCTGACGCCATAAAACGGACGAGGGTCTTGGTCCTGCGACGGCGGGTGCTTCGACGCGTCACGGGCTTGTAAACGGTCGCCACGTTCCGATCGTCGTGGCGCTGGTTGGTCATGATCAGGTAGTCATTTCGGCCCAACAAAAGCCGGCAAGCTCACGGGCAATAGCAGTGGCGATAACCGATTTGACGTTCTTGCGAGCGGCCAGCGTGCGGAACCGTCGACACAACCGCAGCTACGCCGCCCAGGACCGCGTCACGGTGTCAGCGGGGACGTCCTGCTGGCGTTGACGCAGCCGCGGCCCAATCCAGGGCCGGTGTTGATAGGCCCACACTGACTCGATGACTGAGTGCGCACCACAGTGCTGCCGGCCTTGGTGATATGCCCGCGGCGAATCGTTTCGCCCGAGGACCGCTCGGTGGGCACCAGTCCGGTGAATCCCATGAATGCCGGGGCTCGCCCAAACCGGCGCCAGTCACCGACCGGCAATTGACCGCGCTCTGGGCTCGGGATGGACCGCGCAGAGTCTCATGGCTCACCTGTCACGAAGTCCAGAGGGAGTGCGGTTACCCCGCCGCGGTCCTTGCACGGCGCCTTGCTGAGCTCCCAACGCCACCGAGCACGTTGCTCCGACGTGGCATGCCTTGGTGCGGCGAGTGCGAAGACGATCAGTCGCGGACCATCACCACCACACTGCCCGACGGAACCGAGGCGGCGGCATTCTGCCCCCGCTGCAGTCCTCAAATGCGGCCACGCTCGGTCGACCCGAACGTATCCGATTTCAGCTCAATAGGGGGTGAAACAATTGGAGAACAAAGTCTTTGACCAACTACCACTGCTGCTTACTGTCCCCCGGGCTGCGGCGATCCTCGGAATCAGTCGCGCATCTGCCTATCGGCTGGTGGCCACAGGCGAGCTGCCGTCGCGGCGACTCGGCGGCCGCGTCTACGTCGTTACCGCCGCACTGCGCGAACTCGTTGCCGCATAGGTGATCGATTCGCCTGCGCGCCAGCTGAACTCGCGAGCGGAGCGCGAGAGCCAACCCGAGCTGCTAGTGGGTGGAACAAACATGATCACCGCCCAGACCATCCTCGGTTCGCCCGTTGTCGCCGGGAGGAACTGAACTAACGTGGGTGTCGACATCATTGCGGTTCCGGATGAGCCGCCGCCTCAGCAGACCAAGCGCACACGGCGTGCGGAGCCGATCACCAAAGGGCAGCGAAGAACGGCTCGATCACAGTCCCCGCACGTGGCGTCAAGCCAGTTACAGTGCGTTCCACGCTGACTACCTTCGGAATGGTCATTGAATCGTTCGTCGATCAGGGTGCTTTGCCCCGCAACGTCATTGCACTCGTCGAGCGCCCCGCCGACGCGATCATCGACGAAACCTCCGGAACCTCCAAATCGTGGACGCTCGCCGAGGTCGAACGCTTCCGCG
>NZ_JAVRPS010000422.1:0-12764 GCF_032162105.1 Mycobacterium sp. | reverse complement strand
AGAAGAAGACGTTGCGCCAGGTCGCCGAGCACGGCGACGTGTGGCACTACTTCGTCGACCGTGAGACCTACCCGCACAAGGCGGAGGTGTTGGCCCAGCATTGCGCGGCAGTCGGCCGCGACCCCGCCACGATCGAGCACTCGGCGGCCGTGGAAGGCGACAGCATCGACGCGCTGCTCGAGGAGGCCGATGTAATGGCCGGCCTCGGCGTCAGCCTGCTCACCGTCGGCGTCAACGGCCCCGACTACGACCTGACCGGCGCCGAAGCGCTGTGCCGGTGGCGTGACGCGCGCGCCTGATCCGAAGCTGCCGAAGACGTCCGATTGGAGCGACGGCGTGAGAAACTGACCGCGCCATGCCCAAGAAGTACGGGGTCAAAGAGAAGGACCTGGTCGTCTCCCACGTCGTGAACCTGGTCCTGACGGGCAAACTGCGCTCTGGAGATCGGTTGGACCGCAACGAGATCGCCGAACAGCTGGGTCTCAGCCGGGTGCCCATCCAAGAGGCAGTGGTTCAGCTCGAACACGATGGAGTGCTCTCGACGCGCTACCACCGAGGTGCCTACGTCGAACGATTCGACGAAGGCGTGCTCCGCGAACATCACGAGCTCTACGGGATGCTGAACGGCATCGCTTCGGCGAGGGCCGCCGCGGCGCGCAACCCGAAGGTGCTCGACGCGCTTCAAACGCTGCTCGACGCGTTGCGCGCAGGCAAGGAGTCGCGCACGTTCAACGAGACCGCGTGGCGCTACCGCAAGATCATCAACGACGAGTACGCCGGGCCGCGGCTGCAGGCCGCGATCAGGGCCTCCCAGACGCTCATGCCACCCGCGTTCTGGCAGGCGTACCTCGGCAGCCACGACGAACTGCTGGCGTACTACGTCGCCGAGACCGCCGCGATCGACGACCAAGACCCCGGCGCCGCGCGGGCCGCCTGCGTCGGCCGGGCCGAGCTGATGGGCCGGATCATGCTGGCCGAACTGGTCCGCCGCCGTGTCCTTGCGCCCTCGACCCACGCGCCGTCCGTTGCGTTCTGAATGAGCGCAAGCCGCTGCCCCCGTAGCGACGGCCGCTAGGTTGCCAGGATGGCCCGGTTACGCAAGACGATGGTCGTCGCATTCGTCGCGGTCGCGGTGTTCGGCATGGGACTCGCCCCGCCCGCAGCTGCCGACGTCGACCAGTGCGCCCCGCCCGGCATCCAGAGCGCCAGCGCGTTGCCCACCAACCTGGCGGCGGCGGCCAAGGGCCCTGGCGAGGACAAGTACACCACCCCGACCGTCGCGCCCCTCGGCGCCGTCGACGCCGCCGCGCTGCGATTGAGCACACCCGGCGTGCTCACCGTGGGCACGCTGTCCGACGCGCCGCCCAGCATCTGCATCAACTCCCTAAGCCAGTTCACCGGCTTCGACAACGAGCTGCTGCGGGCGATCGCGGACAAGCTCGGGCTGCAGGTCGACTTCGTCGGCACCGAGTTCTCCGGCCTCCTTGCCCAGACGGCGTCGGGCCGATTCGACGTCGGCTCGTCGTCGATCACCACCACCGATGCGCGTCGCCGCACCGTCGGCTTCACCAACGGCTACGACTTCGGCTACTTCTCCCTCGTGGTGCCGACGGGCTCGCCGATCACCGGCTTCGAGAGGCTCTCGGCGGGCCAGCGCATCGGCGTCGTGCAGGGCACCGTGCAGGAGGCCTACGTCGTCGACACCCTCGGCCTGGACCCGGTGAAGTTCCCCGATTACAACACCGTGTACGCCAGCCTGAAGAGCCGCCAGATCGACGCGTGGGTGGCGCCGTCGCAGCAGGCCCAGGGCACCGTTCAGGCAGGCGATCCGACCCAGATCGTCGAGAACACCTTCAGCTTGGACAATTTCGTCGCCTACGCGGTGGCCAAGGAGAACAAGCCCCTCATCGACGCGCTGAACTCCGGGCTCGACGCGGTGATCGCCGACGGCACCTGGTCGAAGCTGTACACCGACTGGGTGCCACGCGCGCTGCCGCCGGGATGGAAGCCCGGCTCGAAGGCCGCGCCGCTGCCGCAACTGCCCGACTTCGCCGCGATCGCCGCCAGCCGCGCCCCGGCCGACGTCGCGGCTTCCGCGCCGAAATCCACGTTGTCCCAACTCAAGGACTCCTTCCTCGATTGGGACCTCTACAAACAGGCCATCCCCGACCTGCTCACGACCGGGCTGCCCAACACGCTGATCCTCACCGTCAGCGCCAGCATCATCGGGCTGATCCTCGGCATGGCCCTGGCGATCGCGGGCATCTCCCGGTCGCGGTGGCTGCGCTGGCCGGCCCGGGTGTACGCCGACGTGTTCCGCGGCCTGCCCGAGGTGGTCATCATCCTGCTGATCGGGCTGGGCGTCGGACCAGTCGTCGGGTCGCTGACCAACAACAACCCCTACCCCCTCGGCATCGCCGCCCTCGGGCTTATGGCGGGCGCCTACATCGGCGAGATCTTCCGGTCCGGCATCCAGAGCGTGGAGGCGGGCCAGATGGAGGCGTCGCGCGCGTTGGGCTTCAGCTACTCGGCGTCCATGCAGTTGGTGGTCGTGCCGCAGGGCGTGCGGCGGGTGCTGCCCGCGCTGGTCAACCAGTTCATCTCGCTGCTGAAGGCGTCGTCGCTGGTGTACTTCCTCGGCCTGATCGCCAGCCAGCGTGAGCTGTTCCAGGTGGGCCGGGATCTCAACGCGCAGACCGGCAATCTGTCGCCGCTGGTCGCCGCAGGGCTCTTCTACCTGGTGTTGACGATCCCGCTCACTCACCTGGTCAACTTCATCGACAATCGCCTGCGGCGCGGCCGATTGGTGACGGATTCCGATGATCCGGCGAGCCCGGCCAGTCCCTCGTCGACCCAGGAGATGGTGTGACTACTGCGACCCCCTCGACCCCAACCACCGTGTCCGAGCCGGTTTCGCTGGCGGCCAACGGCATTCATCTGTCGTTCGGAACCAACGCGGTGCTGCGTGGCGTCGACGTCGACGTACCCGCCGGGACCACCGCCGCGGTGATCGGCCCATCGGGGTCGGGCAAGTCGACGTTGTTGCGCACCCTCAACCGGCTCTACGAACCGGACAACGGCGACATCCTGCTCGACGGCCGCTCGGTGCTCAAGGACGATCCCGACCAGTTGCGCCAGCGCATCGGCATGGTGTTCCAGCAGTTCAACCTGTTCCCGCACCGCACGGTGCTCGACAACGTCACGCTAGCGCCGCGCAGGCTCAAACGCCTCGGGGGCGACGTGGCGCGCGACCTCGGCCTGGCGCAGCTGGAGCGAGTTGGCCTGCGGCACAAGGCCGACGTCCGTCCCGCCACGTTGTCGGGTGGACAACAGCAGCGGGTTGCGATCGCACGCGCCCTCGCGATGGCCCCTCAGGTGATGTTCTTCGACGAGGCGACCTCGGCCTTGGATCCCGAGCTGGTGAAGGGCATCCTGGCATTGATGGCCGACCTCGGGTCGGACGGGATGACGATGGTGGTCGTCACGCACGAGATGGGTTTCGCGCGGTCGGCCGCCGATGCGGTGGTCTTCATGGATCACGGAGCGGTGGTCGAATCGGGACCACCCGAGCGGATCTTCGAAGGCGCCGAGACCGACCGGCTGCGCCAGTTCCTCTCCCAGGTGCTGTAGGTCGAGCAACGTCCTGACACGCGCCGTCAGGTGCGGATCACCGCCAGTTCAAACGAAATCGCGGCATGTCTGGGTTCTGGCAGGCAATGACAGGTTAGACTAGCGAATTATGGTAGAGACCGAACCGCAGGTCACTGAGCTGGCCGGAGAGCTGCAGCAGGTGCTCTCCAAAATGTTCTCTGTACTGCGCCGTGGGGACACCAGCCGAGCCACTGCCGAAGGCACAGCCGACCTCACCCTGGCTCAGCTGTCCATCCTGTTGACGCTGCTCGACAAGGGTCCGATCCGGATGACCGAACTCGCGGCGCACGAGCGTGTGCGCACCCCGACCACCACCGTCGCGATCCGGCGGCTGGAGAAGCTCGGACTGGTGAAGCGCTCCAGGGATCCATCCGATCTGCGCGCCGTTCTGGTCGACGTCACTCCCCGCGGACTGGTCCAGCACCGCGAGGCCATCGCCACGCGCCGGGCGAAACTGGCCGGCATGCTGAGCAAGCTCAGCGACGAGGAGCGGGCGGCGTTGACGCATGCGCTGGAGCCGCTGGCGCGGCTGGCGGAGCAAGCGACCGACGACTAGATCGAACAGGCTTAGCGTCCGGCGGGCAGGAGCGCAGCGACTCGGGGTTCAACCCAGCCAGTCCAGCACGGCGGCGGCCGTCCACGACTGCTGCATGCTGCCCAACGGTTCGCCCGTGAAGGGTTCGTAGTACTCGGCGAAGGTGCCGTCGCTGGCTTGGCGCAGCCCCTCGCGCCGCAGCATCAACGAGCGCTCGGACCACCCCCTGCGGGCGAAGCACCAAGAGAACAGCCAGGTCGTCACAGGCCAGATGGGGCCGCGCCAGTACTCCCGCGCGCGGAAGTCCCGCGAAACCGGCGAGGTCGTCGGGATCAGCGAGTACTTGAGATCGGGATGCCCGCAGAACCGTGGGCCGTCGAGTAGCCGCAGCAGGCTGCGCTCCTTGTCGTGCGGCAGACCCCCGCACAGCAGCGGCGCGAACTGCGCGACCGTCTCCGTCGCCACCAACCGTTCGGCCCGGAGGTCGTAATCCCTTGCCGCGCCGGTTCTCTCGTCGGAGGTCTCGACGACGCCCTTGCGGAAGCGTTCGGCCCAGGAGTACAGGTCGCGGACGTCGGCGTTGGGCCGCTTGTAGTCCTCGCCGATCTCGGCCAGCACCGTGCAGGCCACCGACAGGATGGCGGATACGAAGACGTCCTCGACGGCGAAGCTCATCACCTTCGGAAGCAACTCGTCGTCGTAGCGGACCGACTTCATCTCCTCGAGCAGCCACAGGTACCGGTCGTACTCGACGTCGGACGGCCGTTGGGTGGCGTCGGTGACGATCGCGTTGTCCTCGCGCTGGTACTCGGGCACGGTGCCGGGAATCACGTTGGCGTAGGCGCTGTCCCAGCGCGGCGAGTTGTCCATGCCGGACTCCCAGCCGTGATACAGCGTGACCCGACCGTGCGACTGGGGGTCGCGTGCCTCGGCCAACCAGCGGTGCCAGCGCACCAGATCGGCCCAGCGGCGGTCGAGGAACGACTCGGCGACGGCACGCGTGGAGCGGCCCCGCGTCCGGGCGTGGTCGAGGATGCGCTGAACGGCGATCGCGTGGACGGGCGGCTGGGTGATGCCGGACGTGTGCCGGTTGCGCGGGGCGTTGGCCGCCAGCGCCGATGTCGCCCACCGCGCCGGCCCTGGGAAGTACCCGTCGACGCCGTTGGCGAAGACGATGTGCGGGATCATCCCGTTCAGCCATTGCGCGGACAGCAGCGTGTCCAGCTCGACGACCGCCCGTTCCACGCTCAGGGGCGCGAGGCCGATCGCGACGAACGCCGCGTCCCAGCTCCACATGTGCGGGTACAACAAGGGCGCGGCGGTGGTCATCACGCCGAGGTCGTTGCCACGCAGGAGGTAGGCGGCACGGGCCGCGAGTTGCGTGGGCGCGAAGCTGGGATCGGGGGGCATTGCTTCAATGATGCGACCTCGAGGCGAACTATGCAGGTCGGTACTGTGACGACGTGCCGACCGCGATGATCACAGGGGCCGGCGGCGGGCTCGGTGCCGCCATCGCCACAGCACTTGCGCCCACCCATACGCTGCTGCTGGCGGGCCGCCCGTCGGACCGCCTCGACGCCCTCGCCGAGCGGCTCGGCGCCCCCACCTGGCCGTTGGACCTCACCGATCCCGACTCCATCGAGGCGGGCGCCGAGGTGCTGACCGACCTCGACGTGCTGATCCACAACGCGGGGGTGTCCTACCCCGGGCGGGTGGCCGAGTCCACCGTCGACGAATGGCGCGCCACTCTCGAGGTCAATGTCGTCGGCGCGGTTGCGCTCACGCTGGCGTTGCTTCCCGCCCTGCGCAGCGCGCGTGGGCACGTGATCTTCATCAACTCCGGTGCGGGACACAATGCCTCGCCCGGACTGGCGTCCTACTCGGCCAGCAAGTTCGCGTTGCGGGCATTCGCCGACTCGCTGCGCGCCGACGAGCCCGACCTGCGCGTCACCTCCGTGCACCCGGGTCGGATCGCCACCGACATGCAGCGCGACCTGGTCGCCTACGAAGGTCGCGACTACGTTGCCGAACACTTCCTGCAACCCGAGACGGTGGCCGCGGTGGTGGCGCAGGCGGTCGCGACGCCGCCCGACGGGCACGTGTACGAAGTCGTCATCCGGCCGCGCTAGGTGTGGGGATGACCTTCGAAGTGCACGAGGCGTCCATCGCCGACCTGCGCGCAGCCCTGGACAGCGGGCAGGTCACCGCGGTGGGGCTGCTCGAGGCGTATTTGGCCCGCATCGCCGCGTTCGACGACTCGCTCAACGCGGTCGTGGTGGCCAACCCGCAGGCCCGCGCCGACGCCGAGGCGTCCGACGCGGGGCGGGCCGCCGGCCAGACCTGGGGACCGCTGGACGGCATCCCCTACACCGCGAAGGACAGCTACCTGGCCCGCGGGTTGACCGTCGCCGCGGGCAGCCCGGCGTTCGCGGATCTGGTCGCCCAGCACGACGCGTTCGTCATCGGGCGCCTGCGTGCGGCAGGAGCGGTGCTGATCGGACTCACCAACATGCCGCCGATGGCCAACGGCGGGATGCAGCGCGGCCTCTACGGTCGCGCCGAAAGCCCTTACCACGCAGACTATCTCACCGCGCCGTTCGGATCAGGTTCGTCGAACGGATCGGCCACGGCGACCGCTGCCTCGTTCTGCGCGTTCGGGATCGGCGAGGAGACCTGGTCGTCTGGTCGCGGCCCGGCGTCCAACAATGCGCTGTGCGCCTACACGCCGTCGCGCGGGGTGATCTCGACTCGGGGCGGCTGGCCGCTGGTGCCCACGATGGACGTCGTCGTGCCGCAGACCCGTTCGATGGCCGACCTCCTCGAGGTGCTCGACGTCGTGGTGGCCGAGGATCCGGACACCCGCGGCGACTTCTGGCGGGCGCAGCCGTGGGTGCCGGTACCGCGGGTCGACGAGGTGCGGCCCCCGTCGTACCCCGCGCTGGCCGCTGGCCGGGAGGCGTTGGCCGGGCGGCGGTTCGGCGTGCCGAGGATGTACGTCAACGCCGATCCCGATGCGGGTGGCCCCGGCGCCACCGGCATCGGAGGACCGACCGGTCAGCGGATCGAGACCCGACCGTCGGTGCTGGAGTTGTTCGACGCGGTCCGACGCGACCTGCGCGACGCCGGCGCCGAGGTGATCGACGTCGACTTCCCGGTGGTCAGCAACTACGAGGGCGACCGGGCCGGCGCGCCGACCATCGCGACCCGCGGCCTGGTCACCCCCGAGTACCTGCACCGCGAGATCGTGGACCTGTCGGCGTGGGCGTGGGACGACTTCCTGGCCGCCAACGGCGATCCGACGCTGAGCCGGCTCGCGGACGTCGACGGCAGCCGGATCTTCCCGCCTCCGCAGGGCGCGCTGCCCGATCGCTACGCCGGCTTCGACGACGACATCGCGGAGTATCCGGCGTTCGTCAGCGACCACCCGATCGAGTCGTTCCTCGCCATCCCGCATCTGCCCGACGGCGTGCACGGATTGGAGCGCACGCGGCGGGTCGACCTCGAGGAGTGGATGGACGGGTTGGGCCTGGACGCGGTGATGTTCCCCGCGGTCGCCGACGTGGGGCCCGCCGACATGGACGTGAACCCGGCGTCGGCGGACCTGGGCTGGCGCAACGGGGTGTGGGTGGCCAACGGCAACTTGGCGATTCGGCATCTCGGCATCCCGACCGTCACGGTGCCGATGGGAACCATGGCCGACATCGGCATGCCGGTGGGGCTGACCTTCGCCGGGCGCGCGTACGACGACGTCGCGTTGCTACGGTACGCCGCCGCGGTCGAGGCGACCGGTCGCAGGCGCACGCCGCCGCCCCGCACGCCACCCCTGCCCCGGTGATTTGGGCGCGTTCCCGTTCGGCCTGAGCGACCGTAAACGCGCCCAAATCGCAACTTAGGCGACGATGTTGACGAGCTTGCCCGCGACCACGATGACCTTCTTCGGGACGGCGCCAGCCAGGAACGCGGCGACCTTCTCATCGGACAGCGCGGCGGCCTCGAGCACGTCGGCGTCGGCGTCGGCCGCGACGGTGACGCGTCCGCGCACCTTGCCGTTGACCTGGACGGGGTACTCGACGGTGTCCTCGACCAGGTAGGCCGGATCGGCCTTCGGGAACGGCCCGTGCGCAAGCGACGTGTCGTGGCCAAGACGCCGCCACAGCTCCTCGGCCAGGTGCGGCGCCAGCGGCGCGACCATCAGCACCAGCGGTTCGACGGCCGCGCGCGCGCTCACGCCTTCCTTGGTCAGGTGGTTGGTGTACTCGATCAGCTTCGCTGCGGCGGTGTTGTTCCGCAGCGCCGCATAGTCTTCCGCGACTCCGGCGATGGTCTTGTGCAGGAGCCGCAGCGTCTCGTCACCGATGGCCTCGTGGTCCGCGACCCGTTCGGCTCCGCTGCCCTCGTCGACCACCACGCGCCAGACCCGCTGCAGGAAGCGGTACGCCCCGACCACGTCCTTGGTGGCCCACGGCCGCGAGGCCTCCAGTGGACCCATCGACATCTCGTAGACGCGCAGGGTGTCGGCCCCGTACTCCTCGCAGATCTCATCGGGGGACACGGAGTTCTTCAGGCTCTTGCCGATCTTGCCGAACTCCTGAGACACCTCGATCTCGCCGTCGGGTGAGGGATACCAGTACTTACCGTCGCGCTCAACGACTTCCGCGGCGGGTACGTAGGAACCCCGCGCGTCGGTGTAGGCGAACGCCTGGATGTAGCCCTGGTTCACCAGTCGCCGGTACGGCTCGCGCGAACTGACGTGACCGAGGTCGTAGAGCACCTTGTGCCAGAACCGCGAATAGAGCAGGTGCAGCACCGCGTGCTCGACGCCGCCCACGTACAGGTCTACACCACCGGGGTCGTGCGCGCCGTGCTCGGCCGGCCGCGGCCCCATCCAGTACGCCTCGTTCTCCTTGGCGCAGAACGTCTCCGAGTTGTGCGGGTCGGCGTAACGCAGCTCGTACCACGAACTGCCCGCCCACTGCGGCATCACGTTGGTGTCGCGGGTGTAGGGCTTCAGGCCATCGCCGAGGTCGAGGTCGACGTGCACCCATTCGGTGGCCTTGCCCAGCGGGGGCGAGGGCTCGCTGTCCGCGTCGTCGGGGTCGAACTGCACCGGCGAGTAGTCCGCGATGTCGGGAAGTTCCACGGCCAGCATCGACTCCGGCAGCGGATGGGCGCGGCCGTCGGCGTCGTAGACGATCGGAAACGGCTCGCCCCAGTAGCGCTGCCTGGCGAACAGCCAGTCCCGCAGCTTGTATTCGACGCGGGCCCTGCCGCGGCCGTCGGCCTCCAACCGCGCGACGATCGCTTCCTTGGCCGACGCGACGCTCAGCCCGTCGAGGTCGCCGGAGTTCACCAGCACACCGTCGCCGTTGTAGGCGGCCTGCGAAATGTCGCCACCGCTGATGACTTCGACGATCGGGAGGCCGAATTCTCCTGCGAAGTCCCAGTCGCGCTGGTCGCCGCCGGGCACCGCCATGATCGCGCCGGTGCCGTAGCCGATCAACACGTAGTCGGCGATGAACACCGGAATGCGTTGACCGTTCACCGGATTGGTCGCGTAGGCACCCGTGAACACGCCGGTCTTGGTCTTGTTCTCCTGACGCTCCAGATCGGACTTCGCCGCGATCGCCGAACGGTAGGAGGCCACCGCCTCGGCAGGCGTCGCCGCACCGTAGGTCCACCGCGAGTCCACCTCGTCGGGCCAGTCCGCGGCGGTGAGCCGTTCGACCAGCGGATGCTCCGGCGCCAACACCATGTAGGTGGCGCCGAACAGGGTGTCCGGCCGGGTGGTGAAGACCTCGATGTCGCCTGCGTCCGTGGCGAACTGCACCTCGGCGCCGGTGGACCGCCCGATCCAGTTGCGTTGCATGGCCTTGACCTTGTCGGGCCAGTCCAGCACGTCGAGGTCGTCGAGGAGCCGGTCGGAGTATGCGGTGATGCGCATCATCCACTGCCGCAACCGCTTCCGGAACACCGGGAAGTTGCCGCGATCGCTGCGGCCGTCCGACGTCACTTCCTCGTTGGCCAGCACCGTGCCAAGCCCCGGGCACCAGTTCACCACCGAGTCGGCCCGATAGACCAGCCGGTAGGCGTCCACCACGTCGGTGCGCTCGCCGACGGTTAGCTCCGACCACGTGCGGCCGTCCTCCAGAGCGCGCGCGCCCGATTCGAACTCCGCGATCAACTCGCTGATCGGCCGCGCCTTGTCGACCGCGGGGTCGAACCACGCGTTGTAGATCTGCAGGAAGATCCACTGCGTCCACTTGTAGAAGTCGACGTCGGTGGTGGCGAAGCTACGGCGCGCGTCGTGACCGAGGCCCAGGCGGCCCAACTGACGGCGGAAGTTGACGATGTTGGCCTCGGTGCGCGTGCGGGGATGCGTGCCGGTCTGCACCGCGTACTGCTCGGCGGGCAGCCCGAAGGCGTCGAAGCCCAACGCGTGCAACACGTTGCGGCCGGTCATCCGGAAGTACCTGGCGTAGACGTCGGTGGCGATGTAACCAAGGGGGTGCCCGACGTGCAGGCCCTCACCCGACGGGTACGGGAACATGTCCAGCACGAACATCTTGTCCGCCGGCACCGTGCTGCCGTCGGTGGGAGCCAGCGACCCGACCGGATTGGACACGTTGAACGTGCCCGACCGTGCCCACGTCTCCTGCCAGCCGCGCTCGATCTCCCCGGCCAGGTCCGCGGTGTAGCGGAACTGCGGGGTGTCCGAAGCGTCGGAGTCGCCGTCGCGATCAGTCACGTGAACAGGGTAGTCAACGGTGTGTGCGCGACCGTCGGCGCGCCATGTGGCCCAGGTCACGGGTGTTCTCCGTGCTCCTGCAACGGGTTGATCTCGGTTGCGTTGCAGACCGGTCAGCGCATGGTTGCGAGTCGATTCCAGCCCTAGTGGCAAACACTCGGCCGTGGATACAGTCGGCGCCTGACCACGGGCATGTCCGCCCGGGTTGGGGCCAGATCGTTCTCGGAAGGACCGCGTCAGATGTTCGTGAATGCCCGCCGCTGGGGGCTCGTTGCAGGAGGTTTCGCCGCCGGTGTGGCCTGCGTCGTCGGCCTGGCAGGCACCACCGCCTCGGCCGAGCCCACCCTCCCGCAGCCGTCCGTGCCCGCACCCGCAACCGTGACGCAGACGGTCACCGTCGCGGCGGGCGCGCCAGCCGCACCCGTCGCGCAGGCGCCGGTCCAGGCGGCGATGCCGATGGCGGGCCCGGCCGCAACGCCCGGCGTCCAGTCCGCCGCAGGCCTGAACGTCGCCACCCCCGTCGCGCCGGTGGCCGCGCCGTCCACCATCGTGCCCGCCGCCTCCGGGACCATCATCGACTTCTTCAAGGGGAAGAACGTCGGCCTCGAACCGCAGGCCGCCAAGGACTTCAAGGCGCTCAACATCGTGCTCCCGATGCCGACCGGCTGGAGCCAGGTGCCCGATCCCAACGTGCCCGACGCCTTCGCGGTGATCGCGGACCGTGTCGGCGGCGACGGGCTGTACACGTCGAACGCCTCCGTCATCGTCTACAAGCTTCTCGGTGACTTCGATCCCAAGGAAGCCATCAGCCACGGCCTGATCGACAGCCAGCAGCTTCCGGCGTGGCGGTCCACCGACGCGTCGCTCGCGGACTTCGGTGGCATGCCGTCGGCGATGATGGAGGGCACCTACCGGCAGAACAATCTGACGCTGAACACCTCCAAGCGCCACGTCATCGCCACCTCAGGAACCGACCGGTACCTGGTGACGCGGGCGGTGACCACCAGCGCGCAGGTATCGGTGGCCGCTGGCACCGCCACGGACGCGATCGTCAACGGATTCCGCGTCAGCTCGCCCGACGCGGCGACCCCGCCACCGCCCGGCGCGCCACCGGCCGGTCCGGCACCGGTGGGTCCGGCACCGCTGCTCGGGGTGCCCAGCTAAGCCGCAGCCCAGACCGCCGCCCCTGCGGCGGGCCAGTAATGTGTCGCGCATGCTGATCGCCGCGGTGCTGTGCCTGTGCGCCGCCGCCGTCACCGCCGGTCTTGGGCTGTGGTTGCTGACCCGGCCGCAGTCCGGCGATCCGGTCCGGCAGGTGCTCCGCACCGTCGCTCCCACGCAGTTGGCGGCCGCCGCCATGCTGGCCGCAGGAGGCGCTGTGGCGCTGTCTGCCCGACCGCAGACCGGATTGCTGGTCGTCGTGGTCTGCGTGGTCGGTGCCGTTGGCACAGTTGCCGCGGGGTGCTATCAGAGCGCCAAGGCCGTGGCACGCCAGGAGGCTCACCAGTCCGCGGCGGGCTGCGCGGGCGCCTGCGCATCCTGCACGCTGTCCTGCAACTGAGGGTCATGCCCCACTGGGTGCGGTGGATACCCGCAGACGGCTTCCTCATCGCATTGCTCGCGGTCGTCGCGCTGGCCGCGGTGCTCCCCGCGGGCGGAGCCTTCGGCGACGGGCTGTCCGTCGCGACGAAGATCGTCATCGCGCTGTTGTTCGCGTTGTACGGCGCCCGCCTCGCCCCGGCCCAAGCCTGGCACGGCCTTCGTCACTGGCGACTGCACCTGCTGGTGCTCGCCGCCACGTTCGTCGCCTTTCCACTGCTCGGCGTGGCCGCC
>NZ_JAVRPS010000421.1:0-8115 GCF_032162105.1 Mycobacterium sp. | reverse complement strand
TTCCGGCGTGGGCCGATCCCGTGCACGACGATGCCGCGCTGGAGGCGATCGCCGAACTCGTTCGCGCCTCAGTTGGTTGATGGCGGCTGCGGGCCCGCGGGCAACACCAGCAGGGATGCCCCTTCCGCGCCGTGGTGCACGGTGTGCGTCGCGGGCGCCATCCGCCGTCCTGAGATCGGCGGTTCTTCGGTGCCCAGATTGCGGACGAAGCGCGGATGCGACCCGCCCGCGACCAGCACACGGATTCGCGAGCCGGCCTGGAACCGATGCGCGACGGCGTCGAGCTCGAGCCGGACGGTTCCGGAATCGGTTGCCAGCCTGACGAATCCGTCGCTGACGTTGGTCGAGCGACCCTTTGCGTCGACCTCACTGACCCGGACGAACAGGTCGTTGTGCGGGTTGTCGCACGAATGCGACAGCTCGACGACGGGGCTGCCGACGAGGTAGAGGTCGGCAGGCAGCGGGTCGCCGGTGAAGTCGAGGACGTCGCCCCGTAGGGCCAGGGGAGTGTCGTCCCGGTAGCCACCCTCGGCGGAGAGCAACCGCCCGCCGATCGTCGGCGTCGGATCGGCGGGGTCGAACGTGAACGTCGACGGCGGTGCAGACCCGTCGGGCGGCGTCTCCGAAAGCCGGTGCGCGGGTTGTAGATACAGCACGTGCTCGGGCATCGCGGGCGGCCAGTCGGCCAGCTCGAGCCAGTCGCCCTTGTTGACGTAGGCCCGCACCGAACTGCGGGGCGCGACGGGCTTGCTGCCGAGGTGGCCGTCGAGCCACGCCAACGATTCCCGGAGCACGATCGGCGCGCCCTTGGTCATCAGCTGCGTGTGAGTCCACGGACCGACGGTCAGCGCCGTCGTCACGTCCCGCCCGCGCAGGTGCCGGTACTGAGCCAGCGTCTGCTCGAGGAAGCGGTCCTGCCAACCGCTGAACAACAGCACCGGGATGTTGACGCGGTCAAGCGCGTCGGTCAGGCGCAGGGGTTCCCAGAACGGGTCGTCGTCGTCGCGGTTCTGGACCCAGGACTCCCACCAGGGCGCGCCTGCCCCCAAGAGATTCCGGCCGGCATCGCCCATGGGCACCTGATTCGTGGCGCGGGTCAGGGTCCGCCTGGCCTTGACCTGTCGCACACCGTTCATCAGGGCGTTGGAATCCTCCTGGTGGGCGACCATGTCGCTCCACCCGAGGAAGTCGTTGAGCGTGAACGCGCCGGTGCCCCACGTCGCGGCGCTGAAGTCGTGTGGGCCGACGGTGATGATCGCTGCGGCCATCTCCGGCGGCGGGTCCATCAGCAGCGCCCACTGGGTGAATCCCAGATAGGACAACCCGACGGTGGCGAACGAACCGGTGAACCACGGCTGATCGCGCAGCCAGGCGGCGGTGTCCGCGCCGTCGGCCACCTCGTGGATCATCGGCGTGAAGTCCCCGCCCGAGCCGAACGTGCCCCGCACGCTCTGGATCACGACGTGATACCCGCGTGCGGCGTAAGCGGCGCCGAACATGCTCGAGATCGGGAACGCCCGGCCGTATGGGCCGCGCATCAGCAGGGTGCCCGCAGGCGCGGAGGTGTCCGGTACGTAGTGGTCGGCGATCAGGTCCACGCCGTCACGCATGGGTACCAACACCCGGTGACGCACGGTGAAGTCGGTGGTGGGTGGCGGGACCTTCAGTGCGCGGGCCAGCACACGGGAGGCGACGCGCTTCACGGGAGAGGACACGTCTGCAGGCTACGCAAACGGCGACGGCGGCTCTTCGGCTAGTTGATTCATCCAGTGTGAAGGCATCGCCGGTCGCCGGTCGTCGGCCGCGGCCCGTGGTGAGGATTGGAGCCCAGGTGCCGTTCCGGCACCAGCGCAGAGCGTGTTTGTGGGCGGCCGACCAGGACACCGTGAAGTCGGGTCGGCAGATGCCGCCACGCACAGGCGAGTGCGCAACACGTACAGCGTGGCGTCGAGGTATTCGCGCCAGCGGTGTGGTGGGCAGGGTCGCCCGCCCTTGCGGTGCTTGGGAACGAGGAACCGGGCGATACGCGCCCACCGGTATCGGACAGATCGGCACCGGTACCGGTGCCGATGACCGAACTTCGGGTCACATGAGTGTCGATGGTGATCGACGGGTCCGACGCGTCTTGGCTGGCCAGGACTTTTTGTCGGTGGGTTGTGAGACGTTGGCTAGTGATGAGTCGGCACACCACATTCCGCTACTGCCTCGATCCCACCGTCGAGCAACACCACGTGCTGGCCCGCCACGCCGGGGCGTCCCGGTTTGCCTTCAATCAATGCCTACGCCTGGTGAAATGCGCGCTCACCCACCGCAAAACCGATGCCGGTGTCGACGTGCCGTGGAACGGGTTCGATCTGATCAACACGTTCAACGCGTGGAAGAAGACCGCCGACGCTGGCCGGGTCTTCACCGTCGACACCCAAGGCAGCATCGAGTGTGCGGTTACCGGACTGCCCTGGCGGCGTGAAGTGTGTCAGCAAGTGTTCGAGGAAGCCGCTGTCGACCTCGGTAAAGGCCTGAAATCGTGGTCGGATTCGCGATCGGGCCGCCGTGCAGGCAAGCCAGTTGGGTTCCCGCGCTTCAAGAAGAAGACTGGGGACATCCCATCGTTTCGGCTGCGCAACAAACACCCCAAAGGCAAACCGCCGGCCATCCGCGTCGGCGACGGTAATCGCCCACGGTCGGTCACACTGCCCGGCATCGGGATGATCGGGGTGCACGATGACACCCGCGGGCTGCGACGGATGCTCACCAAACACAGGGCGAAGATCTTGTTCGCCACCATCAGTTATCGCGGGGGACGGTGGTGGATCTCACTGAACACCCAGGCCGCCGACCTACACCCCGACCAGCACCACTCGACCCGCCCTGACGACGGTGGCGGCTGGGTGGGCGTGGACCGCGGCCTGTCGGCGTTTCTGGTCGCCGCCACCGCCGACGGCACCGAGGTCGCCCGCATCGGCGATGCACCCAAAGCGCTCGCCGCTGGAATGAGACACCAACGACGATTGTCGAAGTCGTTGTCGCGCAAGAAGAAAGGATCACACAACCGCAAGGATGCCGCTACCCGACTGGGTCGGCATCATCACCGCGTCGCCAATGTGCGCCGCCATTTCCTGCACCAGGTATCCAACGAGTTGGTCAAGACCCACGACCGGCTCGTCATCGAAAACCTCAACGTGGCTGGAATGTTGGCTAATCACCGGCTGGCACGGGCGATCTCTGATGCCGCCTGGTCAGAGTTCGCCCGGATGCTCACCTACAAGCAGGCGTGGCGCGGCGGCCAACTCGCCGAAGCCGACCGCTGGTACCCATCGACCCGCCTATGCCCCCAATGCGGGCTAGTCAACAGTGCGATGACGTTGGCCGATCGGGCGTTCACCTGTGGTTGCGGGCATACCGCCGACCGGGACCTCAACGCCGCGACGAATCTGGCCCGCTGGGGCCAGACCCATCACGACCCCCATCGACCCCCGGACCCCCAAGCAGGAGGCCGGGCCACCAATGTCCGCCGACGGGACGGCGCTGACCACCACCCACGTGGTGGTGAAACCAGCCCGGATGACGCGGGAACCGACGTTCATACCGCACCCGCGGCCTGAACCGACGACGCCCGAGAAGGGCGGTGCCGAATACTTAAACCGAGTTGTTCGACACGCTTTACAGCTTGTAGTACGGCGCGAGTTCGCGCGCGCGCTGCAGGTTGGTCGACAGGCAGTCCACGTCGTCGGTGCCGTAGATCGGCGAATAGAACAGCGACTGCTGCAGCACTCCGTAGCTGGTCTTGAAGGCGATCATGCAGGTGATCCACCAGCGGTTGTTCCAGTCGGTGGGCTTCATGATCCAGTACTGGGCGGCGCGGTGGCCGTCGATGTCGAGTTCGACGGCGTCGGCGGGCAGCGTCTGCTCGTAGGTTCGCCAGACGAACGCTTCGACGGCCATCTGGTAATTGCCCGCGTCGTAGTGGCAGCGCAGGCTGTCCTCGGGTTCCGGCGGGGTGAACGCCAGGCCGAGCCGCTGGACGACGTCGAACGGGATGTCCTTGCACGCATCGAACGGGTTCGGATTGACCGTTTCGATCACGGGCCACTTGATGGTCGTGGAGACGTCGCTCATCGGCGCTGACGTGGACCGCAGCTGCACCGGTCCGTTCTCCGGACCAGCGACGGGATTGGTCTGCCAGACCACGATCACTGCCGCGACCAGCGCACACACCGCTGACAGCAAGCGCAGTTTGGCTGCCATCACACTCCCTCGCGCTCGTCGGCCATTGCGGGGAGTGTACAAGTCGAGCACCGTCGCCCGACGGAGAAGTAGGAACATGTTCTAGTTGCCGAGGTGGCTCGTCCCGATCGCGCCAGTAGGCTGGACCGTTGTGTCAGCGGAACATCGGCACCCAACTCTCTGGGCGATCAGCGACCTTCACATCGGTCACACCGGCAACAAGCCGGTCACTGAGTCGCTGCATCCGTCAACTCCCGACGACTGGCTGATCGTCGCGGGCGACGTCGCCGAACGCACCGACGAGATCCGCTGGTCCCTGGACTTGCTGCGCAAGCGATTCGCCAAGGTGATCTGGGTGCCCGGAAACCACGAACTGTGGACCACCGGCAAGGACCCCATGCAGATCTTCGGCCGGGCGCGCTACGACTATCTGGTCAACATGTGCGACGAGATGGGCATCGTCACCCCCGAGCATCCGTTCCCGGTTTGGACCGACGAGGGCGGCCCGGCCACCATCGTGCCGATGTTCCTGCTGTACGACTACACGTTTCTGCCAGAGGGCACGGCCACCAAGGCCGAGGGCCTTGCGCTGGCGCGCGAACGCAACGTCGTCGGCACCGACGAGTTCCTGCTGTCCGCCGAGCCCTACGCCACCCGCGATGCGTGGTGCCGGGACCGGGTGAAGCAGACGCGGGAGAGGCTCGAAGACCTGGATTGGTTGACCCCGTCGATCCTGGTCAACCACTTCCCGCTGGTGCGCGAGCCCTGCGACGCGATGTTCTACCCCGAGTTCGCGATGTGGTGCGGCACCACCGCCACCGCGAACTGGCACACCCGCTACAACGCGCTGTGCTCGGTGTACGGCCACCTACACATCCCGCGGACCACCTGGTATGACGGCGTGCGATTCGAAGAGGTGTCGGTGGGCTACCCGCGGGAGTGGCGGCGCCGCAAGCCCTATCGATGGATGCGTCAGATCCTGCCCGACCCGTTGTATCCGCCCGGCTACCTCAACGAGTTCGGCGGCCACTTCGAAGTGACACCCGAGATGCGCGCGGGCGCGGAGACGATGCAGGCACGCATCAAGGAGCGGCGTTCGAGATGACGACGCTGCTCTCCGGCGTCCTGCCAAGCAGCGTGGCGGCCGCCGAAATGTACGACGATCCAACCGATTTGGTTCCCTTCCCGGAGGAGGAACCACTCGTCGCGCGCTCGGTGGCCAAGCGCCGCAACGAGTTCGTCACGGTGCGCTACTGCGCTCGCCAGGCGCTCGGTGAACTCGGACTGCCACCGGTGCCGATCCTCAAGGGGGACAAGGGCGAACCGTGCTGGCCGGACGGAGTCGTCGGCAGCCTAACGCACTGCGAGGGCTTCCGCGGCGCGGTGGTGGGCCGCCGGACCGACGTCCGCTCGGTCGGCATCGACGCCGAACCGCACGACGTGCTGCCCAAGGGCGTGCTGGCGGCCATCGGCCTGCCCGACGAACGGACGGAGCTCGCCGGTCTGCCCGGCAACCTGCATTGGGACCGGATCCTGTTCTGCGCCAAGGAGGCGACCTACAAGGCCTGGTTTCCGCTGACCCACCGGTGGCTGGGCTTCGAGGACGCACACGTTACCTTCACCGTCGACGGGTCCGGCGCCGCAGGCACGTTCTCGTCGGCGATTCTGATCGATCCCGCCGCCGAGTCCGGGCCGCCGTTGACTGCGCTGGCCGGTCGCTGGTCGGTGCGCGACGGGCTGGCGCTGACGGCGATCGTGATGTGAGCGCCTCCGGAGGGCAGGAGCGCAGCGACCCGGGAATCAGCACCGCGGGGATCGTCGTCGTCGACAAACCTGCGGGAATGACCAGCCACGACGTCGTCGGGCGTTGTCGCAGGCTGTTCGGCACCCGTAAGGTCGGCCACGCCGGCACGCTCGACCCGATGGCCACCGGCGTGCTGGTGGTGGGAATCGACCGGGCCACCAAGATCCTCGGCCTGCTCACCGCGACCGACAAGACCTATGCGGCCACCATCCGGCTCGGTCAGACCACCTCGACTGAGGACGCCGAAGGCGAAGTGCTGCAGACGGTTCCGGCCGATGACGTGACCGACGCCGCCGTCGGCGACGCCGTGGCCGGATTGCGCGGCGACATCCAGCAGGTGCCGTCCGCGGTCAGTGCGATCAAGGTCGACGGGCAGCGCGCCTACAAACTCGCCCGCGAGGGCAATACCGTCGAGCTGGCCGCGCGCCCGGTGCGGATCGACCGGTTCGAGGTGCTGGCGACGCGGCGGCACGACCGGCTCGTCGACGTCGACGTCGAGGTGGACTGCTCCTCCGGCACCTACATCCGGGCGCTGGCCCGCGACATCGGCGCCGCCCTTGGCGTCGGCGGGCATCTCACCGCGCTGCGGCGCACCAGGGTTGGCCGCTTCGGGCTGGGGGAGGCGCACACCCTCGAGCGCCTCGCGGACGCGCCGCGACTGAGTTACTCGCTGGACGAGGCGTGCCTGCTGATGTTCCCGCGCCGCGACCTTACCGCCGAGGAAGCCGAGTCGGCCCGGCACGGCCGGGCGCTGGAACCTGCAGGCATCGACGGTGTCTATGCGGCGGCCGCGCCCGATGGCCAGGTCGTCGCACTCCTGTCCGACGGGACGTCCCGCACCAAGTCGGTGGTCGTCGTCCGGCCGGCGACGCTCTAGGAGATCAGGCGTACAACGTCTCGAAACGCTCGATGGACTTCTCGATGTCGCCCTTCACGGCCCGGGCCGCCGCAGCTCCGATCGGACCGAACAGCGGCCGTCCACCCAGGTCGAGTTTCAGCGTGAACGAGCTGCCCTCATTCGTCGGGGCCACCTTCATGGTCAGCGCGTACTTGGCGCCACCGACGCCGTCGCCGGTGATCTCGAGTGAGGACGGCGGATCGAACTTCCGCACCGTCCACGTCACTCGGTTGCGCATCCCCTTCGCGCCCGCCACGCCGACGATGGTCGTGCCGACCTCGAGCTGGTCGGGCAGGTCCGATCGCCAACCCTGGTGCAGCTGCAGCCAGTCGCCCAGTTCCGCGAGATTGGACACGTGCGCCCATGCCTCTTCGGGAGTCAGCGACAGCTTCCGGGTCAGCTCGAGTTTCGCCATCCCCGGATCCTAGGGTGCGGGAGCGCGCCTGCTAGGCGACCACCCAGATCGCCTGCGCGGCGGGACTACCCAGATCGACGGTGGTCTCGCCGGATTCGCCGGACGCTGCCGGGTTCGCTGGGTTCCTTATGGCCACTGAGATCATGCCCGCGAAGTCGCGGCGGGCCACAACACGCAACTGGGAGTCCAGGTTGATTCCGACACTGTCGAAGTAGCGCAGCATCTCCGGGTCGGCGTCCGAGATCCGGGCCACGGTCCCCGCCTCACCGTCTCGGCAGGCCGATAGCTGTCGCGCCGGAGGGGTCGGCACCTGTCCGTCGGCGGCGGGAATCGGATCACCGTGCGGGTCGCGGGTGGGATACCCCAGCTTGGCGTCGATGCGGTCGAGCATCCGGTCCGACACCGCGTGCTCGAGCACCTCGGCCTCGTCGTGCACCTCGTCCCAGCCGTAGCCGAGTTCGTTGACCAGGAACGTCTCCATCAGGCGGTGTCGTCGCACCATCGCCAGCGCGGCGTTGCGGCCCGCCTCGGTGAGGGTCACCGCGCCGTACTTCTCGTGGTCGACGAGCCCCTGATCGGCGAGCTTGCGGATGGACTCCGACGCAGTGCTCGCCGACACCCCGATGCGCTCGGCCAGCATCTTCGTGCTGACCTTCTCCCGCGACCATTCCTGGGCGGTCCAGATGACCTTCAGATAGTCCTGGGCAACCGTCGACAGGTCGCGTGGGTTGCCTTCAGGATTCACAGTGAAGAAGTTTAGGCAATCATCACCTC
>NZ_JAVRPS010000420.1:0-6053 GCF_032162105.1 Mycobacterium sp. | reverse complement strand
TGGGGATCGACGCGTTCTGGCTGGAGAACTTCCCGACGACTCCGCTGTCGGTCACCTCGACGCTGTCGGCGTGGATACCGAGCGGATAGTTGTCGTTCAGTTTCTTCGTGAGCGCGTTGAGCGCAGTCTGCACCGCGTCCTTCGGCAGCGGGCCGCTGACGTCGAGGACCTGCAGATCGAGGTCGCCGTCGGTGACGACGGGCTTGGCCGTGACGCCATTGTCGCCGGCTTCCAGGACGATCGTGCCCGCGGCGGGGTCCGTGCGCACGCCGGTGATCAAGCTGCCGACCCCCGGCAGGTTGGCGGCCACCGTGTCCTTGATCCCTGCGGACTTCCAGGTGAGCGTCGCGTTCAACGATCCGATGGTGCCCTTGGAGTCCGCCGTCTCCTGCAACCGCACGTCCTCCAGCGTCACATCGGCGGTCATGCCCTTGGCCTCTTGCACCCGGTCCCCCGCGGTGGTGACCGAGATGTTGGTGTAGTGGCCCGTGATGTGTTGCCACAGAAAGGGCGGGTTCACACCGAACGATATGGTCGCGCTGTCTTGGACGACACATTCGGCGACCTCCACCAGGATGCTGTCCGCACGGTGCCGCGCATAGAGCTCCGCGCCGGCTAGACCGCCTGCCACCAGGGCGATGACGATGATCGCGATCAGCGCGATCGACTTCCCGTTGAGGAAGCCGGCGCCGCGCGGCTTGTCGCCTTCGGGCTGCTGGCGGACGGGAGGCGGCGGTGCGGGAGGCGGGGGTGCTGGTGCCGGAGGCGGTGGCGGTCCTGGCCGCGGAGGTGGGCCGCCGGCGGGCGGTGGAGGCCGCCGGAACTGCTCGGTGGGCACCGCATCCGGAGGCCGTTGTCGTGAGCGGAGTTGTTCGGTGGGCGCCTCGGGCTGACCAGGGCGCGGAATCCGTCGCGTCGCGGGGTCAGGCGGCGGGGGCGGCGGGGTCCCCCTGCCGCGCCAGCCAGGCTGCCCTGGGCGTTGCGGCGGCGTCGTCACCTGCGCAATTCTGCCTCATCGGCGTGACTTGGCGGGTCAATGGCGGATTCGGGCAAACCAGCAGCGCCGTGAGGGGGATTCAGTCTGGAATGGCGGCGACGATCTGTTCCGGCGTGAAGGGCATGGTCCGCACCCGGACTCCGATGGCGTCGTAGATGGCGTTTCCGATCGCGGCGGCGGTCGGTCCCTGAGCGGCCTCACCCACCCCAAGGGCCGGATTCCCGTCGCCGGGCAACAACTCCACGACGACCGCCGGTACCTCGGAGAACCGCAGAATCGGGTAGCTCTCCCAGGTGTCGCTGGTGACGGTCAGGTCGTTGAATCGAACCCGCTCCTTCAGTGTCCAACTCGTTGCCTGGATCGCGCCGCCCTCGATCTGGTTCTCCGCCCCGTCGGGGTTGATGATCAGGCCGGCGTCGACCGCGATGGTCAACCGACGAACCCGCACCTCGTCGGAGGCTTCGACTTCCGCGACGACCGCGCAGTACGCGCTGCTGTTCTTGTAGCGCGCGTAGCCGATCCCGTGCCCGACCGAGTCGGCAGAAGACCACCCGGCCCAGTCCGACCGCCGCTGCACCGCATCGATCACCCTGCGGCCTCTCGGGTCGGACAGGTGAGCGAGACGGAATTCGACCGGATCGCGCCCGGCAGCGGTCGCAAGTTCGTCCATGAACGATTCGATCGCGAACACGTTGACGAAGCCACCGAGCGCGCGCATCGACGATGTCCGCAACGGCATCACGGTCAACCGGTTGTTCACCACTCGGTAGGCGGGAAATGCGTAGCCCGGCACGGAATTACGCCCAGCTCCCCCACCATTGGCCAGCGGCGGTTCGCCCGCGGCCTCGATCGGTTCACCGCCGTCGCGGTGAGTCGCGGCGAGCAGGCCGACCGCCTGGGTGAACCCTGGCCGGGTGGCGTGTCCGTTGCCCCAGATCTCGTGCCGCCACGACAGCACCCCGCCGTCCGCGTCCACGTCGGCGGCGATCCGCACGACGGCGGCCGGTCCGTATGGCGCCCACCCGAGTTCATCGGGTCGTGACCACACCACCTGGACCGGTTGGCCGGGCACCGCCAAGGCGAGCAGGGCCGCGTCCAGGGCGACGTCGTCGGCGCCGTTGTGGCCGTAGCAGCCAGAGCCTTCGACGTGCCGGACCGTGATCTGCTCCTCGGTCAGGTCCAGCGCACGGGCCAGTTCGCGGCGCAGCAGGTACACGCCCTGGCTGTGCGTCCAGACGTCCAATCTGACGCCGTTTGCGTTCGACACGAGTGCGGTCGCACTGGACGGGCCCATGGCGGCGTGCGCGAGATACGGTCGGTGGTAGGTGGATTCGTAGGAGTTGGAGCCAGATCCAGGTGCTCCGTCGGCGTGAACGTCAGCGAGGATGCTGGTCTCGGCCGGCGCCGAGGTGAGGAAGCCGGCGAGATCGTCCTCGTCGGGCAGTGTTGGGCGCTCGCGCCACGTCGCGGCAGTGCGCAGACGGTCCGCGGCGGCGAGCGCCACCTCCTCTCGGTCGGCGACCACGGCGAGGAAGCTCCCGTCGCGCACGATGGCGACCACACCCGCCATCGCCCGCGTCGGCTCGACATCGACGTCGAGCAGACGGGCGCCGCGGGACGGCGGCCGCACGATACGACCGAACAACATGCCGTCCAACGCCAGGTCGTGCGCGAACCGCGGCCGGGGCGCGAGCTTGTCGGGCAGGTCGATCCTCGGCACGCTGGCGCCGACGACGTGGTACTCCGACACCGGCTTCGGTTCGGTCGCGCCCGTCGCCGGGTGATCCAGCAGCCGGTCGTCGGCCAGCTCCCAATACGTGGTGGTCCGTCCGTCCGGTGCCGCTATCGTGCCGTCCGAGACGACGAGCGTGTCCGCCGACACCTGCCATTGCGCGGCGGCGACGTCCAGATAGACGGCGCGGGCCTCGGCACTGGCCAGTCGCAGCGCCGCGCCCGAGTGCTGGATCGACAGGCTCCCTGCGGTGTACCCCTCGTTGGGGCTGGTGCCGGTGGCCGCCGCCGTCATCCGTACCCGGGCCACGTCGACGTCGAGTTCTTCGGCGGCGATCTGCGCCAATGCGGTGAGCACTCCCTGCCCGAGTTCGACCTTGCCGGAACGGACTTCGACCACACCGGACGGCAGAATGCTCAGCCAATCCCCCAACCGGGGGTTGGCCCGCAGAGACGGCGGCATGTCCCGCGAGACGTCCTGGATGGTCATTTCTGCCGCACTTCCGCCGCGGCCGCTAACACCGCACGCACGATCCGGTTGTGCGCCCCGCATCGGCAGAGGTTGCGGTCCAAGGCGGCGCGCACGTCTGCCTCGGTCGGGTCGTCGTTGTCGGCGAGCAACGCGGCCGCAGCGATCACGATGCCGGAGATGCAGTAGCCACACTGCGCGGCCTGGCCGTCGACGATTGAACGGGCAACAGGATGGGGCCCTTGGGCCGTGCCCAGCCCCTCGAC
This sequence comes from Mycobacterium sp., assembly GCF_032162105.1. Lineage (GTDB taxonomy): Bacteria > Actinomycetota > Actinomycetes > Mycobacteriales > Mycobacteriaceae > Mycobacterium. The sequence continues at coordinate 2,590 of NZ_JAVRPS010000420.1, read as the reverse complement.
CGTGGTGACCTCGCGGCCCGCCACCGCCCACATCGGCGTGTCGCACGAATACGCGGGCTGACCGTCGACGAGAACGAAGCAGGCCCCGCACAGGCCGAGACCGCAGCCGAAGCGGGTGCCCTTCAAGCCGAGATGATTGCGCAGCACGTACAGCAGCGCGGTGTCCGGTTCGGTACGGACCTCTTCATGCCGACCGTTCACCAGGACGGTGGTCGGCGGCGGCACGGTGTCGGTCAAGTTCGCCTCCTGCTTCCCATCCTCCTCTTCGGCGGTCGATGATGAATTCCGGCTGACAACGTGTTCCCAGAATGCGCCGCTACAGTCGCGACGGCGGCTGGGGTCAGGCGACCGGTTCGAAGGAGTGCTGGTGACACCATCACCAAAGCCCCGCCCGACGTGGGGCGGGGTTCCACTGACACGCCGCCGGGTCCTGCTCGGCATGGCCGCGATCGGCGGGTTTCTGGCAGTCGACCTCGGCGCCGTTGCCTACGCGGGCGGCTGGATCGGCACCGCGCATCGATTGACACCGGATGGCTTCATCAGGGCCTTCGCCTGGGTCAACGGGAAGCAGTCGGGCTTTCGCAAGAACCACGCGAAGGGCGTTGCCGTAGCCGGGTACTTCGAGAGCAACGGCAACGGCAACGAGCTGTCCAGCGCAGCCGTGTTCCGGCCGGGACGCACGCCGGTGCTTGGCCGATTCTCACTGGCAGGTGGCAACGCTCATGCCGCCGACGCGGCAGCGACGGCGCGGGGCCTCGGCTTGGCGTTCGGGTTTCCCGGCGGTTCGCAGTGGCGTACCGCCATGCTGAACCTTCCCGTCTTCCCCGACAATTCCGCTCAGGGGTTCTACGACCGACTGCTCGCGTCCAAGCCGTCCCCCGACACCGGTAAGCCCGACCCCAAAGCCATGGCGGCATTCCTCACCGCACACCCGGAGACGGCGAAGGCCATGAAGATCATCGGTCAGAGTCCGCCGAGCCCAGGCTTCGCGGACAGCACCTTCCGTGGTCTCAACACGTTCTACTTCATCAGCGAATCAGGCACCCGAACCCCGGTCCGATGGTCGCTGGTACCGGTCACGCCCCCGGCGCCAAGATCATCGTCGGGGTCCAACGCACTCTTCGACACCCTTGCCCGCCAGATCCGTTCGGGCCCATTGCAATGGAAGTTGATGCTCACCGTGGCCGCACCGTCGGATCCGCTCGACGACGCCACCCTGCCCTGGCCCTCCGACCGACGAGCAATCGACGCAGGGACGCTGACCCTGTCGTCGATCGAGACCGAACGGGCGGGCAACGCGCGCGACATCAACTTCGATCCCCTCGTGCTTCCACCCGGCATCGAACGATCCGATGACCCGCTGCTCAGCCCCAGGTCGGCGGTCTATGCGGCGTCCTACCGCGTCCGTGCCCGGGAATCCAAGAGCGCCCCCGCCGTCAACGTCGACGAGGTGGCGCCGTGAGCACCGAGATCGACGACACCGCGGCGGCGGTGACGCCACCGCAGAAGTTCACCGCATTGAGCCGGATGTTCCACTGGCTCACCGCGATCCTGATCTTCGCCGCCCTCCTCATCGGGTTCACCATGGTCAACTGGCTCGCCGGCTACGCCACACTGCGGGTGATCCATATGTCGATCGGTGCGCTCATTCTGCTGGTCGTCGTGCTCCGAATAGTCAACCGCGTCAGGCATCACCCGCCCGCCTGGCCACCGACTATCGGGCGGCGCGAAGGCAAGGCCGTGATCTGGCTGGAACGCGGTCTTTATGCGCTGCTGCTCGTACAGCCGCTGGTGGGGTGGGCGATGGTGTCGGCGAGCGGGACGCCTGTCCTGGTGTTCGGCGTGCTGCGCGTGCCACCCATCGCGCCGTTCAACGTCGGCGTGTTCTCCGTTCTGCGCGAGGCACATTCGATCCTGGCGTACCTACTGGTCGTCGTTATCGCGGCTCATGTGTCGCTCGTGCTGGCGCACTCCACCGTCCTCGGCGACGGCATGCTTCGCAGAATGACGTTTCACATGGGTCGACGTGAGGGCCGAAGAGCCGGCTAGTCGTCGTCGGTGCGCGACGGAACCCATCAGGGCCTTGACTGTGACGGCGCTCACAGTAGTATGACCAGTGGTCATCGACCCTAGGAGGACCCGATGCCGACGGTGACATGGGCTCGCGTCGATCCGGCTCGTCGCGCAGCAGTGATAGAGGCTGCAGAGGCCGAGTTCGGAGCGCACGGCTTCTCCCGAGGCAGCCTGAACGTCGTCGCTCGGCGCGCAGGCGTCGCCAAGGGAAGCCTGTTCCAGTACTTCGCGGACAAGCGCGACCTCTACGGGTTCATCGCCGACGTCGGCAGCCAGCGCGTGCGTGCCTACATGGAGGCCCGGATCCGTGAGCTCGATCCGAGCAGACCGTTCTTCCCATTTCTCACCGAGCTGCTGGACAGCTGGGTCGCGTACTTCGCCGATCATCCTCAGGAACGTTCGCTTCACGCAGCGGCGAGTTTCGAGGTCGACACCGACGCCCGCATCAGCGTGCGGACCGTCATTCACCGTCACTACTTGGAGGTTCTGCGGCCCCTCGTACGGGACGCGCACGTAC
>NZ_JAVRPS010000419.1:0-3036 GCF_032162105.1 Mycobacterium sp. | reverse complement strand
GCGAAGTGAGCAGCACCGGCGCGTGACCCCGCACGTCGATGGTCGCGGCGAGCCCGCCGGGCGACAGCTCGAGTGCGGTCCCTGTCGGTAAGTCGTTTGCACCGAACTCTTCCCGCGCGGTGACGCTCTGCAGCTCGACCAGCGGGTCGCCCGCCGTCTGCACGTATCCGATGCCGAACCGCGGCGCTCCGGGGATGCGCATGTCGACGGCGTGGACGTGCGTGCCGTCATCGAGGTGCAACGCGCTCCACACCCAGTCCATGCCCCACCAGTCCCTGGCCGCCCACGAATGGTCGCGTTGGCCGGGCGCGTCCCGGAACGCGAACGTGCGGCCGTCGACGGTGGCGGTGCCCGTCACGGTGCACGGGATCTCGTAGCGCGTCGTGATCCGGTACTGATACGGCGTGCCCACGGTGGTCCACGTCAGGTTCATCGTCACGTCGACGGGCCGGCCGGATTCGCCGTGCAACAAACCTGCCGGGTCATCGTAGGCCTCACTCCGGCCGCGCAGCGTCACCCGAAAGGTCTGCAGGGGTTCGGCGGCGTCGAGCGTCAGGTCGATCTCGTCGGTGGTGACGTGGGTGTGGGCTTCGGGCAGGTCGGCCTCGAAGTCGAGCACGGCGATGGTCGGCATGCCGGGGCCGCACAGCAGCGCGTTGATCCAGGCGTGCCCCTGATTGGGGATCAGCCCGAGCCGGATCCACCCGCCGACGTTCTGGTCCGGGTCGGCGAAGTCGAAGTACCAGCTCTCGCTCCACAGCGGTTCGTCGGTCGCCGGGTGCGCGCCTTCGTCTTCGGCGTGGGGCTGCAACGGTTCCGGGGTCGACGGCGGCGGCAGGATGGCCAGCGCATCGGTGTCGATGACGTGTTGGCAATGACGCTCGATCATCGTCATGAACATCTGGTCGCCGCGTTCGGTGCGCGCGACGAGCATCGGCGAGACGATCGCCATCACGACGCCGAAGAAGCTCTGCCGCCGCACCCCCTCCCTGACGTCGTCGAGGCTCAGTGGCGACCCGGGTCCGAGCGCGTCGTGGTAGGCGCGCAGCAGGTCGTCGTAGTGATCGCGACGGAGCCGCACCGGCAGTGCGCAGCCGAGGAAGTAGGCGACGTCGGTCTGCGCGGGACCCCACGTGACGGTCTGCCAGTCGACCACCGTCAGCGGGCGCTCGGCACCGGCATCGCCGAACAGCATGTTGTCCAGCCGGTAGTCACCGTGGATCAGGCCCTGCGGGTGCCCGGGCTCCCCCTCCTGCGCGAGGTAGGCGTCGAACGTTGCGACCAGTCGCTCGCACACGTCGCGGTGCGCGGGCGCGATCCGATCGGCGTAGCGGTCGGCGAACCCGGCGTAGAGGGTGGCGATCAGTCCCTGGCTGAGGGGTGATTCCCGGTTGAGCCATTGCGCGCCCGCCAGAGCCGGGTCGCCGAGCAGCGGGCCGTGTACGCCCCCCAACTGGGTCAGTGCGAGAGTGGCCTGTTCGACTGTGGCGCCACGGATCTCGTCGCCGACGACAGCGGGGGTGGCGTCACCCAACAGCAGGTCGAACACGCCCGTCTCCGGGTCGTAGGCATGGTGATAGCACGGTGCGACCGGACCATTGAGTCCCGGCGCGATGTCCGCGTAGAACCGGACCTCGCGTTCGTAGAGGCCAAGGGCGAGCCCGGTCTGCCTGCTGCTGGGATCGGCCGCGGCGACCTTGAGCACCACCGACGCCGGTCCCGTCGCGCCGGCGGCGTAACTCAGCGCGACGCGGTAGCACTCGCTCATCTGCCCGGTGCCGATGCGCTCTACCGTGAACTCGGTGACCGTGCCCGCCCCGATCGCGGAGGTCAGCCATTCGGCGGTCAGATCGGCGGGGCGTTCGATGAGCGTGTCTTTTGTCGGGTGCACCCGAGCATCGTTAGTCACGATTTGACGGGTGTCAACTAATGGTGCGCGCTGGTCGTCGCCGTGTGCGCGCCGGCGACGTCGAGCGCCGGGTTGCGGTCGAAGAACCCGTAGGGCTTCAGCCAGAACGACACGACGTCGACGGGCATCACCGGCCAGTCCTCGGGGCGGGTGATGTGGTGGATGCCGAACACGTACCACAGCACCACGTCGGTGTTCTCGATCGAACGGTCGGCCTTGGTCCACTCGCCAAGGCCGGTGTCGTCGGCCGACTGGTTGACGAACTCCCCTGCGGGCCAACGCTCGTCGGGATGGTTCGGCGTCACCCAGAGGGTGTGCCCGATGACGTTGGCGCGCTGCAGCACCGGTGACATCGGGTCGAACATCGGGGGAAGCGCACCCGTCGGCACCAGCTTGTAGGACGGGTGGGTGCCGAGCCCGTTGGTGACGTTGGTGTTGACCACCTTCCACGCCCGCTGGGTGGCGAAGTCGACGTCCTGGCGGCCCTCGGCCTCGGTGCGCAGCGCGACGTTGCGCAGCACCAGCGAAAGGCCATAGGGATTGTCGGGTCCGATCGGTTCGGCGTACGACTCGGTCATGTACGCCGTGTTGTCGGTGCCGTCGACGTCCAGATCCAGCCGGGCCACCAAAAAGTGTTGGTGGATGGGCGGATACGTGCGTTCGTCCACCAGGGTGCCATTGGGATTGGGCGCTCCAGCGGCCAGCGGCGTGGTGACCATGATTCCGGTTGCACGCACCTCGCACTCGATGTTGCCGTCCTGGTAGAGCCGCCAGTAGACGAGGTACTCGTAGTTGGCGACCGTGACGTGGAAGGACACCGTCAGCCGCCGCATCCTGCGCACCTCGGCGCCAGCGTCGTGGTCGACGTGCTTCCACAGCACCGCGTTGTCCTCTTCGTGGATGCACACGGCGTTGGCGATCGTGTACGGCTCGCCTGAGCTGTCGTGCAGTACCGCGTCGAGGTAGCGGATCTCGCCGAGGCAGTCGCAACCCAATTCCAGTGACGTGGTCATGAAGCCAAGACCCCACTCGCCGATGTCGAAGGCGGTGCGCCGGTAGTGGTCGGCCGACGAGTCGCGGTAGGGCACCACCATCTCGGCGAAGGACATCCGGTGGGCCACCGAGCG
>NZ_JAVRPS010000418.1:0-3210 GCF_032162105.1 Mycobacterium sp. | reverse complement strand
TCGGCGCGCACGATCCTGGGATCGTCGTCCTCGTAGGTCTGCTTGCCCTCGATGAGATGACTGCCAGGCACGATGCGGGTCGCACCGTTCTCGACGGTGAAGTCGGTCATCGCCCACATGGTGTTGCACTGCACGTCGTAATCGAGCGGGAATGGGAAGAAGTCCCAGGCAAGCTCGTCGCGGTGCAGGGGCTGATGGGTCTCGCCAGGAAGGACCGAGATCACCTGGGTGAGGTGCAGCTGGTAGACCGTCGCCTTCGACAACAGGTCGGCGGTGGTACCGAGTACCAGCGGATGGGTGATGAGCTCGCGGCTGGCCGGTGAGCGCGGGATCAGCGAGCCCGTTCGCCGAGTCACTCGACCTATGAAGTCGTTGGTGCCCATGGGCGTCAGGTCGATGTGCTCTTCGAGCTCTTCGGCGACGCGGTCCATCACCTCGTTGGAGACGACGTTGTCGACGATGACGAAGCCGTCGGCGCGGATCGCCGCGGCGACCTCGGCAGACGTTGCGGTGGGGGGCAGGTGGTACTTGGGCATGCACGTACTCCGATCGTGAAACAGTGCAGGGTAAGGTGATTGCTGTGAAAACAGGGTGGGAACCTCGCCGATGAGGCGGCGTCGTTGACAGCAAAAGTGAATCAGTCTCAGGTTTCTCAAGCGCTGCCGACCAGTAAAGGCCTCGTTACACCGGCCCGGCTTGCGGACCTGATGGTTCCGGTGATGTCCCAGGTCGGCGCGCGGCGCTCGGCCACCCAGTCCCGCAGCCAGGAAAAGATGGAACGGGTCCTGCGCGCCACCGCCGCACTCCTCGACGAGATCATGGTCACCGGGTTGGTCGACCTCGACGGTCGCTGGGATGCAGTGGGTTTCAGCCTGGCCGGCCCCGATTGGCGGGCCAGGGTGGCGGCCGGCACGACGACGCGCTGGCCGCCTACCTGGCGGCCAGCGCCACCGCTACCCGACCCGACGCGCCGGACGTTCCGCTGGGGATCGCCACCCAGGTGGTCACAAACGCCAACGACCGGGGATGATCGCTAGAGAGCGAATCGGGTGGCTGGGGAGCGGTAGCCCGCAGGCACCGACCCGACAGGCCACCACCCAAGGAGGCGCGGTGCAGAAGCTGGACGGAAAGAGGGCCTTGGTCACCGGGGGTGCATCGGGTATCGGATACGCCGTCGCCCGGTTGTTCCTCGAGAACGGCGCCCGCACCGTCATCAGCGACATCGACGGCGACAAGCTCGCCAGCGCGGAAAGGGAGCTCGCCGCCTACGGTACGGTGCGCGCGGTCGCGGGAGATGTGCGCAGCATGGCCGACGCTGGACGCATGGTGCAGGCCGCGGTCGACGAGTTTGGGGGCCTGGACACCGTGGTGTGCAATGCGGGCATCACAAGCGTCATGCCCATCGAGAAGCTCGACGAGTCGGAATGGGACGCGGTCCTGACGACGAACGTCAAAGGCATGTTCACCGTCATCAAGCACGCGGTTCCGCACCTCAAGAGCGCCGGTGGGGGCACGATCGTCACCCTGGGATCCGAGATGGGGATCGTGGCGGTGGCAGAATCACCGGCTTACAACGCGAGCAAGGGCGCAGTCATCATGTTCACCAAGTCCCTTGCGCTCGACCTGATTCGCTACGACATTCGCGTCAACGCGCTGTGCCCGGGCATCACCCGCACTCCGCTGTTGCAGGCTGAGGTGGACAACAGTGTCGACCCTGCCAAGACTGCCGCCGAGCAGGCCTCGTGGGCCCCCATGGGGCGGGTCGCCGACCCGCGGGAAATCGCCAAGGGGGCGCTATTCCTAGCCTCCGACGACAGTTCATTTGCGACGGGGAGTTGCCTCGTGCTCGACGGCGGCTTCACCGCACAGTGAGCCGCCTGGCCTGTTAGGAGTTCTCAAGGCGACGGATGACCCGACACGGGTTTCCTGCGGCGAAGACCTGCCGCGGCACGTCCTTCGTCACGACACTGCCAGCACCCACGACCGAGTTCGCACCGATCGTGACGCCGGGGCAGACGATGACACCACCGCCTAGCCACACGTTGTCACCAATGGTGATTGGAGCCGCGGTCTCCCACCTCTGCCGACGCAGCTCAGCGTCGTCCATCGGATGCAGGGCGGTCAGCAATTGTGCGCGCGGACCGATGGATACGTCATCGCCGATCACGACCGGGGCGCAATCCATCACGATCGCGTCATAATTGAGAAAACTGTTACGGCCCAACTGAATCAAGTGACCGTAGTCGCATTGGAACCTCGGCATGATCCACGATCCCTCGCCAATGGCTCCGAGCAGCCGCTCGAGAATCTCGCGGCGTTCCGAATTCTCGCCCGATCGGGTGGCGTTGAAGCGGTCCAGCATCTCTCCACAGAAGCGACGTTCCCCGACCAGTTCCGGATCGTCGTCGCGATAGAGTTCCCCGCTCAGCATGCGCTCTTTGTCCGTCGACATGACAACCATCGTGCACGAACTCACACTGGTCGTAACCTCGACATCACCCGCGACAGCGAAATCAGCGTGGCAGTATCCCCGCTACGAGCGCGAGGACAAGAATCCTCCAAGGCGTCCGCCACAGACTCTGCGCAACGGAACCACCACTCGTCGCAAAGGACACCGACCATGACCCCCTTCTCGCACCACACGAAGATCGCGAGGCTCGCGCTGACGGCCGTCGCGACGGTCGCGGCAACCATCGGCATGGCGGCAACCGCTCACGCCGACGCACCGGTGAACCTGAAGGTCAATGACACCATTCGCGCCGAACTGCTCGCGGCGGGGGCGGCCCTGAATGGATTGCCTGCCTCGGACTTCGTCGGCCTCATGCCCGGGCTGACCTACTACGCCTATGACCGTTGCCGTTGAGTGTGTTTTGGGTGACACGCTTATGCGGCGTCCCCTTGCGGGGTTTGGGTTCTGGCCTCTCCGTTCCCGGCCCCACGTGGGTGAGGTCTTCTGGGTGCTCCGCCGGCGCCGGATGATCCGGCGTCCGCGCCATGGCCTGTACCAACCGATGTGGTTGGCCCGGGTACCGATGGGGCCGTGGTCCTGACTGGACCACGACTGGCAGGTTCCGGCCAGTCACGGAGATTGCGTGCCGCGTTGTGGTCGCGGTCGACGACGTCGCCGGTGTGCGGACACCCCAGCAACTTGTCGATGCGTCCCTTGCCGACCAGCCGGCACGGGGTGGCGTCGGGTGCGGTGCAGCCGTG
>NZ_JAVRPS010000417.1:0-2748 GCF_032162105.1 Mycobacterium sp. | reverse complement strand
CCAACATCCACGGCGCGGTTCTCAGTGTGGACGGGGGCTGGGCGGCGGTCTAGCAACGGCATGACAGACCAAATTCCCGGGTCGCTTCGCTCCTGCCCGCCGGAAGACCTAGATTACGTTGCGTGACTGCCTACGACTTCGGGATCCTCGTGCTCCGAGTGGTGCTCGGCCTGACCATGGCCGCGCACGGCTACAACAAGTTCTTCGGGCCAGGTGGGCTGGCAGGTACGGCAGGCTGGTTCGACAGCATGGGCATGAAGCCCGGCAAGTTTCACGCCAGGGTCGCCGCCACCACCGAGATGGCCGCCGGACTCGGGCTGGCCGTCGGGCTGCTCACGCCGGTCCCCGCCGCAGGCTTCGTCTCGCTGATGTTCGTCGCGGCATGGACGGTGCACCGCAAGAACGGCTTCTTCATCGTCAAGGAGGGCTGGGAGTACAACCTGGTGCTCGCGGTCGCCGCGGTGGCGATCGCGACCGTTGGTGCGGGCAAGCTCAGCCTGGACTACGCGCTGTTCCACACCACCGGCGTCTACGACTACCTGCACGGCTGGTGCGGCCTCTTCATCGCCGTCGTGCTGGGCCTGGCAGGCGGCATCGGTCAGGTGGCGATCTTCTACCGGCCGCCGGCCAAGCAGGCGGGATAGCCATCGTGTCTCAACCGCCCGGCACCGACTATCCGCAGATGGCCGTCCAGCGCGGTCACGTCGAACCCTCGCCGCGGCGGGTCCGCGGTTACTTCGACGGCCAGCTGGTGTTCGACACGACACACGCCCGCTACGTGTGGGAGGTGCCGAACTACCCGCAGTACTACATCCCGCGTGCAGACGTGCGCGACGAAGTCCTCGTCGACGACGATCACCCGCAGAAGGTGCAGTTCGGGCCGTCGCGGATGTACTCACTGACTGCGGGGGACGCCACTCGGAAGGGTGCGGCGCGGGTGTTCGACGCCGACGGCGACGGCCCGGTCGCAGGCACCGTCCGGTTCGACTGGAACGCCCTCGACTGGTTCGAGGAGGACGAACCCATCGTCGGTCATCCGCGCAACCCCTACGCCAGGGTCGACGCCCTGCGCTCGCACCGGCACGTCCACGTCGAACTCGACGGCGTCGAGCTCGCCGACACCCATACTCCGGTGCTTCTCTTCGAAACCGGTTTGCCGACAAGGTATTACATCGACCGAACCGATGTCGTGTTCGCCAACCTGGAGCCCAGTGAGACGGAGTCCCTGTGTCCGTACAAGGGCGTCACCTCCGGCTACTGGTCGGTGCGAGTCGGCGAGACCGTGCACCAGGACCTGGCGTGGACGTATGACTACCCGCTGGCGGCCGTCGCCCCGATCGCGCGGATGATCGCGTTCTACAACGAGAAGCTCGACATCGCCGTCGACGGCGTTCCGCTGCCTCGGCCGCACACACCCTTCAGCTGACCTTGCCGACTGCTCACGGTCAGAAGGTCGAACCCGTTCCGCACATCTAGAACACGTTCTAGTCTGCTCGGCATGGGCTTTCTCAAACAGGAATCACCCGAGATCGACTACGCCGAGTGGAGCAAGGGGACCCGGGCCGAGAAGATCGTCCCGATGGCCCGGCATTGGGCCGAGGTCGGCTTCGGCACCCCAGTCGTGCTGCACCTGTTCTACGTGGTGAAGATCCTGCTGTACGTCCTAGTGGCGTGGCTGATGGTGGTGGTGACCACCGACGGCATCGACGGCTTCACCAACGTGGCGCAGTGGTACGCCGAGCCGATCGTGTTCGAGAAGGTCGTGCTGTACACGATGCTGTTCGAGGTGCTCGGCCTCGGTTGCGGGTTCGGCCCGCTCAACAACCGGTTCTTCCCGCCGATGGGCTCTGCGCTGTACTGGCTGCGGCCCAAGACCATTCGGCTGCCGCCGTGGCCGACCCGGATCCCGCTGACGAAGGGGACGTCACGCACGCCGATCGACGTGCTGCTGTACGCCGCGTTGCTGATCGCCTTGCTGTTCGCTCTACTTTCGGAGGGCAGCGGCCCAATCCCTGAGCTGAACACCACCGTCGGCGTGCTGCCGACATGGCAGATCGCGACGATCCTCGGCATCCTGGCCGTGCTCGGCCTGCGCGACAAGGTGATCTTCCTGGCCGCCCGCGGTGAGGTGTACGCCTCGCTGGCGGTGTGCTTCCTGTTCAGCGGCGTCGACATGATCATCGCCGCCAAGCTCGTCTGCCTGGTGATCTGGCTCGGCGCAGCGACCTCGAAGCTCAACAAGCACTTCCCGTTCGTCATCTCGACGATGATGAGCAACAACCCGGTGTTCCGGCCGCGGTGGATCAAGCGCAGGTTCTTCGAGAAGTTCCCCGACGACCTGCGCCCGGGCCGGTTGTCGCGCTTCGTCGCGCACTTCAGCACCGCAATCGAGGGGCTGGTGCCGCTGGCGTTGTTCTTCTCGCACGGCGGTTGGCCGACGGCGATCGCCGCGTTCGTGATGCTGTGCTTCCACTTCGGCATCCTCAGCTCCATCCCGATGGGCGTCCCGTTGGAGTGGAACGTGTTCATGATGTTCAGCGTGCTGGCGCTGTTCGTCGGGCACGCCGGGATCGGCCTCGGCGACCTGCAGAGCCCGTGGCCGATCGTGTTGTTCGTCGTGGTCGCCGGGACCGTGGTGCTCGGAAACCTGTTCCCGCGCAAGGTCTCCTTCCTGCCGGGGATGCGGTACTACGCAGGCAACTGGGATACCACGCTGTGGTGCCTCAAGCCGGCCGCCGAGGAGAAGAT
>NZ_JAVRPS010000416.1:0-4743 GCF_032162105.1 Mycobacterium sp. | reverse complement strand
GGGCGCTCGGGATACTTACTGCCTGTAACCCGAGGAGTCAGCCGTCCTTCCATTGCGCCTTGCTTGACCCCCGCACCACCAGGACGGGGTCTTGCCAGTAGGGCTTGGTTTCGGAGAACTTCACGGGAGGGGCGAGTCGGACGAGTTCCCCGTAGGGGGTTTGCGCGGTAATGCTGGCCGGGTCCAGGATTTGGTGCTGCTCGCCGGTGGGCGTTGGGGCGTTCTTGTCGAGTTTGCCCAAGGACATGAACCACATTGCGCAGCGGGCCAGGTTGACGCGCACGTGGTAGCTGCCGCCTTCCTTGGCCCGGCGGATGAGGGCGGCTTGGATGCCGGCCGCGCCGAGGTAGCCGGCGTTGTAGTCGTTCTTGACGTGGGTCGGGGGGAACGCTGGCCGTTCGGGGGTGCCCTCTTCGGTGGTGAACCCGGTGACGCAGAGGGCTTCCATGTCAAACCCCGCCCGGTTGGCCCACGGCCCGTCGTAGCTGTAGCAGCGTGCGGAGGCGTAGACGATGCCGGGGCGGCGGGCGGCCAGTTCCTCGGGCGACAGTCCCAGCTTGGAGATCTTGCGGGTGCGGTAGCTTTCGACGAATACGTCTGCGCCGGCGGCGAGTTCGTAGGCCTTCTGGCGGGCTTCGGGCTGGTTGAGGTCCAGCCACGCCGAGGAGGTGAACCCGGCGCAGGGGTCCTGCATTAGGGCCTCGTGCTCAAACTCTTCGGGGTGGGCGATCTGCAGCACCTCGGCGCCGTGCTCGGCCAACGTGCGCGACATAACGTTGCCGGCGATGACGTGGGTTGCCGACAGCACCCGCAGCCCCGACAGCGGGCGTGCCGCCGGTGTGAACGGCTCTGGATCGCTATCGCCGATCTTGACGATTTCCACCAACGGCTTTTCGGCGAGGTACTTGCCCTGGGGGTGGGCTGCCCACTCTTCGGGCGTGCGCACGACGGCGAAGACAAGCTCCTTGTCAGCGGCCGCCTCATCGAGTTCCATGGCGTCCCACTTGGACACGGTCTTGGCGATGCTGTTCTTGTCCGGCGAGCACTCCAGGAACGTGCACATGCTGTTCAGCAGGCGCGGGTAGGCCCCCGTCGGCAGGAAGAACCGGCCGTCCTTGGTCTGGTACAGGTCGAACCCCATCGGGTTGCCGATGAAATATGGCAGCTGGTAGGGGTAGCCGTTGATCGTGGGCATGAATTTGTACATCGGGTTGATGCCGTGGATGGCCTTGCGCAGGTCGAGGCTCAGGTCCTGGCCGCGGCCGGTGCGCTGGCGCCAGATATCGGCGATGCCCGCCGCCCCGGCCATGATCGGGATGCCGATGCACGCCCCGAGCCGATGCACGGTCGGGAAAATCGGATCCACGCCAACAAAAGTTATTGCGCCGCCGGTGTCTTCGGGCGACAGTCCGAGATCGCTCATGACAGAGCGGAAATGCGCGTTGACGTCGAAGCCTGTAGACAGGGTTGGTGTAACCAAACTGTTGCTGCTCATGTTGGTTCCTTTCAACTCTCGACGCCGCGGTGGCTGTCATGTCCCGACTATTGCCCGCTAGGGAACCCACGTCATTGGCCCCGATGACAGCGATGAATCCGGTTAGGTGTAGCGGGGAACACCGGCAGCCGAGCCCAAGAACCGTTTGAACGAGCACGACGAACGAGAGCAGACCGACTTCGGCTACGCACAGTGTGGCAACGGCTTTGCATGATAGGGCCGTCCTTGGCCGATCCCAGCACCGTCGATCTGTTGGCCAGAATCAGTATGTATGTCAGCAGCCGCGGAGTGATGATTCCATTGAGCACCTGGGCGTCGACGTCGCTTCAGACATCGCAAACTGTGACACGCCCACCTCGCACGTCACGACAACGGCTTTGCATGATGTGCTACGCGCGCGGGCCCTGACTAGGCAGCATCGTTATCGTGGCGGCCTTCCGCTCGTCTACAGCCTCAATGGTTTTCGGCTACATCAGACGGCGATGTACCTCGAAAACCAAACACAGCTCGGCGACATCCCTTGGCCGCGAGAGGGATCGGCCGGTGTGTTTCTCGATCCGGCGCAACCGGTGGCGGACGGTGTTCGGGTGGCAAATAAGTACCTCAGCCGCACCGGACACCGACGCATCGTTGTCCTGCCAGACCCGAAACGTTTCGAACAGCATCTCCCGGTCCTCGTCGGGAAGGTTGCCAAAACCGTCCAACGCAGCCCCGACCGTTTTGATCATCGCCTCCGGCGCGCTGACGGCAGCGGTGGCCAGGATGGAGCCGTCGAACACGGCGACCGAGGATGTGGAATCGGTCGGGCCCCGCAACATCACCCTTGCGACATGCAGGGCTCGTCGCGTATCGCGCAGATCCCCGAAGGCCGCACTTACGCCCACCCGCGCAGTCGTCATCCGAGATACCAGGCCAATAACCGTGTCGAGTTTTCGTTCGGACGTGACGTGCACGATTCCGACCTGCACATCAGGCAGCAGCCGCCACGCTGAGAATATGTCAAGGCTACGAAGCTTCGACCCGATCTCGGGTAGCGGCTCATCGCCCGCGCTGGGAACGTGGGCGGCGATGACCACAAAAGGACCATTGATCGGCAGCCGAAGATGGCCGGCGAGATCCCGCAGGCTCCAATCGTCGAAGGCCCGTCCCTCAAGCAGGGCGTCAATCAGACTCAAGCGTTGTGACCCCTCAGCCAGGAGCTGCCGGTTCTGCTCGTCGCGATGACCGGCCACGAGTGCAGTGGCTATCAGTTCGGCACAGTGGCCCATGTGGTCCTCTGTGTCGGCCGGCATGGGGCCTGGCCGGTCCGAGCCGACGGCCGCCAGGCCCCACAGGCGTCCGTCGACGATGATGGGGACTCCCACCGCAGCGCTCAGGCCGATTGCGCGGACGAGCTCGGCGAAAGTTCCGGTGGCGTTGTCGTAGGTGTCCATCCGGGCAGGGCGGCCGGTGCGTTGCACCACCGCCGCGAGGGTGTTGCCCTCGATCGATGTTCGAGTGCCCACCGGCCACTTCATCGCCGCGTCAGGAAGGTAAGCCGCGAGGCTGAGCAGCGTAATTTCGCCGGTCGTTTCGTATCGCCACAACCCTGCGGCAGCCGCAGGCACGCATCGGCGCATCTCGTCGGCGACCGCGCCAAATACCTCCGAAGGTTCAACGCCGCGTGCGACGAGCGTGGCGAGCCGGCGCAAGGCGGCCTGTTCGGCGGCGAGCCGGCGATACTTGGCGTACAACTTGCCATCGTCGAGGTTCTCGTCGAATTCGGCAGCAAGTTCCTCGGCGGTCAAGAGTCCGTCCACTGCATCCTCATCAATCGTCAGGCCAGATTGACACCCTGCGCTCAGTTCGCCATCGTTCGCGCGTCGTGCCTGCGCGTCGGAATCGATAGTGCTACTTGCTGATTCGGCGACCGAGCTAGGCGAGTATGCGGTCATCGGGACACCATCGCGTACCCAGCGGCACCGAACACCACCGGCACCATCGCCAGCATTCCAAGCGTTGCACTCAGCATCGTTGGTCCTTCTCTCGTCTGCTCACGAGCGCGGTGTCTGGCCTAGCCTCGGCCGTCGTTCGAGTGAGAACGTGATTAGTTGACGACTACTACGGTCGCCGCGCGGGCAGCCCAGCACCATGGCCCGAGGATTCATGTTTAGAGCCGCATGGACCTAGTACTAGGCGGACCCGATATGAGACGGGCTGGTTAATCGGACCCGGGCATGAGCTGCGTCAATTGGGCGCGGGAGTTGATGCCCAGCTTGGCGAACGCATTGTGGACGTGGTTTTTCACCGTATGCAGGGAAAGGTGCAGCTGCATGGCGGCGTCGCGGTTGGTCACGCCCTGTGCGATCAGGTTGACCACCTTGAGCTCGGAGTCGGTGAGGCTGTCCCAGCCCGCTTTTGCCCGCGGCTGGCTGACGATGCGACGTTCCACACCCAACCGGCGCAACTCGCGGCCCACCCGGCGCGCATCGGCGAGCGCTTCGTGGTGCAGGTAGGTGTCGAACGCGGCGTTGAGCTGATCCAGCGCCTCATCACCCCGGTCGGTGCGTGAGAGTTCAGCGCCGGCGTCCTCGGCGGCCGCGGCGTACAGAAGCGGCCGCGACAACGAGTGAAGCAGCTCCGCGGAAGCCACCAGTGCCTGGGCATCACACTCGAGTAGTCCGCGCGCGTATCCGGCTACCCCGGTGAACAACGGGATCGCCGGCCGCTCCCGCTCAAGCAGGTCAGTGGCCTGCAGGACACGTGCGCGCAAGCCGGCATCCCCGGCCGCCGACGCCACCCGCGCACCCAAGATCACCTGATCTAAGACCTGGGTCCAGATTGGTGATTCGTACAGCGTGATGTCGCCGCCCAGCCAGCGCATCGCTTCATGGACGTCGTCGCGCTGCCACGCCGCCAGCGCTAGCACATGCGCCGCTCCGCGACGTACCAGAGTTGAGCCGGTGGGGTAGGCGTCGCGCGCGTCATTAGTCATCTGCTGCAACAACGTTCGGTCTTCCGTGCGCGCCGCCACGTCGGCCAGAATCATCGTGCGGATCATGTCCCCCGGGGTCGCGATTGTTGCGTGTCGGGGCGGCAGGGATTCAACGGCGGCGCGCGCGGCAGACAACCGGCCCGCCGCGAGGTGGACAACCCCGTCAACCGCGGCCCAGATTGCAAGGGCCATCGCGTTGCCTTCCCGGCGGGCCTGCTCTAATCCGTCGCCGGCCTGGGCCGCAGCCTCGTCCAACCGGCCGACCGCCGCCAGC
>NZ_JAVRPS010000415.1:0-7745 GCF_032162105.1 Mycobacterium sp. | reverse complement strand
GTTGATGCCACTGCACCTTCGAGCGGATGACGGGATTCGAACCCGCGACCCTCACCTTGGCAAGGTGATGCGCTACCAACTGCGCTACATCCGCGTGCCACGGGCGAGATCGTCGCCCGTCGCGAAGCGCAACATTAGTCCAAGCACGCGAGGGCGCACAAATCCCCCCGACGCCGTGTCGAGGGGATCAGAACACCCGATACGCCTCGCGCGCGATCGCGAAGCCACGCCCAGTGTTGATGTCGCGGCACGTGATGCTCGACTCCGCGCTGTCGCACTGCAGCACCCCGGCCGAGATCGACTGGCCGTACGCGAGGGCATTGCCGTCCGGCACGAGCGCCGTGTCGCCGGCGCAGACGAATTCGGCGCGGCCGCCGGGCACGAGCGTGATGCCTTGCCCGTAGTCGTATTCACAATCTGCGGGGCGAGGCGGCGGCGACCAATCGGCCTCGGCGATGTCGCAGCGGACGTCGTCCACGTCGAGGTAGCAGCCGACGTTGCTGCTCTGCGACCTGAACCCGACCAATTCGGTCACGACGCGGGATTCACCGGTGCCCGGCGCTCGCTCTTGCGTGAGGCCGCCGGTGATTCGGTGGGTGCCGAACGGACCGTGGTCGCCCGCTGCATCGAGGGTGCCGACGCGACAGGAGCGGGGTCCGAGCCGCCGCAGCCGGACAGCAGCCCCGCGCCGAGGCCGACGAGAATGAGGCCAGGCGCAGCGTCATGGCGGTGACCATACCGCCGCAGAGTTGCCGAGGTCCGGCCGTCGGGATTCTCGGCCACACGGACGTCCGTGTTAATCTCTGACGTCCCATCGATCTCTGATCGGTGCGTCTCCCAGGTCTCGTAGCTCAGTGGGAGAGCGTCCGCCTCACACGCGGAAGGTCGCTGGTTCGATACCAGCCGGGACCACCACCAAACGCAGTTCAGAGCCCCTCTTTGGGTCGGTGACGAGCTTGTCGAAGCCTCGGGGAGAGGCTTACAAATTCAAACCTTCAGGCGTGGGCCTCGTGGCACCGTCTCCGCTGGTTGTTCAGGGTGCGACTTCGCACGTCGGGTTTGGTCGTCGCGCGGTGTGGGAAATCGGCTGGTGCAACACCGGGGCAGATGCCCCGTCACGTGGAGCGTTCAGCGAGCAGCGCGCCGACGATGGGATCAACCAGCGAAGGGATCTGTGATGGCTGACGACAAGAGCGGACCGGCAGAAGGTATCAGCGGCGTCGTGGAAGGCGTCAAGGGCAAGGCCAAAGAGGTCATCGGCTCGGCTACCGGCCGTGATGACATTCGGCGCGAAGGCGAAGCCCAGCAAGACAAAGCTGACGCGCAACGCGAGGCCGCGAAGAAGGAAGCCGAGGCGGAGGCCGCGCGCGGTGCGGCCAAGGCGAGCGAGGTTCGCGAGAAGGCCGAGCAGTAACAGCAAACGTCGATCGGGAGGTCCGGCCCGCAGGGGCCGGGCCTCCCGCTCTTCGATCCCGCCGATGTAGCGCTAGTCGTCACTGAATGATCAGGAGGACGGATGGCTGACACCAGATGAGCGTCGAAGATGGACCCGGCGCACCGTTCGTCGGGCCTGCCGGGCGGATCCTCGACAAAGCGCTTGACGCCGCTGGGATCGGTCGGGACGAGCTGTATGTCACCAACGCGGTCAAGCACTTCAAGTTCACCGTCCGCGCCGAGCGGAGCAAGCGCCGCATACACCAGACACCCAGCCGAACGGAGGCGGTGGCCTGTCGGCCGTGGCTGGTCGCCGAACTCGACGCCGTGGAACCCGACGGGGTGGTCCTCATGGGCGCTGTCGCAGCCAAATCGTTGCTGGGCAATGACTTTTGGCTCACCGCGCACCGAGGCGAGCTGTTTCACCTGGCCACCGACGACGGCATGCGCAATCCCGACCTGGTGGTGACCGTGCATCCCTCGTCGATTCTTCGTGGGCCACCGGAACGGCGAGGCGAAGCGCTCAGTGGCCTGGTCGATGATCTGCGGTTCGCCAGCGGTCGTCGCAACGCATGGCTGAGAGTGGTTGTCGCGGTGACTACTTGGCTTTCAACCGATGGGATCCTGGCATGCCCGCTTTAGCCGATTCACCCCCTGCGGTGCTGTTTGACATCGATGGCACCCTCGTGGACTCGAATTACCTGCACGTCCACGCCTGGTGTCGTGCGTTCAGGGAGACCGGTATCGCGGTGGAGTCCTGGCGGATACACCGTGCGATCGGGATGGACGGAACGCAACTGGTGAAAGCGTTGTCGGGCGGGGCGGACGGGACCGCCAGGCAGCGGGCATCGCAGCTGCATTCGCGGTACTACGCGGAGCTGTCGTTGTATCTTTCGCTGTTGCCCGGTGCGCGTGAACTCCTGGACCGGGTCGCCTCACGGGGGATGCAGGTGGTGTTGGCGACGTCGGCGCCCGAAGACGAGCTGGCGAGGCTGCGATCGTTGCTCGACTGTGAGGACCTCCTATCGGCGGTCACGTCGTCTGAGGATGTCGACACCGCCAAGCCCGAACCCGACATCGTTGCCGTCGCCCTCGACCGAGCCGGCGTGCAGCCCTCGCGCGCGGTGTTCGTCGGCGATTCGGTGTGGGACGCTGAAGCCGCCGCCCGGGCCGGGGTGATCAGCATCGGAGTTCGCAGCGGAGGAGTATCGGCTCAGGAGCTGCAGAGCGCTGGCGCGACCATGGTGTTCGATAATCCAGACGATCTTTGCAAGCACATCGACGTGAGCCCAATCGGCCAACTGCAGTAATCGAGCGCGTCCAAGGCGTCACGGTTTTGGGCTTGCCCCCGGGCGGGTATCCGCGTGGCCATGACACGGTTTGGCTACACCTTGATGACCGAGCAGAGCGGGCCGAAAGATCTTGTCCGGTATGCCGTTTCGGCAGAACACGTGGGTTTCGACTTCGAGGTGTCCAGCGACCATTTCTCGCCATGGCTGGCGGCGCAGGGACACGCGCCCAACGCGTGGACCGTCCTGGGTGCGGTAGCCCAGGCCACGGAGCGGGTCGAGTTGTTCACCTACGTCACCTGCCCCACGATGCGGTACCACCCGGCGGTCGTGGCACAGCAGGCGGCGACGCTGCAGATCCTCGCCGACGGGCGTTTCACGCTCGGGCTGGGCAGTGGCGAGAACCTCAACGAACACGTGATCGGCAAGGGCTGGCCAACGATTCTGCGCAGGCACGGCATGCTTCGCGAGGCCATTCAGATCATTCGCGAATTGTTCACTGGCGAACTCGTTGACTGGACCGGCGAGTATTTCGAGGTCGACTCGGCCCGGCTGTGGGATATCCCCGACGTTCCGGTCGCCATCGCCGCGGCAGTGTCCGGGCGGAAGTCGATCGAGACGTTCGCCCCCCTGGCGGATCATCTGATCGCCGTGGAACCAGACCAGGACCTGGTCGACTCGTGGCATGCCGCGCGCCGCGCGACGGGGCTGCCCGGCGACGTCAGGGTGGTCGGGCAGATCCCGATCTGCTGGGATCCTGATCGCGAAGCCGCGATCACCCGTGCCCACGGGCAGTTCCGCTGGTTCGGTGGTGGCTGGCAGGTGAACGCCGACCTTCCGACGACTGCCGGGTTCTCTGGCGCCACTCAGTTCGTACGTCCCGACGACGTCGCAAACTCGATCCCGTGCGGCCCTGATCTGGACGCGATCGTCGATGCAGTCCGCGCCTACTGGGAAGCCGGTTTCACCGACATCGCGCTCGTCCAGATCGGCGACGATGGCCAGGACCTATTCCTCACGGAAGCAGCCACACCGCTGCTGGCAGCGTTGCGGGCAGCCGCCGGTTGACGACCGTACGAGCCGAACGTCCCGGGACGGGTTTGCTCAGGTACACAACCGCAAAGGAGCTCGGACTGAGCGCTGATCAGACGCGGTGAGCGGCTTGGTTCAGGGAGCTCAGTCCAGGTCGGCGAGTGTCTTGCGGGCGGCTTCTAGTTCGGCTTCGAGGGCGGCGACCCTTGCGGCCTGCTGGGAGCGCGCCTCTTCGATGACCTCGTCGATCGGGGTGGAGAGGTCCTCGTGCAGTTCCTTGGCCGCGCGGGAGACGGCGGCGGCCGCGACCGCGAGGTTGCGGGCCAGGTAGGTGGTGCCGTGCTTGAGCTCGGCGCGCCAGTCACCGTCGGCGGTACCGGTGACAGTGAGGGTCAGCTCGAGAGTCTTGGTCTTCTTGCCGGCCGCCTTCTTGGCCGGAGCCCTCTTGGGCTTCTCTGCGGCAGGAGCTTCGGCGTTGGGCGCGTCGGGCGCCGGTGTGCTCGCAGGCGAGGTGCTCTCGACAGAAGGAACCACGACGTCGGGAGTGTCGGAGTAGGTGGGCGGCGCTTCTGCTGCCAGAGTGTCTACGGTCATCGTTGCGGCGAACTCCTTCTGAACATCGCCCGCACTGTGCGGGCTGGCGCGGAGAGTCCATTAGAACACATGTTCGACTCCAGGTGCCAACTTGCCACTCGCGCCAGCTCACCGCTGACCATGCGCGCCTGCGCATTTGGACAAGCAGGTTGTCCGGCAAGCCATCGCACACACGGAGGGTCGCTGGTTCGATACCAGCCGTCGCTGAGTTCCAGCCCCGGTTCAGGACTTGACCCGGCGACCGTCGTCTCGTCAGCCGGTAGGACCGGGCAGGATCGGCTGACCGGACACCGGGGCGCCGGCCGGCGGGGGAGCAATCGGGTCGCCCTTGCCCGCGAAGCCACCAGCCATGTCAACGAGCCCAGCCGCCACAGCCACGGGGGCAGCGACCGGAACCGGTGCGCCCACGGGTACGGGAGCGCCCACTGGCACGGGCGCACCGACGGGGACGGGAGCGCCCACCGGAACTGGCGCACCGACGGGTACCGGAGCAGCGACCGGAACCGGCGCTGCGACCGGCACTGGACCGGGCAAGGCCATCGGAATACCCGCCATGTCAGCGATCGGAGCGCTGGCCGGACCGCAGCCGGCCGCAGCCGGCGCTGCACCGACCACGCCCGCCGCTGCCGGCGCTGCACCGACCTCGCCCGCCGACGTCTCCATGCAGTCGTAGCCGCCGGTGACCCATTGGGCCGCTGCAACGCCAGGGCTCAACGCCACGGCGACCCCGCACAACCCAGCTCCAGCAGCAATTACTGCGATGTTGAATCGATCAAAGATCGTCATCGACGTTGGCTCCTTCATTCCGGCTCAGACATTCGGCGTTCAAGTGGTGCAACAGAACCGAATGCCCGCACCGAAGTCGCGGTTAGACGGCTGCGTCAATTATCAAAGGCAAACGGCGCCCGTGCACCATGCCGCACCGTGTCGTTTCCAAATGGTGACGTTCGGTTCCTCGATGGGCGGTGCGCCAATCGCCGTGCGTGAGAAGCGCATAGCCACTTTCTAGGGCACGGTGTGCTCGTAAGCGACACGGTCTCATACCGATTCGGTCTCGGCGAAATTCTGTACGACGACCGCGCCACGAGACGCGCGCATGCATCTGGGTGGAGAGCCGCGTCAACCCGACACTGCGCGAGGAACTTCGAGGCTGTTCTCCCGCACTATCACCGGGTCGCCAACGTTGACCGTGTTGAAGTACCACTCGGCGTCCTCGGGACTCAGGCTGACGCAGCCGTGACTGACGTTCTCGTGCCCGAGCGAGTTGACCGCCCACGGAGCCGAATGCACGAAAAGGCCACGGCTGGTGATGCGGACGGCGTATTCCACGTCTAGCAGGTAACCGTCGGGAGCGTCGACGGGAATGCCGACGCTGCTCGAATCCATCACCACGTCGCGTTCTTTGGCCAAGACGGTGTAGGTGCCGACCGGTGTCGGGTAGTCCGGCCTACCCATCGAGGCCGGGAACACGCCCGCCTCTCCCCAGTGGGGTCGGTGGTGCGGTGACGGCAGTTCAGACGGCGGCCGAGCCTCGACTCCGTCGATGCTGACGGTGAACGTGTGATCCGAGATGCTGGCCACGCCAACGACGGCAGGACCGGTCTGAAAGTTCGTCGACAGGCTGCCCACCGACAGCGCCACCGTGCTGTGCGCCGGCCAGAATCGGTCGGGAACCCACTGTACGACCTCGTTGTCGAGCCATTCGTACTTGCCGGTCATCGCGGGTACCGATTTGATGTCGATGGCGCTCTCGGCCAAGTGCCTGTCGGCGACGGGCCCGCTGAACGTCACCACCACGGGGTGTGCCACACCCACCACCGCGTCCTGTGTCGGCAGAACCGATGCGATGGCGGACCGATACGACTGGTTTATCGCCGCCACGCTGGGGCCGGCCGGCCCCGCCACCACACTCGCAGTCATCACGATCGCTGCAAGAACACACCGAACAACCTGACGCATGGCTTCCGATTCCTTTAATTACACCGATGTCAATTGGAATCGTAGGGGAGACGTGGTGATTCGATGTGTAGGTGCGCCTTAGCAATTCGATCAAGGATCTGTCACGCTTCGGCTACGGCCAGCGGATCGGGCGAGGTGCCTGCGCGTCGCGACCTATCAGTTGTTCAGCTGGATGACGATGGCATAGCCGTCGTGATCGCCGGTGGTCTGGGTAGCGCTGTCCACCGAATTGCTCAAGGGGACGATGCCGACCAACGTTGCGCCGCTGAGGATGAGCCGACTGGCGAGTTCGTCGCGGGCGGCGTTGTACGAGGTATACGTATGCGTCGGCACGAGGCCGGAGAGACCCCATTGTTCGCGGCTGGCCGCGACAGTCCAGACGAATCCCGACGCGGTCTGCACGGGGTCGGGTCCGAACGCGCGGGCATGGTCGTCCGGGAGCAGAAAGGAGTTGTTGGAGTAAGCGTCCAGGATGCCGGTGGGCTGTTGACCGTATGTCTCGCCGTCGATGGTGCCTTGAAAGCCGGTGGAGTGTATTGGCAGGGCCGGGAATCCGGCCTGACTCATACTCGCGTTGAATTTGGCGGTGGCCTCCGCGGCGGTGCTCGACGTCGGATCGACGATGATGACGTTGATCGGCTCCAGGAGCGTCTTGCCGCCGAGTTGCTGTCCGCCGAAGTCCGAGATCTGTCCGTTGGACTCCAGCAGCCACGGACCGATGTCCCCGTACGGAGTTTGAACCACGTCGTCGGCGGTGGGGACTCCAGGAGTAGTGGATACCGGGTTCGTGCCGATCACCGGATCGGAGGTGACGACGATGGGGGTGCCCGCCACCGGCAGCCCGAGGGTCATTTCGATGCGACGGACCACCTCGAACACCAGCAAGTGCAACGGATCCGCCGGGGGCACAGCCGGATTCGGCGAGATCAGCGTGTTCACCGCCGAGAACACTTCCGACAGCAGGCCGATGATGGCATTGCCCGGTAGTGGCGGTGCGACCGGTGGGGCGGCCGCTGGCAGTACGGACACGACCGCCGGAGTCGGCGCCAATGCCACGCGCGATGTCGCTGCCGCGGTTGCCGACCCGGTACCCGACACGAACGATCGGGCCGCCGGACCCGGGGATCCCGGGTCGACCACGGGGTTCACCTCCGCCAGCGCGGCCACCACCGCACGCTGCACGGTGTGCGTCATCGAGTTCCCTCCCGATGAGGTGGGATCGGGCGAGGTGGCACCCGCGAACGGGGTTGAGCTCGTCGAGACGATGACGTCGAGTGAGGAGGTGGATGGCGCACTCGCTGGTCCCGGTGTCGAGGACTTAGATGTCGAGGACTCCGGTGTGCTGTCTTCGCCGGCCGAGACGGTGGGCGACGTCTTGGTCGATTCTGCCGCTGCGGTCGGCTTGGGCGTGCCGCTGCCGGTCGACTCGCTGGGTGC
>NZ_JAVRPS010000414.1:0-9088 GCF_032162105.1 Mycobacterium sp. | reverse complement strand
GGGTGCCCCGCTTGGGGATTAGCGGATGGCCGCCGGCGGAGATTTTGCGGACCTCCGGGGCTCCCGAGCGGATCCTGACCGATAACGGCAACGTGTTACCAAGGTGGCGTTCCCGCTCCGATCAGGCCGGCGACGTTCGAGTGTGACGCGTTCGAGAACGCATGGGGCACTCCGCTATCGAACCGAGCGCAGCTCCCGGTCGTCAGCAGATGCTGCTGATCGCCCAGATGCAGGTGCACGTCGCCGAAGAGGACGTAGACGAACTCCTCTCCCGGATGGGCGATGGGATCGTCGGCATATCCGGCCCCGGCATCGAACATGATGCGGTAGGGCTGCAGCGTGTGCTCTCCGTGTGATCCCACGAGGGTGTAGTGCACGCCGCGTCCGCGGCGGATTGATGTCGCACCGAGATCGGCGGGCTGACTGATTTCGAGAGGCCGGGCCTCGGTAGTCGGGGATTCGTCGTGGGTGAGTAGGTCGGAGATGCTGACCCCCAGGCTGTGAGCAACCGACTGCAGTCGTTGCAACGAGATCCCGGCGATTCCGCGTTCGAGTTCAGACAGAGTCGATGGACTGACCTGCAGCAGACTGGCCTGCTCACGGACGGTCAACCCACGCATCTTCCGCATCTCACGCAGACGCTTACCGATGGTCGGGGTGAGGTCAGCATCCAAGGCCGTCTCCTGACCGGTTAGGTGCGC
Source organism: Mycobacterium sp. (assembly GCF_032162105.1). Classification (GTDB taxonomy): domain Bacteria; phylum Actinomycetota; class Actinomycetes; order Mycobacteriales; family Mycobacteriaceae; genus Mycobacterium. The sequence continues at coordinate 8,387 of NZ_JAVRPS010000414.1, read as the reverse complement.
TGTTGACTGCGAACCACGGCTACTCTACCGTCCCTAGTACCGAACAGAATGATATCGTCTGATCGGTTACACCGAACACGCAGAGGATCTCCGGTATGCCGTGCACGCGAGTGGAGCTGGTGCAAGCGCTCTCCGGGCATCCCCGGCTCTCGCTGGCCAACCTGCCGACACCACTGACCTACGCCGCGCGCTTCTCCACCGCGGTAGGCGGCGACGTCTGGATCAAACGTGACGACCTGACCGGCCTAGCGCTGGGCGGCAATAAGGCGCGAAAGATCGAGTACATCTTCGGCAATGCCGTTGAGCGGGGCGATATCGACACCGTGGTGACTGTCGGAGCTCCGCAGTCCAACCATGCCCGAAGTGTCGCTGCGGCAGCATGTCTGGCGGGATGGGACTGCCACTTGGTGTTGGGGGGCGCTCGGCCTTCTCGACCCAGCGGCAACCTCTCCCTCGACGTCGCGCTCAACGCTGAATTGCATTTCGCCGGAACACACGATTGGGACGAGCTGGAAACCATCGCTCGATCCCTCATCGACGAACTCGCCGCCGCCGGTCGCCGAGCGTTGATGATCCCGGTGGGTGGCTCGACACCCATCGGAGCGCTCGGCTTTGTCGCGGCCTATCTCGAGTTGCTCGAGCAACTCGACGAACATGGGATTGCACCGGAATCGATCATGCACGCCACGTCGACGGGCGGAACGCAGGCGGGTCTCGACTTCGCACACCGTGTCCTTGCCGAAGGCCCGCAGGTGATCGGCGTCGGAGTCGCCAAAACCCAGACCGACCTTGCTCGAGACGTCGTCACGATCGAGGGCGGCCTGCACACCTTGCTCGGCGCGGATCCAGGCGTCGTCGAACCCACCGTTCTGCGCGGATACCTGGGTGAGGCGTACGCCGTTCCCACAACCGGCGGACAGGCCGCATTCGATCTGTTGGCGAAAAATGAAGCGGTGCTAACTGATTCGGTGTACAGCGCTAAAGCGCTGCACGCAGTAGTCGACCGGGCGGCCAAAGTCGACGGCCCGATCGTGTTCTGGCACACCGGGGGCATCCCGGCGCTGTTCTCCGACACCGCCGGGGTCACCGCCTGGCGACAGACCGACCCCGCATCAACGCCCTTCCACTCCCGACACAAGGAACATTCGTGAGCACACCATCGGACGCCGACGTTGAACAGTTCGGCTACAAGCAGCAATTCGACCGCACGCTGAAGTCGTTCAGCTCGTTCGCGGTCGGATTCTCCTTCATCTCGATCACCAGCGGCATCTTCACCACCTTCGCCTTCCTGTTGGCGACGTCGGGTCCGAGAGGACTGTGGATGTGGATCCCGGCCGCGATCGGGCAGCTGCTCATCACACTCATCTACGCGCATTTCGCCGCCCGCATCCCCCTGGCCGGGTTCTCCTACCAATGGGCCTCCCGACTTGCTGGCCCCAAAGTCGGGTGGATTTTCGGCTGGCTGTCCTACGCGTTCCTCGCAGTGGTTGTGGTGGCGACCAACTACGGCTTCGTGACCCAGGCCCTGATGCCGCTGCTGCACATCGCACCCAGCCTGCACGTCGCCGAAGCGCTGACGATCGCAGTGGCGGCCATTGAGGCTGGCGTCATCATCTTCGGGACGAAACTCGCTGCGCGTATCAACGCCGCTGCCGTGGTGACCGAGATCGTCGGAGTCGCCGGACTGACGATCGTGCTGCTTGTCGTGGCAGTGGCCGGCGGCAAAGGTGATCTGGCCAATCTGACCTCCACCGGTGTGGTGCCCGAGGGTCCCGGTTACTACGGCTTCAACGGGCCGTTCATGCTTGCCGTTCTCCTCGGCGCGTTCACTATCGTGGGCTTCGAATCCATCGCAAACCTCGCCGAAGAGACCCAGAATCCGACCAAGGTTGTTCCGAAAGCGATGATAAGGGCGACCGCAGCCTCCGGTGCGCTCGGGTTGCTGTTCCTGATCGCGCTGGTCGTGGCGATGCCCAACGTCATCGACATCAGCAACAGCGCCACCCCGATCACCGACATCATGCAGGCTCAGCTCGGCAGTGTGGTGGCCAACATCTTCCTCGTCATCTTCGTCATCTCACTGTTCGCCAACTCACTGATCATCATGATGAGCGGATCGCGGATGGTCTTCGCCATGGCACGCGACAAGCGTTTCCCGGCAAGCCGACTGTTTTCCACCGTGGCCCGCCGCACCGACAGCCCGATCGCCGCGACACTGCTCATCTTCGCCGGACTGGTCGTCATCATGCTCGCCGTAGGAAACCAGACCACCGCGCTGAGCAACCTGTTCACCGCCGCCACCATCCTGCCCGCCATCATCTATCTCGCCACGGTCATCCTGTTCGCCGTGACGAAGGACAGACTGCCCAAGGCAGACGATGTCTTCACCCTTGGCCGGTCCGCGCCCTACGTCGTCGGCGCATCGCTGGTGTGGCTGGCCTTCGAGCTGAGTGCCCTTGTGTTGCCCGAGAACTTCCGCACCGCCGTGATCATCGCAGCGGTCGTTTTGGGGATCGGGATTCTGGTGTTCGTCGGCTACCTGATCTTTGCGCCCGAGGCGCTCACCGAGGAGCCCGGCGGTGTGCTCACCGACGACCAACCCGTGGCCTCGTAACCTCCGCACCGAAGACTAGGACACCTCATGGGACTGCTGGACCACAAGATCGTCCTCATCACCGGGGCGGCCGGCGGAATCGGCTCCGCCACCGCCGACGTCGTTTACGAACAGGGCGCCACCGTCATACCGACGGGTCGTGACGATAGTGAACTCGCCGCCCTTTCGGCGGTGCATGACGACGCCCGCTGGCACCCCATCCAGCTGAACGTCACAGACGAAGCCAGCGTCAACCGCGGCTTCGCGGACGCGCTCGCGCAATTCGGACGCCTCGACGGCCTCGTCAACAACGCCGGCGTGCTTATCCCCAACGACGTCCCCTCCAGCACGCTGGCCGAATTTGACGCAATCTTCGGCGTGAACGTCCGCGGAACGTACCTGTGCTGTCGGGCCGCGCTGCCCATCATGATCGAGCAGCACACAGGATCGATTGTGAACGTCGGTTCCATCAACTCGATCGGCGCCGAAAAGAAACTTGCCCTCTACGCCGCGAGCAAAGGTGCCATCCTGATGCTCACCAAGGCCATCGCGCTGGACCACGCGCACCAGGGCGTGCGCGCCAACGTCGTCTGCCCGGGTTTCGTCGACACCGCACTTAACGTCCCTCATTACGAGATGCTCGGCGGCCGAAGCGAGCTTGAACGATCCCTCGCCGACTTTCAACCCATCGGGCGTCCGATCGAAACCCGCGAGATCGCCGAGCCGATCGCATTCCTACTCTCCGACGCATCAAGTGCCATGACGGGTTCAGCGATGCTCGTCGACGGCGGCGTGCTAGCCAAGGCGTGACGGATGCGGCACCGACATTCCGACTCGGTCGAGTTTGAAAGTTGTTGTGTGGCAGACCCCATAGGGAAGAAGAATTTCTGTGAGGACCGGCCGCCAACGATCCACCCTTTGCAGCTGAGTCGCGTGTGTCGACCGGGCCGACCGCACTCGCCTACCCGCCCGCCCAATTGCCGAAGAGTTGACCGGACGCAGATCCCGGGCAAGGGCCGCAGCGATGACCCGGTAGCTGTCCGGTTGCGTCCGGTGGTGATCTCGCTCAAGTATGGCGGCGCGAGCGTTCACCGTGAGAGGTGCGGCCATAGCAACTTCGTGATCGGGTAGGTCACCGCGGCGGGTAACGCGGCATTCCTCCCTACCGCGTGCAGGCGACGCTCGACGCCTCAGCGGTCATCAGGTACTTCTCACTTTTATCTCCTAAAGCATTGTTGCCCAACAGTACCCACCTATCGACCTGCCATGCAGGTCCATCCGATCCTGTCTCCACGCATCAAATCCGCTGCATCCCAACATCTCCAACGCCATCATCTCCAAATAGGGCGTGGGCACTTTGGCACAGGAACCGCGATACTGGTTTCTGGCGCACCCGAAAATGCCTCCGCGGTAACGCGGTTCGCTCCCGAGGCGAGGTGATCGGAGGTGTTGACGATATCCCTGGTTGGCGAAGTGGATCATCAGCTACTACAACGACACCGCGAACAAAGCCATGGCCCGCGACGATGGACCGTCGCCGCGTCCATGGTGGGCGGGGGAGTAATACTCCGAGGGCGACGCCCGCGCCCCGACCTGGATGCTCACCGGGAACACTCCGAAGGTCGCCGAGCTGGTTGGGCTGGACGCTGCCGCTACGGACGACGGGTTCGCGGACACCGACACAGCGGCGACTTGCCTCATGGGGTCAACCCGAACGGGCTCGCGGGGTCGGGCGTTCACGGGCGCGTCGTACGTGACAAGAATTGGCGGAACAGCGTAAATGTGCCAATACCGGGCGAATGGTAGGAGACCAACCGTCTCCACCATTTGGCCCGACATACCGGGCTGCTGAAAAGGTCGTCCCGGATTTCGGCGGCTTGCCAATCGCTACTTGGCCGCCTTGAGTAGGTTTTCGGAGACCGTCCACAGTCGGTCGGCGTTCGCCGGGTCGAGAGCGTATCGCGCCACGCCCGTGCGGATGCGAGTGCGGCTGCGACCGATGGGAGGATCAGCGGTCTCGGCTTGGTTGCAGTCTTCGAAGTAGCGGCCGCCGATACCCTCCAGCAGTGGCGACACGGCGAGTAGCACAGATGTGGCTGCACCCTGCTGCGCGGATTTGAGCTGATCTTCGGAGAACCGGTTGCTGGTCGTGTCCTCGATGTGGCGCATCAGGTTGGTGATGATGAGACCGGGCATGAGGGCATTGGCGGTGATGCCGTCGCGGGCCCATCGACGAGTCGCTTCTACCGCGAACAGCACGTTGGCGGTCTTGGACTGCCCGTAGGCCAGCCATGGGTCGTAGTGCCGCGTCGTGAAGTGCAGGTCGTCGAAGAATACCGGGGAGAGCAGGTGAGCGGCGGAGCTCACCGACACGATTCTGGCCGCGCCGTCGGCGGCGAGTGCTTGGTGAAGTCCGGTGGCGAGCGCGAAATGGCCCAGGTGGTTGGTCGCGAACTGCAGTTCCCAGCCGTGCGCAGTGTGGGTTTCGGGGCTGGCCATTACTCCGGCGTTGTTCACTAGCACGTGAAGAGGTCCGTCCCAGGACTCGACGAACGCCGTGATTGAGTCCGGGTCGGCTAGGTCGAGCGCGGCGACGTGCAGTGCGTGGTTGCCCGTGGAGATGGCTATGTCCTTGGCGGTACATTCGCCGGCTGCGGTGTTTCGCACGGCCAGGGTGATTTCGGCGCCGGTACCGGCGAGCGCGCGAGCGGTCTCAACGCCGAGCCCGGATGCCGCGCCGGTGACCACGACGCGATGGCCGGACAGGTCGATGCCGGCCGCGACCTCTCCGGCGGTGCTGGAAAAGCCGAAGCGGGTCTTGATGGCACTCACGGTGGTTCTCCTCATGGATTTGGCAATGATCGTGGATCGACCCGGGTAAGCCACGCAGGTCGACAAGCAGTGGCTTCGGGAGTGTCGATCTGTTCAATGATGCCGACGATAGCGAAAATGGCGACATAATGTCGCCATTTGTCCTTTCCTGCGCTAGCGTTGGTTGGGGAGTCGGCCACCGACAGGACGCGGCACCGAGTTGGAGGGCGCGACCAAGAGCGCAACCCGTGTCGAGAAGCGTTGGCGCACTTGGGCATTACACCGCAAGCCGAGTTTTCGCACGGTCCAATAACGATGTATGGAGGATTAGGGAATGTCACATCTGCTGCATATCGACACCTCGGTCCGAGGCGACGCCTCGGTGAGTCGTCGACTGACCGCCCGGGCCGCCGTCCGGTGGCAGGCAGCCCATCCCGGCGCAACGGTGACCTACCGCGATCTCGGCGCCAAACCGGTACCGCACTTGGATGCCGCGACGGGACTGGCGCGAATGGTGACCGCGGCGCGGCGTACTGAGGCAGAAGACGCGTCGCTCGCGCTCAGTGTCGAATTGATCGACGAGATCAAACAGGCCGACACGGTCCTGCTTGGTCTCCCGCTGTACAACTTCGGTCTGCCAAGCACGGTCAAGGCCTGGGTCGACCACATCATCGCCCCTGGCTTGTCCATCGACGCCGAGACCCATGTCGGCCTCCTCGGCGACACCGACTTCATCGTGCTTGCCAGCCGCGGCGGCGCTTACGGTCCGGGCACGCCGCGCGAAGGCTGGGATCATGCCGAAACCTGGCTGCCGCATGCCCTGTCGGTGACCGGGCTTGAGTCGCGATTCATCACCGCCGAACTCACGACAGCCGATGCCGACCCGAAGCCGGCTCATCTGAAACCGGTTGCCGCCGAAAGCCTCAACAATGCTCCCGTCGCCATCGACCAGCTCTGGACGGCCGGCGAAGACGCTGCCTAGCTGCCGGTCAGGCCTGCGAGTAGGACTCGCAGTATCCGGCGGCACTCCTCCTCGGTGGGCGGGCGCTGGCGGGTCTCCCGCCAGAGCACGACGCCGAAGAACGCCAGGTGCGTCATCACTTCGGTGTCGTCGATTGGTCCCACCTCGCCCCGGGCGCGTGCGTGATCGAAGGCGCGCCGAAATGCGCCGAGCGCACGGTCGTTGACTGTTTCGACGAGATCCTTGAGTTCTTCTGACGTCGACCCCACCGCGCGGTAGACCGCCTGCCCCTCGGGCAAGGCCATTCTCTCCGCGATGATGAGCATCAGGGCCAGCAGATCACCGCCCAGCGAACCGGTATCGGGATCGTGATCGAAACGCTCGAGTCCCGGTTCGAGGACGGCTAGCAGCAGTGCGCCCTTGGACGGCCATCGCCGGTAGATCGTCGTGCGATTGACGTCGGCGGCCTTGGCGACTCCCTCGACGGTGAGCCCCGGGAACCCCACTCGTGCCAGTTCGGCCATGGTGGCATCGCGAACCTTCTCCACCACCTGGTGGCTTCGGGGGCCGCGCTGCACGCCCCGCGTTCGTCGCGTCGAACTGTCCATAGGCCCAAGACGCTAACACGATTCGACAAATGGCAACCAGGCGTTGCCATTCATCGAAATCCGCGCTAGCGTCGGAGCTGACCCCGACAAAGACCTCTTGGAAGGACTGGTGATACTCGTGGCCACCGATACCCGCGAAGGGCGGCTCACGCGCCGCATCGCCCATCTGTATGCCAACGACCCGGAGTTCGCCGCTGCCCGCCCCAGCGAGGCCGTTTCTGCGGCGATCGGTCAACCCGGGGTGCGACTGCCGCAGCTTCTGCGAACGGTGATGGAGGGCTACGCGGACCGGCCCGCACTCGGGCAGCGCGCCTTCCGATTCGTCAAAGACCCGGAGACCGGTCGCACTTCCCTTGAGTTGCTGCCCCGGTTCGAGACCATCACTTACCGCGAGGTGTGGGACCACGTCCGTGAATTCGCGGCCGCCCTGGCAGACGATCCGGTCCGGCCCGGCGACCGCGTCTGCGTGCTGGGCTTCACCAGTGTCGACTACACAACCATCGACATGGCGTTGGTCCAGATGGGCGCGGTGTCCGTTCCGCTGCAGACCAGCGCGCCGGTCGCCCAGCTGCTGCCCATCGTCGCCGAGACCGAGCCGGCCGTGATCGCTTCGAGTGTCGATTATCTGGACGACGCCGTCGAATTGGTGCTGACCGGCCATGCCCCCGCGCGGCTGGTCGCGTTCGACTATCACCCGGAGGTGGACGCGCAGCGCGAGGCGATCGAAGCGGCCCGCACGCGGTTGGCCCATGCAGGCAGCCCGGTGGTTGTGGAAACGCTGGCCGAGGCTCTCGCACGCGGGAAGGCGCTGCCGGCCGCACCGATGCTGGTCGCCGAGGCGGACGACCCGTTGACGTTGTTGATCTATACCTCGGGCAGCACCGGCGCGCCGAAAGGTGCCATGTATCCCGAACGCCTGGTCGCCAATTTCTGGCGCAAGCCGCCTCGGGCGGTGGGTGGGCAGCACGGCGCCGAGCCGTCGATCGCGCTCAGCTTCATGCCGATGAGCCACGGCATGGGGCGGGGGATCCTGTACGGGACCCTCGGCAACGGCGGCACAGCCTATTTCGCGGCCAGGAGCGACCTCTCCACCTTCCTGGACGACCTCGCACTGGTGCGGCCCACCGAATTGACCTTCGTGCCGCGGATCTGGGACATGCTGTTCGGTGAGTTTCAGAGTGAAGTGGACCGGCGGTCGTCCGCCGGCGCCGATCGAGTCGCGCTGGAAATGCAGGTGATGGCGGAGCATCGGCAGACCGTGCTCGGCGGGCGGTTCGTCTCGGCGAATACGGGCTCGGCGTCGATCTCGGCAGAATTGAAGGCGTTCGCTGAGTCCTACCTCGATCTACATCTGGTGGAGGGCTACGGCTCCACCGAGGCGGGGGCGATCTTCGTCGACGGCCACGTGCGTCGG
>NZ_JAVRPS010000413.1:0-21397 GCF_032162105.1 Mycobacterium sp. | reverse complement strand
GTTTCTGCACCAGCGGAATCTGTTCGAGAGGCATCTCCACACCGAGATCGCCACGCGCGACCATCAGGCCGTCGAAGGCCTCGACGATCGCGGGCAGATCCGAAACCGCCTCGGGCTTCTCGAGTTTCGCGATGATCGGCACACGCCTGCCGGCCTCGTCCATGATCGCGTGCGCGAGCTTCACCTCCTCGGGAGAGCGCACGAAGGACATGGCGACCATGTCCACACCCAGCTCGAGTGCGAACTTGAGATCCTCGATGTCCTTCTCGGACAGGGGCGGAACGCTCACGTCGATCCCTGGCAGCGATATGCCCTTGTGGTCGCTGACCGGACCGCCGTGCACGACCTCGCACCTGATGTCGTCGCCGCTGACGTTGACCACCCGCAGGTCGACCTTGCCGTCGTCGACCAGTAGCCGATCGCCGGTCCGGACGTCCTTCGCCAGCCCGCCATAGGTCGTGGAGACCCGGTCGTGGTCACCGGGGCAATCCGCGGTGGTGATCACGATCTGCTCACCGTCCGCCCAGACCACCGGCCCGGCGGCGAACCCACCCAGCCTGATCTTCGGGCCCTGGAGGTCAGCGAGCACGCCGACCGCGCGACCACTTTCCGCGGCGATCTGGCGGACCATGTCGTACACCGCGGAATGCTCGGCTCGGGTGCCGTGGCTGAAGTTGAAGCGCGCGACATCCATTCCGGCGTCGACGAGTTCGGTCAGTCGCGGTGCGGTGCTGGTGGCGGGTCCGAGCGTGCAGACGATCTTGGCGCGACGGTTCACTGCGTTTCTCCCTAGGACAGAGCCGGTTGAGTTTCCTTCTCGCGGGTGCGATCGGAATGCGACGCCCCGGGCTCGCACGTGCGCGCGAGGAGGTCGGTGGCGGCGTGGATGGTGCGAAGCGTCGGAGCGGCGGCGCCGGTGAGGTCTGCCATCTCCACGACCGCCGCCACGATGGCGTCGAGTTCCAGCTGCTTGCCTGCTTCGAGGTCTTGCAGCATGGAGGTCTTGTGGTGGCCGACGTTCTCGGCTCCGCGCAGCCGCTTCTCGATGGAGATGTCCGGGGTGCAGCCGACCTTTGCGGCGATGTCGAGCGTCTCCTCCATCAGCTGTATCACCAGTTGCCGGGTGAGCGGATGCTCGCAGATCTCGACCATCGTCGCTCTGGTGAGCGCGCTGAGCGGGTTGAACGCGACGTTGCCCATGAGCTTGATCCAGATGTCACTGCGCAGGTCGGCCTCGACCGGTGCCTTCAATCCCCCGGCGATCATGGCTTCGCTCAACGCCTTACAGCGATCCGAGATCTCCCCGGACGGCTCACCGATGGAAAACCGGGTGCCCTCCAGATGCCGAATGACCCCGGGGGCTTCGATCGTCGTGGCCGGATACACCACACAGCCGATGGCCCGCTCGGGTGACAGCACGGCGCTGGTGGCACCGCCGGGATCGACGGCCTCGATCCGACGCCCCCGGTATGGCCCTGGCAGTTCGTGGAAGTACCACCACGGAATTCCGTTCTGCGCGGCCAACACTGCGGTGTTCGGGCCGAGTAGCGGCTCGACAAGGGGGCCGCACGACGGATAGCTGTGCGCCTTCAGGCCCAGAAAGACGTAGTCGACGGGCCCGATCTCGGTTGGGTCATCCGTGGCATTCGGATACGCCACGAAGTCACCGCGGTCACTGAGGACCCGGACACCGTTCTCCCGCATCGCGTGCAGGTGTGCGTTCCTGGCGATGAGGTGCACGTCGGCACCACCGCGCTGCAACGCGGCGCCCCAGTAGGCGCCGATCGCCCCGGCTCCAACGACTGCAATCTTCACGACAACCTCCCTTTGATCGCATACTGTATGCAACTAATCCGACTGCTGTCTAGGTCCAGCGGCCGATTGCGTGTGCGCACTGCTCCCCCGGCGTCGATCCTGCGAGCAGGGCGCACAAGCGCGAGTGGCTCACACCGCGACCGCAGAGTGGACCGCTGTCAACGTAATTCGCGGCGCCACCGCGGCGCCCGACCGACGGTAACGCAAGCCTCCCCTCTTCCGCCTCCCCCAAATGGGGGTTGCATACAATATGCGATCTACCTATCCTGAACCACGTCCCGGCATGGCGTGGCCGCCGGAGGCACCGACCAAAGCCGCCGAAACGTGCGGGTCGGCAACAGCCAGGAAGAGGAATATGACGCTCATCGGAGTGCCGCGGGAATCCGCGGAGGGTGAACGCCGCGTCGCGCTGGTCCCCAAGATCGTCGAGCGACTGCGAGCCCTCGGTCTGGAAATCGTCGTCGAGAGCGGGGCCGGAGACGGAGCGCTGATCAGCGACGAGCACTACGAGAGGGCAGGCGCCACCATCGGTGATCCCTGGCCCGCCGACGTCGTCGTGAAGGTCAACCCACCGACCGCCGACGAAATCAGCCTGCTGAAGCCAGGATCGGTCCTGATCGGGTTCCTGGCACCCCGGGCGCACCCGGAAGTCGTAGAACGGCTTCGCCTCGCCGACGTCACTGCGTTTGCGGTGGAGGCGATTCCGCGGATTTCTCGTGCGCAGGTGATGGATGCGTTGTCGTCGCAGGCCAATGTGGCTGGGTATAAGTCGGTGTTGTTGGCGGCCTCGGAGTCCACTCGTTTCTTTCCGATGTTGACCACGGCCGCGGGCACGGTGAAGCCGGCGACGTTGTTGGTGCTCGGGGTGGGTGTGGCGGGGTTGCAGGCGTTGGCGACGGCCAAGCGTCTCGGTGCCAAGACCACTGGGTATGACGTGCGCCCGGACGTGGCCGATCAGGTCCGCTCGGTGGGTGCGCAGTGGCTGGATTTGGGGATCGACGCGGCCGGTGAGGGCGGGTATGCCCGTGAGCTGACCGACGAAGAACGCGCCCAGCAGCAGAAGGCGTTGGAGGAGGCGATCACCAAGTTCGACGTGGTCATCACCACGGCGCTGGTGCCGGGGCGTCCGGCGCCGCGGCTAGTGACCGCGGCGGCGGTGCAGGGCATGAAGGCCGGCAGCGTGGTGGTCGACCTGGCCGGGGAGACTGGTGGCAACTGCGAGCTGACCGAGCCGGGGCAGACCGTGGTGCGCCATGGCGTGACGATCACGTCGCCGTTGAATCTGCCCGCCACGATGCCTGAGCACGCCAGCGAGTTGTACGCCAAGAACGTCACTGCGCTGCTGGAGCTGTTGATCACCGACGGCGCGCTCGCTCCCGACTTCGACGACGAGGTCGTCGCCGCTTCCTGTGTGACCCGAGAGGCTGGATAGGACTCCACGATGTATGACCAACTATTGGCCAATGTCGCGATTCTGGTGCTCGCCGGGTTCGTCGGCTTCGCCGTGATCTCGAAGGTGCCCAACACCTTGCACACCCCGTTGATGTCGGGCACCAACGCCATCCACGGCATCGTGGTGCTCGGCGCGCTGATCGTGTTGGGCAACCTGCCCGCCGACGCGAACTGGGGTGTGCGGATCATCGCGTTCGTCGCACTGGTCTTCGGCACGCTCAACGTGATCGGCGGCTTCCTGGTCACCGACCGGATGCTGGGTATGTTCAAGGGCCGCAAACCTGAGCCCGTGAAGACGGAAGCCGAGGCGGGCAAGTGACTTATCTGGTCAACGTCCTCTACATCCTCGCGTTCGGGCTGTTCATTCTGGGTCTGTCGGGTCTGACCGGTCCCAAGACCGCCGTGCGCGGCAACTTGATCGCCGCCACCGGTATGGGCATCGCGGTCGTCGCGACGCTCATCTCGGTGCGCGACACCGCCTCGATCAACTGGATTCTGATCGCCGCAGGCCTGGCGATCGGGGTGATCCTCGGCGTGCCGCCGGCGAAGAAGACCAAGATGACGGCGATGCCGCAGCTCGTCGCGCTGTTCAACGGTGTCGGCGGCGGCACCGTCGCGCTGATCGCGTGGGCCGAGTTCATCGAGACCGACGGCTTCGCCCACTTCACCCGCGAGGAGCATCCGACCGTCGCGCTGGTGGTCGGGTCGCTGTTCGCCGCGATCATCGGTTCGGTGTCGTTCTGGGGCTCGCTGGTTGCGTTCCTCAAACTCCAAGAGCTACTGAACAAGAACGTCGAGCGCAAGCTGGTGGCCTCGGCGAAGCTCTTCCAGGTCTCCAATGTGGTGCTGCTGCTCGGTGCTGTCGCGGTGGCGGTGTACATCGGGCTGAACGCCGGTGTGGGTAGCCCGGCCTGGACGATCGTGGTGGTGCTGGTGCTGGCCGGGATGATGGGCCTGTTCGTGGTGTTCCCGATCGGTGGCGCCGACATGCCGGTGGTCATCTCGCTGCTCAACGCGATGACCGGATTATCTGCTGCCGCAGCGGGTCTGGCGCTGAACAACACCGCGATGATCGTCGCGGGCATGATCGTCGGCGCGTCCGGTTCGATCCTGACCAACCTGATGGCCGTGGCGATGAATCGGTCCATCCCGGCCATCGTGTTCGGCTCGTTCGGGGCGGGCAGTGATGCCGCCGCCGCGGCGGCTGGCGGCGAGCAGGGCACCGTGAAGGCCACCAGCGCCGCGGACGCCGCGATCCAGATGGCGTATGCCAACCAGGTCATCGTGGTGCCCGGTTACGGGCTGGCCGTCGCGCAGGCCCAACACGCCGTCAAGGAGATGGCCAGCCTGCTCGAAGCCAAGGGCGTCGAGGTGAAGTACGCGATCCACCCCGTCGCGGGCCGCATGCCAGGACACATGAACGTGCTGCTGGCCGAGGCCGACGTCGACTACGACGCCATGAAGGAGATGGACGACATCAACGGCGAATTCGGTCGCACCGACGTCACGATCGTCATCGGCGCCAACGACGTCACCAACCCCGCAGCCCGCAACGACCCGAGCTCACCCATTCACGGCATGCCGATCCTCAACGTCGACGCATCCCGCTCGGTGATCGTGCTCAAACGATCCATGTCCTCGGGCTACGCAGGCATCGAAAATCCGCTGTTCTTCCTCGATCAAACCTCGATGCTGTTCGGCGACGCCAAGAAATCCGTCGGCGCCGTCACCGAAGAACTCAAAGTATTGTGACCGCGGAACGCTAGGTGCTTCGGCGCCCTACGTCGGCGGCGGCTTCGAGAAGGGCCTGGGCCACCATCGAATTCGGCTCGCGGTCCAACACGATCAGTCCGACCGCCGGACCTGGTCCCTGCTCGACCATCGGTCGCATAGTCAACCCGTCGGGCATACCGAACGCGTCAAGCCAGGTATGCGCCACCACACTCGCCATTTGCAGGGTCTTCATGTGCGTGTACAGGGCGCCGACCGTGTCGGTCTCCACCACTGGGTTGAATTGGGCGCCATCGGCGGCCGTGTTGGCTTCGATGATGCGGCGGTTCCGCATGGCCGTGGTCAACGCACACAGCGGAAGCTCTGCCGCCTCCGCCCAACGCACTTCCGACCGTTGCATGAGCGGGTGTGCCGAGGGTGCAACGAGAACATAGCGCTCCCGATAGAGCTCGACCCGTCTCGTGCCGGGGGGTGTTTCGGCGTCCAGATAGGTCAGACCCGCGTCGAGCTCGAATTCGGCCAGACGCCGGGCGATCTCGCGAGACGACATCGCCTCGACCCGAACTCTCGCGCCCGGGTATCGCTCCAGGAAACGGCTAGTGACCAACGGGCTCGCCGGAAGCGAGGTCGGCACCGCCCCGATGCGGGCCGTCACGGTCAGACCACCGCGCATCCGCTCAACGTCTGCCAGTAGCTCGTTGCGTTCGGCGAGGATCCGGTGGGCCCAGGTAACGACGCGCTGCCCTTCGGGGGTAAACCCCTCAAATCGCTGACCGCGCAACACGATAACGACGTCGAGTTCGTGTTCGAGCCGACGTATCGCCACCGAGAGGGTTGGCTGGCTCACGTGGCATGCCGACGCGGCGCGACCGAAATGGCGCTCGCGAGACAGCGCCACCAGATACTCCAGCTGCTGGATCGCTACCTCGCCGTGCATCCACCCACCCTGTCGTCAACACCGATAGCGAAAGACTATCGCAGCATGTCAGATCGCAAAGACCAATCCCTTGTTTGCCGTTGGCAGCGGCTGTTAGCGTCGTTACGTCGACATGACGAGCTGCCAAACTTATTGGCGGCGAACCTCTTTCCAACGTGGGAGGACGGATGTCGACTACTGGCGCCCCTTTCCTCGACCGAACGGTTGTACGTGTCGGGCGCAACGATGAAAGGAAATCGAGAATCATGGCAAAAGTTGTTGCTGTCCTCTACGCGGATCCGGTCGACGGCTACCCCACGACCTACGCGCGGGACGGTCTTCCGCACCTGGACGGCTACCCGGACGGGCAGTCCCTGCCGACGCCGTCGGCGACCGACTTCACCCCCGGCGCACTGCTGGGCAGCGTCTCGGGAGAGCTCGGCCTTCGGGCCTATCTCGAGGGTCTCGGCCACGAGCTGATCGTGACGTCGGACAAGGACGGTGAGAACTCCGTACTCGACCAGCACCTTGCCGATGCGGAGATCGTCATCTCGCAGCCGTTCTGGCCTGCCTACCTCACCGCAGAGCGGATCGCGCGGGCCCCGAAGCTCAAGCTCGCCCTGACTGCCGGAATCGGTTCCGACCACGTCGATTTGGATGCCGCGATCGAACGAGGCGTCACCGTCGCGGAGGTGACGTTCTGCAACAGCATCAGCGTCGCGGAGCACGTCGTGATGATGATTCTCTCGCAGGTCCGCAACTACCTGCCGTCCTACAAGTGGGTCATCGACGGCGGCTGGAACATCGCGGACTGCGTGCAGCGTTCCTACGATCTCGAAGGAATGCACGTCGGCACCATCGCCTCGGGCCGGATCGGCCTGGCCGTCCTGCGCCGGCTGGCACCGTTTGACGTGCACCTGCACTACTACGACAAGCACCGGCTGCCCGCCGACGTCGAGGCCGAGCTCAACCTGACCTATCACCCGTCGGTGCAGGACATGGTGCCGGAACTCGACGTGGTGACCATCAACGCGCCGCTGCACCCGGAGACCCGCGGACTGTTCAACGACGAGCTCATCTCGACGATGAAACGGGGTGCGTATCTGATCAATACGGCGCGCGCGCTCATCTGCGACCGCGATGCCATCGTCCGCGCTCTGGAGAGCGGCCAGCTGGCCGGCTATGCAGGTGACGTGTGGTACCCGCAGCCGGCCCCGGCCGATCATCCGTGGCGCACCATGCCCCACCATGGGATGACCCCGCACATCTCCGGGTCGTCGCTGTCGGCACAGACCCGTTACGCGGCGGGCACCAGGGAGATTCTGGAGTGCTACTTCGAGGGCAAGCCCATCCGTGACGAGTACCTGATCGTCGACGGTGGGGCGCTCGCCGGTGTCGGGGCGCGGTCCTACACCGCGACCGTCTGATATGTAGGCGGTCTTTGGTCAAGAGACAGGTGGAAGCCGCCCCGGTGAGAACCGGGGCGGCTTTCTTGTTGATCGGTGCCAACCGGTGCCGGTGGTCGAAACCGAGCCCGCCGCCAAACCGACACGGCCCTGGCCAAGTCCTGTGACGTCGGTACGGTGGTCGTATGAAATATGTCGACGTCGACGGAGTCGGACGGGTCAGCCGGATCGGTCTTGGCACATGGCAGTTCGGCTCACGCGAGTGGGGTTACGGAGACGACTACGCATCGGGCGCCGCGCGCGACATCGTGCAGCGCGCCCTTGACCTTGGCGTCACGCTATTCGATACGGCCGAGGTGTACGGAACGGGCAAGAGTGAGCGCATCCTCGGCGAGGCCCTCGGCGACAAGCGCGCCGACGTCGCGGTGGCGAGCAAGATCTTTCCGATCGCGCCGTTCCCTGCGGTGGTCAAGCAGCGTGCCCTCGCCAGTGCTCGCCGGTTGCAGCTCGACCGCATCCCGCTCTACCAGGTCCACCAGCCGAACCCCATCGTCCCTGATTCGGTGATCATGCCGGGGATGCGCAGCCTGCTCGACGAAGGGCGCATCGGGGCGGCCGGGGTATCGAATTATTCGCTGGCCCGCTGGAAGAAGGCCGATGCCGCCCTCGGACGGCCGGTGATCAGCAACCAGGTGGAGTTTTCACTCGCCCACCCACAGCCGCTCGACGACCTCGTCCCGTTCGCCGAGCGGGAGAACCGGATCGTGATCGCCTACAGCCCACTGGCACAGGGACTGCTTGGCGGCAAGTACGGCCTCGACAACCGGCCCGGTGGCGTCCGCGCGGTGAACCGGCTGTTCGGCACCGAGAACCTGCGCCGGGTCGAGCCGCTGTTGCAGACGCTGCGCGACGTCGCAACGGAGGTCGATGCCAAGCCGGCACAGGTGGCGCTGGCCTGGCTCATCAGCCTGCCTGGCGTGGTCGCCATTCCCGGCGCGTCCAGTGTCGATCAGCTCGAGTTCAACGTCGCCGCCGCCGACGTCGAGCTGAGTCCGGATTCGCGCAACGCGCTGACCGAAGCCGCCCGCGCGTTCCGGCCGGTGTCGATCGGCCGCTTCGCCGCCGACACGATCCGCGAGAAGCTCAACCGCTAAACGCTGGCCGAAGCGAGGCCGCGGAATCGTCAGGTGCTTATCGTGAGCACATGACCCCAAACCGCAGTTCCGCTAAGGGCGAGCAGCGCGACGGAGTCGACCTGACCAACCTCGACCAGCCGCTCGGGCCGGACGCCGGGGCCACGAAGCGTGACCTGGTCGACTACCTGGACGCGGTGGCCGACCGGATCTTGCCCGGACTCGTCGGTCGTCCTCTCACCGTGCTGCGCGTGTTGCGCGGGCAGGCGCCGTTCATGCAGAAGAACGTCCCCAAGTACACGCCGGATTGGGTACGGACCGTGCCCATCTGGGCCGAGGCATCCAAGCGGGAGGTGCGCTACGCGCTCTGCGACGACCGGCGCACCCTCCTGTGGCTGGCGAACCAACGCGCCATCGAATACCACCCGACACTCGGCCTCGCTCCGAACATCTACCGGCCCACGCACCTGGTGCTCGACCTCGACCCGCCGGGCGACGACGACGTCGCCGCCGTGGTCGCGGTCGCGCACCTGGTCCGTCAGGCGCTGGCCGATTGCGACCTGGTGGGCGCGGTCAAGACCAGCGGCGCCAAGGGCATTCACGTGTTCGTGCCGATCGACGATGCTGCCCCGGTCGAGGACGTCGCCGGCGCCACCCGAGCACTCGCCGCCCGCGCCGAAGCGCTCGATCCGGACCTCGCGACGACGGCGTTCATCGTGGAGGACCGTGGCGGCAAGGTGTTCGTGGACGCCACCAGGGCCGGTGGCGCGACGGTCGCCGCTGCGTACAGCCCGCGGCTGCGCCCAGGGACGCCGGTGTCCTTTCCTATTGACTGGTCCGACCTCGACCGGATCACGCCTGCCGACTTCACGGTGCACACGGCGATCGATGCATTGGCCGGAGGCGACCCGTGGGCCGCGTCGATGCCGGCCCCGCAGCGACTGCCGAGCGACCTGATCGAACACGGCCGCACCATTCCGGTCGCCCGCGTGGCCGCCATGCACGAAGGCAAACGCCGCGCCCGCGCCCGCCGGGCCGACGACGGCTGATCAGTCAGGCCGTTGGTCGTCACGTCACATCTGGGGCGTCCGCCTCTAAGGGGCGTCCCTCGAGGGCGGCGAAGACGCGCAACGGGTCCAGGTAGTCGCGCCACTCGCTGACTTTGCGGTCCTTGATGACGACCACGGAGATGTACCGGTTGGCGTAGGGCTGCCCGGTGGCCACGACCGTTCCCTCGGAGGAGTATTCGAGCACCACCGACGACGTTGACGGCGACTGGTGGACGCGCAGGTCGTAGCAGCGGTCGAGGAAGAACGTGGAGCCGTAGCCTCGGTAGAGCTCGATGAGATCGGCGCGGCCGACCACGTGGCGCGGGTAGTCCGGAACCGTGATGATGAAGTCGAAGACCACGTCATCGGCAAGCAGGTCGAAGAAGTGGTCACCGTCGACGAGGCCCGCGAGGCCGTGCTCGATGATTCGGAAGAACGGATCCAGAGCGCGGAAGTCGTCAACGTTCTCAATCATTCGAAACCTCCCCGGGTTGGTTGATAAAGGACAACGGCAGATGGGCGATCCGTATTCTCCCGACGATCTTGCCGTCGGGGTGGCATCAAGTCGCCGATACGGGTTTGAAGAGTCATGAGATTCAGCCACCTGTCTTGCGACTCGACGCTCTATCCGCGCTAGTACCATGCAAATCATTTGGAAGCGCGATAGAGACTCGGTCCGTGGCAGAGCCAACCATTCAGTTTCGCCGTCTTGCCGAGCAGGTCGCTGACCAGCTGCGGCGGCGCATTCTCCTCGGCGAACTGGCTGATGGCAGCATCCTCCCGAAGGAGGACGAGCTGCTCCTCGAGTTCCCGGTCAGCAAGCCATCTCTGCGCGAAGCCATGCGGATTCTCGAGGCCGAGGGGCTACTGCGCGTGCGTCGCGGCAAGCTCGGGGGCTCTGTGGTGCGTCGGCCGAATGCGGCGAACGTGGCCTACACGATCGGTCTGGTGCTGGGGTCGCAGGAGGTGGGCCTGTCCGATGTCGGCAGCGCATTGCGGCAGGTCGAGCCGGCGTGCGCGGCGCTGTGTGCCGAGCGCGCCGACCGGAAGAGCGCCGTCGTGCCTGCGTTGCGCCAACTGCACGCCGAATCGGTCGATTCGGTCGACGACCTCCGGCGAGCCACGTCGGCAAGCCGGCGCTACCACGAAGCGCTCGTCTCCCACTGCGGCAACCAGACCATGATCATGCTGGCGGGAGCACTCGAGATGCTCTGGTCAGCGCATGAACAAGCCTGGTCGGCAAGGGTGCGGGACCACGGCATCGTCCCCGTCGACGAGCGCCTGGCGGTCCTCGAGGACCATCGGCGGGTGATCGACGCGATCGACGACGGCGATGCGCGACTCGCTCGCGACCTCGCCGCGGCGCACCTCGTCGACGCGCAGCACTACCCGGGGTCGTCCGGGGTCGTCGACCCCTCGATGGTGCGCAACTGGGCGCAGAGTCCATCGAGCACGAGCTGACGCCGGCCAGCGTCCTCCCCGTCGCTTCGCTCGCCCCATTGACGCAAGCCCTCATTTTCATATGATTTGGTGATGAGCGTCGACGCAGCCGCCGTCACGAATGCCGAGGCTGCGCAATACCGGGCCGCCGGCTGGTGGTCGGACACCACGCTGTCCGACTGCGTTCGGCGCAATGCCGGGTCGTCGCCGGACAAGCCGGCCTACGTCGACTTCTCCCTGAACCCGCCCGACCGCGTACTGACCTGGTCCGAGTTCGACCATGCCGCCACCAACCTGGCCAAGCAGCTCCAAGGGTTGGGGGTGGCGCCCGGCGACGGTGTGGCGGTGTGGCATCACGACGGCTCGGCAATTCACGTCCTCCTGGTGGCCATCGAACGTTGCGGCGCCGTGGCGGTGGGACTCGGAGCGCGCGCGGGTGTCCGTGAGGTGGCTCAGATCCTGCGGACCGCGCAACCGTCGTTGATGGTCAGCGATGTCGCGCGACGCAGCCAAGCGACCCAGGCCGCCGCCGACGCCGCGATGGTTCCACCCCAACGCGTCGTCGTGTACGGGGATGGGTCCGACGACCTGTTCGTCGACACCACGCCCCGGCGGGATGCGTGGGCTGGCCTGTCCCCCGTCGGACCCGACGACGTCTTTCTGATCAACTCCACATCGGGCACCACCGGGATGCCCAAATGCGTTGTCCACACCCAGAATCGCTGGTACTACTTCCACCAGAAGGCGGTCGCCAACGGCGAACTCACGGCGGAGGACGTCTTCATTCCGGTCATTCCCACACCGTTCGGCTTCGGCATCTGGACGTCGCACACCACGCCCATCTACCTGGGTGCGACGACGGTCAGAATCGAACGCTTCGATCCCGAAGCCACCTGCGCCGCGATAGCGCGTCACCGAGCGACAGTGCTGTGTTGCGTCAGTACGCAGCTGGCGATGATCCTGGCGAGCCCCGCATCCCGCGACCATGACCTGACCAGCTTGCGCGTCGTCTTCACCGGCGGCGAGCCGCTTCCGTACACGCAGGCAGCGCAGTTCGAAGAGCTGACCGGGGTGAAGATCCTGCAGTTCTACGGCTCCAACGAGACGGGCATGCTGAGTGCGACCACCGTGGCGGACACGTTGCACCGCCGGCTTCGCTCCGCGGGGCGCACTGTGCCGGAGATGCGGGTGCGGCTGTTCGACGGCGATCGCGATGTCACGGAATCCGGTAGTGGACAACCGGTTTGTCGAGGACCGGCGACCAGCCTGGGCTACCTCTACGGCACCGACCACGACAAGTTGTTCACCGAGGACGGCTGGATGCGGATGGGCGACATCTGCGAACTGGACGCCGAGGGCTATCTCAGCCTGACGGGTCGGACGTCCGACTTCATCCTGCGCGGCGGGAAGAACATCAGCGCCGTCGCCGCAGAAGAGGTCGTGGCGACCCATCCCGCCGTGGCCGTGGCTGCGGCGGTAGCGATGCCCGACCCCCTGTTCGGCGAGCGGGTGTGCGTATTCGTCGAGTTGAAGCACGCCGCCACCCTCGACCTGCCCACGCTCGTCGCGCATCTGGTGCGGCTGGGGGTTTCCAAGGAACTGCTCCCCGAACGACTCGAAGTCCTCGACGAACTGCCGCGCTCCTCCGGTGGCAAGATCGCCAAAGGCCAACTTCGCGAAGACATCCGATCAACACTCGAGGCGACCCTCGAAATTCGGCAGGAGCAGCGGTCATGACCACAGACGAAGTGCGGCGGGGCGGCCTGGGCGTTTGGGCACCGTCGAAGGTGCCACCCATCGGCGTCGACCTCGCCGACGCCCAACAGCTGGCGGTGGCATTCCGCCACCTCGCCGATATCGGATTCGCCGAGAACATGGCCGGGCACATCACCTGGCAGCTCGACGGGCAGACCGACATGCTCGTCAATCCGTGGGGACTGTGGTGGCAGGAGTTGTCCGCGTCGGACATCTGCGTCGTCGACCAGGATGCCCGCGTGGTCCGCGGCCGCTGGGACGTCACGCCCGCCATTCACCTCCACACCGAGCTGCACCGGCTGCGACCGGACGCCCGCGTGGTGATCCACAACCACCCCTACTACGTCAGCCTGCTCGCTGCCCTCGGCGTGCTGCCGGAGCTGGTCCATCAGACCGGCTCGTTGTTCCTCGACGACATGTACCTTCTCGACAAGTATGACGGCGAGATCGATGTACCCTGGCGCGCAGTCGAACTCGCCGAGCAGATCGGGTCGGCCAACCTGGCGATCCTGGCCAATCACGGCGCCATCATCACCGGGCGCAACCTGGCCGAGGCGGTCTACCGGGCGGCGTCGGTCGAGCGCGTGTGCCGGCTGGCCTACGACGTGATGCTCACCGGCCGGACCCCGTCACAGATGAACCGCGGCGACATGGTGGGCATGCAGGCGTCGCTGATCGAACGCGCCGCCGACGTGTACTGGGCCGGAGCGGCGCGCATGACCATCAAGGCCGACCGCGGCGTCTTGAGCTAGCGGCCGAAGCGACGACGAGAGAAGAGGATTGGGCACCATGGCCTCCATTGACGAGATGTCGGCGAATCTGAGCTTCACCACCGCCAAGACCGGCGCTGACCGCAGCGTGACCTTCCTGCCCGAGCCCGAACGGGCCGAGCGCCGCTACACCGTCATCTCAGTCGACGACCACATCGTCGAACCGCCCGACACCTTCGAAGGGCGCGTTCCGCGGAAGTTCGCGGACCGCGCCCCGCGGGTGGTCGACACCGACGACGGCGGCCAGACTTGGATCTACGACGGTCAGTCGCTACCCAACGTCGGCTTCAATGCCGTCGTCGGGCGACCGGTGTCCGAGTACGGATTCGAGCCGACCAGGTTCGACGAAATGCGCCGCGGCGCATGGGACATCCACGAACGCGTGAAGGACATGGACCTCAACGGCGTATATGCGTCGCTGAACTTCCCCTCCTTCCTTCCCGGTTTCGCCGGCCAGCGGTTGCAACAGGTGACGACGGACCGCGATCTCGCGATGGCGTCGGTCAGGGCGTGGAACGACTGGCACCTCGAGGCATGGGCCGGCGCCTACCCCGACCGGATCATTCCGTGTCAGTTGCCGTGGCTGCTCGACCCGCAGGTCGCCGCCAAGATGATCTACGAGAACGCCGAACGCGGCTTCCACGCCGTGACGTTCAGTGAGAATCCGGCGATGCTGGGCCTTCCGACCATCCACTCGGGCTACTGGGAACCGTTGATGGCGGCCTGCGCCGAGACCGGAACGGTGGTGAACCTGCACATCGGTTCGTCGGGCACGTCGCCGTCGACCACCGATGACGCGCCGCCGGACGTGCAGGGCGTGTTGTTCTTCGCATACGCCATCTCAGCGGCGGTGGACTGGCTGTACTCCGGGGTGTGCACCCGGTACCCGGACTTGAAGATCTGCATGTCCGAGGGTGGGATCGGTTGGGTGGCAGGGCTTCTCGATCGCCTCGACCACATGCTCAGCTATCACGAGATGTACGGGACATGGCGGAATCTCGGCGAGACGCTGACGCCCGCCGAGGTGTTCAAGCGGAACTTCTGGTTCTGCGCGGTGGAGGATCAATCGTCGTTCGTCCAGCACGAGCGGATCGGCGACGACAACATCCTGCTCGAGGCCGACTACCCGCACTGTGACTCCACCTGGCCGCACACCCAGCGCAAGATCCACGAGCAGATCAACGGACTACCCGATGAGATCATCCGAAAAGTGACGTGGGAAAACGCATCGCGGCTCTATCAGCATCCCGTACCCGCGGCGATCCAGGAGGATCCGGACGCTTACTGAACGACCCGCTGGGCATGACGGACTCGGCGATGGACCGTCAGCGGCGGACCGAGGCCCGTCGCGTCGTGGTGCGCCGTACCCGCGGTGGCTGGTCGGCGGGGCTGAGGCCGTTCCGCACCAGGGATTGCGCGTTCTTGACGATCAGTTCGATTGAGCTCCGGCGGGGATTCCACCATTCAGCCGTCCAGTTCAGCGATCCCAGCACGAGCGCCTGAGCCATCCGCGGATCAAGGTCGGAGCGGAGGTGACCGTCGGCGGCGGCGTCGTCGAACAGTCCGCTCCAGATCGCGTTATAGCCAGCCTCCTCCTTGAGCTGCCTGGTGCGCAGCCGCTCGGGGAGCTGTCCGGAGTTGCGGATTGACGCCGTCGTGTAGTCGGAGATCTCCAGCTCGTGGCGCAGGTGCGCCTCGACCGCAGCCATGATCCGGTCCATCGCTGAAGACTCGGGCGGCAACGCCGCAAGTACCTCGACGAGATGTTTACGCATGTCGGCGATACCGCTGAACATCACCTCTTCGATGAGGTCCTCCCGGGAGGGGAAGTAGTAGTAGATGGCGGGCGCTTGGATTTCGGCGTACTCGGCGACATCGGAGAGTCGTGTTCCTGCGTAGCCCTTGACGCTCAGGACGTGCGCCGCGGCGTCGAGGATGCGGGCCCGGGTGCGGGCCGATTTCGAGTCCGCGACCTCGGGGCGCGCGCTGGGCGCGTCCTGCGATTTTTTAGGCACCATTCGATGATATGGCCGTCGCGCTCGCGCGTTGGGCATCTACGCAGTGGAGTCGACGTCGCGGTCCGTGGTGACCTGATACCCCCTGATGCCCGTGCCGATGGCGACCACTCTGCGTCGATCTGTTGTCTTCACGGTTTCCTCGTGCTTCCAGGCTGGTCGGGGGCGAAGGAGGCCAGCCCGATTCCCTTGTACTTGTTCATGATTCGCTGGTACTGGCGGCGATTGCGGGCCAGCGGTGTGTCGGTAAGTCGGGCGGGGAGCCGCCGGTAGGCGATGCGGAGGGCCGCGGTCGCGATGGCGAATTCGAATTCGTGGCGGCGGGTCCAGGTCATGGGGACCAGTGCCCGCACTTCTGGGTGCATGATGCCGAACCCGAGCACCGCGAGGAAATGTCCGGCCTCCCCAGCGGTGAGCTGCCATAGCGGTGCCGCCACACCGGGGAGGAAACTGGGGCGCGGGGGCCGCAGGGCGTGTTCGACGACTCGGTCCAACATCGGTGTCGCTTCGAGGGAATCCGCCGCCACCTGGTCGTAGTAGCTGCTCAGCTCGCCGTAGTTCTCGATGAGCGCGGACCGGCCGGGCAGTTGCAGATCCGCGGTCAGTTGCCGGAAGCGGTCCCAGATGGCCTGATCGTCGGCGGCGCTGAGTTGTTCGCCCGTGATCGCGACGAAGGCGCCGCGGTGCACGAAGAACGTGCTGATCAGAATCCAGTTCCAGGATTGGGGGTTCAGCGCGCTGTAGCGGACTCCGTTGGCGCCGACACCCTTGACATCACGGTGCAGACGGACGAGTCGCTCTGCCTCCGCACGGCGATCGGCTTCTTCGCCTGCGAAGACGATTTGATCCGACGCGGCGGTGCGCAATGCACGCTGCAGCGGTGCATACCGGATGCACCCGGTGTCTTCCAAGGCCGCTGCGACCGCAGGCAGCATGGTCTGATCGAACAGGGCAGCGCCGAAGAAACCCACGAACACCGACCCGGTGAACCGCTCGAACCGATCGCCGACATCACTGATCGCCGGCACGCCGTCTGTGGCCGTTGGCAGCTCGGCCGACGCATGCCCTACCGGACACGTCATCGTTGGTCTCCTCTGCTCCCTCGCCAAATCTGGTGCACTCGGACACCAGATAGGATGTTGGTGCCAGCGTGCACCAGATGTGCACCACAGTCAAGGACATCGTGAACAATGCAGGAAATGGCGCAAACGACGCGTAACTACGGCGGGCTGACCGCGGACCAGCGCCGCAGCCAGCGTCGTATCGCCTTGATCGAGGCCGCATTGGACCTGTTCGCCGAATCCGGTGCGAGCGGTGTCACCAAGCGCGCCGTCTGCGCCCACGCCCGGCTCAACGACCGGTACTTCTACGAGCACTTCGCCGACGGCGACGCCGTGCTGGACGCCGCCGCCCAGCAGATCACCGGCCAAGGCCTGCACGCGGTTACCTCCGCCACCTTGGCTGCTCCGTCCGACATCCGCGCCCAGGTGCACGCCGCCGCCGACGCCGCCGTCGACTTTCTGATCGCCGACTCCCGCCGGGGCGCGCTGCTCCTGGGTTCGCAGACCACAGAAGTCCTGCAGCGTGCCCGCCTGACGAGCACCCACGCGATCGCCAATGCCATGGCGGCAATGACGCGAGAGTTACTCGGCGATTCCGCACCCACACCACTGGACACCGACCTGGCCGCATTCACTCTCGTCAGCGGCACCCTGGAGCTCGTCGCCGCCTGGCTACGCGGCGACTACGCCCTCAGCCGCGAACACCTCGCCGACCTCGTCGCGGCCATGCTCCTTGCCGTGACCAATGTCTCGACCGCACTGCCAAAGCCCTAGTGGCACAGGCGCGTTACTTCGCTACGTGCCGCCGTCAGCGCGGGGGCCCGAGAATGACCTGTCCGAACTTGTCCGCTCCCTCGACCATTCGTTCGGGCGAGATTTCGAAGCCCTCCGGGCGCGGCGTTGCCCTGTCACGGCCGGCGTAGCGGAACATGCCCTCGATTCCTGCCGGCGTGTTGACCATGAGCAGATCCGCCTTCTTGGAAGTGATGCGGTACGCGTGCGGAATGTTCTTGGGCAAGAAGACGATTCCACCCTCAGACAGTTCCATCTCCTGTTCGTCGTACCAGAGCAACGCCGTTCCCTTGATGAGCATGAACACCTCGTCCTCACGCGTGTGCTTGTGGTACGGCGGCGCTTCGCCTTCGCTGACATCGAAGCGTCCGACCATCAACTGACCGTCTGTGGCCTTGCCGTCGAGCAAGATTGCCAGTGTGCCCCCGTCGAGCCATTCCAATTGTTGCTGCTGCTCGGGCTGCGCCAGATATGCCATGCTCACGAGGATCCCCATTCGTTGTCGGCGGGAGCACCAACTTGCCCCGACTCGGTGGTTTGGGCGACTTCAACGTCCGATGGTCGAGAATATCCGTGTGCGCAGCATGAGTGCGCGTCAATGCCCGCCAGCCGGGGTGATGCCGATGCCGGCTGCCTGCATTTGCACGACGGCATCCGCACCATCGACGTACTCCCACACCTTGGCGATCTGGTCGTCACGACTCTCGACGCACACGCAGTATTCGTTCGAATATGTGCCACCGTTGGGGAATTCCCCGGTGAGCGTGAAGCGGACCGTGCCGAGGTTGCCCTCACTGATCGCAGTATGGGTCGTCGTCTTCATCGTGTCGCCGTTGTAGAGCATGGGTGAACACCCGCTGCATGTTGTCACGGATGACCTCCCGTCCGGTACTGACGCGTTGCATGATCTCCGGCGGGACGCTGGGCGTGATCCACCAGATGGCGTCGTCGGCGAGCACCGCCACGATCTCGTCGGGACGACCGAAGGCTTCGACGAGTTGGGTGGCAAGTTGTGCGGGCGTGCGGGTCATGTTTCCTTACCCATCTGTTGCCATGTCCGGCGGGAACTGCTGTGGGAGTGATGGCAGCCGTTGAGGTTTCACAAACGCCACACCGGACAAATCTATTGACGTTGCGCTGCATCGCTTGCTCGCGCCCAGCGGTCGAATGTGCCACTCCATACCCAGTGGGGACATGAGGGGGCCGCCGGCCGCGCAGGCGTCACTGAACTCGACCGCGATCTGATGCTTCTGCGCGGACGCCGGCGAGGATCAACCTGACAGACTCACGGAAACTCCGCGAAGACCGCGGTACCTTCCCGTCAGCCTGCGGGGCACCATTGGGGTGGCGCGCCGCGCGGACCTCCCTGATGGCATCGTTGATGGTGACGTTGGCCAGCGCCAGACAGCACTCGGCCGCGGTATCTCGTGAAATACCTCCCTGAACTGTCGCTTTGGCGAGGGCATGGACATAGTCGCCAAGGATCAGCACGTCGTCATCGGTCATCAGATCGGTGAGGTGGGGATGAGCACACAACGTCTCGTGGAGCGCCAAGCACCAGTTCAACGCCGTCGACTCCCAACAATCGTACTCGTGTAGTACCAGTCCGAGCTTGGCAAAGTGGAGTTCGACAACGTTTCGAATCAGGTTGTCGCGGTTGCCGATCCGCTTGTAGAGAGTCCGTGTCGAGATCTTGAGGTCCTTGGCGAGACGTCGCACGGTCACCGCCCGTGCACCCTCCGCGTCAAGGAGCACGAGCGTGCGCTCGTAGATGGTCTCCGCGGAGATCGACGGTTGAGGACCGCGTCGCTTTCCGTCGCTGGGTGCGCGACTACCATGCCCATCCGCTTGCCGCCCGGCGAGCTGCATCATGCCGGCCGCGAATCGGTCGAACTCGGACTCGATGTCAACCGGCGACGCAACGCCATCGGCCACCGTCGTCACAGCGGTCACTGCCCCTTCGGCGGCAGCAGCATGTCCTGCCACGTTTGGTGTTGGCTGGCATCGCGGGCCAGGTTGGCCTGGGTGTAGGTCTTGCCGTCGGGCCCGATGTAGGAACCGGTGGCGGGGTCATACTCGGCTACCGCGAGCGGCGCAGGATCCGGCGCTTGCGGAGCAGCGGTGGAACCTGGTGTGCCCGGCGGTAATTGCGGGATGGCTTGACCGGATATGGTTGCGTTCGGGTCGCCCTTCCAGTTGTAGCCGTCGTTGAGCGGGATGTAGTTCTCGTCGCTTTCGCACATCGCGGCGGTCGGTGCGCGTTTGCCTGGCTTGGTTTCACATGGGATGTTGCGGGCGCCACGGACGTTGAACGGCGCGTCCTGCGGCACTCGGCAGTACACGTTGCCCGGTGGGCGCTGCGGGTAGTCCACGTCGGTGGGCACACGCTGCTGCTGGGGTGGCAGGAATCCGGTGGTGCATGCCGGCGGCAGGTTGAGGTTGAGGTTGAAGCTGAGGTACCCGCCCTTGTAGGCCTGCTTGGTGTTTCGGTTGGCCAGGCCCGCACCTTGGAGGATCGCGATGCCCGGCGGCAGAAGGACGAGGAGTTGCTCGAGATCGTTTTGGTAGGTGATGCCGACTTGGTCGAGGCTGGCCAGATTGGCCATCAGGATCGGCAGGGACGGCTGTAGCCGATCCAGAAGCGCCCGTGTCTCGTCGGCCGCCGCTGGACCCTTGTCCAGCAGCCCCGACACGGCGGGGTCCTGGGCCTTCAACTCACCGGTGACCCGTGCGATGTTCGCCGCCCAGGCCTGTATGGAGTCCGAGGTCTCGGTCTGGGAATCCAGCACCGGCTGGGACTGGTCGGTCAACGTGATCAACGCGTCGAGGTTCTTGCGCGCGTCGATCGCCAGCGACGTCGTCCCCTTCACCAACCGGGACAGCTCGGGGCCCAGGCCGCCGACGGCCGTGTAACCCTCGTCGATGACAGTCTTGAGGTTGTCGTGCGGGATCGCCTGAATGCCCCGGTTCGTGGCGGCCAGTAGCGAGTTGATGTCGGGGGGAACCGATGCCCGGTCGAGCGGGATGACGTCGCCGTTCTTCAGTACCGGACCGTTCCCGCTGCGGGGGCGCAGTGCCACGAACTGTTCGCCGACCGCGGTCTGGCTGTGCACTTCGGCATCCAGGTCGGCGGGGATGGGCACACCGGAGTCCAGCGACAGCACCGCGTCGACGCCGCTGTCGGTGAGCGCGACACTCTCGACACGGCCGACTTCGGTGCCGCGGTAGGTGACGTTGCCGGAGGAGTACAGACCAGCCGCGGCCGGCAGCTTCAGGGTGACGCGGTAGTGCCCAACACCGAAGAGGTAGGTCGGCAGTTGCATGTAGTGGAACACCATGAACGACACCGCGACCAGCGTGCCGACGGTGAAGATCGCCATCTGCGTGACGACCCGCCTTGGCAGATACATGCTAGGACCCCTGATCGAAGTTGTAGGGCACGACCAGCGGGTTCACTGCGGTGTATGGGCTGGGGAGTTGCCCGATGGTCCGTCCCCATTGCAGTTCGAGCTCGGTGAGGTTGCCCTCCCACCTGGTTCCGGTGAAGAACGACGAGTCGATCCGGCTCAAGGTGAGGTCGATGACCGCGGTCAGGTTGGCGTAGTCGCCGCGGTTCCACTTGGTGAGCGTGTCCTTCGGGAACGGGTAGGTCGGCAACACACCCAGCGCCCTGGTCAACGCGGGCCCGGCGTCGGCCAACGATTTCAGCACCGGACCGACGTCGGTGAGCTCTTGGACGAGTGCGGTCTTGGTCTGGTTGACCGTGTCGGCGGTCAGCGCGGAGAACCTACCCAGCTGCGTGATGGCGTCGGAGATGGTGTTGCGCTGGTCATTGAGCACGGCCAGCGCATCCGGAATGGTCTTGAGCGCCTTGTCGACGACCGGTTTCTGCGCGGCGATCTGACCGACGAGGTTGTTGAGACTGTCTGCGGCGGCGATGATGTCGTCTTTTTGGTCGTTGAGGTAGCCGACGTATTTGTCGAGCTGCACGATCAGGCTGCGCAGGTCGTCGGCGCGGCCGGCGAACGCCGTGCTCAGCGCTTCGGTGATGTCCTGCACTTG
>NZ_JAVRPS010000412.1:0-17887 GCF_032162105.1 Mycobacterium sp. | reverse complement strand
CATCGGCGGCAACGCCTACTCCGAAGCCGAACCCAGCACCGGCATCGAAGTGCACAAGTACGGCGCCCACCTGTTCCACACCTCCAACAAGCGGGTGTGGGACTACGTGCGGCAGTTCACCGACTTCACCGGTTACCAGCACCGGGTGTTCGCCATGCACGACGGGCAGGCCTACCAGTTCCCGATGGGGCTCGGCCTGGTGTCGCAGTTCTTCGGCCGCTACTTCACTCCCGACGAGGCCAGGGCGCTGATCGCCGAGCAGTCCGCCGAGATCGATACCGCCGACGCGCAGAACCTCGAAGAGAAGGCCATCTCGCTGATCGGGCGGCCGCTCTACGAGGCGTTCGTCAAGGCCTACACGGCCAAGCAATGGCAGACCGACCCCAAGGAATTGCCAGCGGCCAACATCGCCAGGCTGCCGGTCCGCTACACGTTCGACAACCGGTACTTCAACGACACCTACGAGGGCTTGCCGGTCGACGGCTACACCGCCTGGCTGGAGAAGATGGCCGCCGACGAGCGCATCGAGGTGCGGTTGGGCACCGACTGGTTCGACGTCCGCCAAGAACTCCGCGCGGCTAGCCCGGACGCACCGGTCGTGTACACCGGCCCGCTGGACCGCTACTTCGACTACGCCGAGGGACGGCTGGGCTGGCGCACCCTTGACTTCGAAGTCGAAGTGTTGCCCACCGGTGATTTCCAAGGCACTCCGGTGATGAACTACAACGACGCCGACGTGCCCTATACCCGCATCCACGAATTCCGGCACTTCCACCCGGAGCGCGAGTACCCGACGGACCAGACCGTGATCATGCGGGAGTTCTCGCGGTTCGCCGATGACGAGGATGAGCCCTACTATCCGATCAACACCGAAGCCGACCGCACGCTGCTCGCGGCCTACCGCTCCAGGGCCAGATCGGAGACGGCGTCGGCCAAGGTGCTGTTCGGCGGCCGGCTGGGTACCTACCAGTACCTCGACATGCACATGGCCATCGCCAGCGCGCTGAACATGTACGACAACACGCTGGCGCCGCATCTCGTTGAGGGTGCGCCGCTTGCCGAAGATGAAAGCAGCCCAGCATGAGTGACATTCCATTCGGCGCGCTGGACGCCGGGCAGACCCGCGCGGTCAGCCTGCTGTCCCGCGTCATCCTGCCGCGTCCCGGCGAACCCCTTGACGTCCGCAAGCTCTACATCGAGGAGTCGACCACCAACGCGCGGCGTGCGCACGCGCCGACCCGCACCACGCTGGAGATCGGCACCGAGTCGGAAGTATCCTTCGCCACCTACTTCAACGCCTTCCCTGCCAGCTACTGGCGACGCTGGTCGATCCTCGACTCGGTCGTGCTGCGGGTCGAGCTGGTCGGCAGCGCACGGGTCGACGTCTACCGCTCGAAGGCGACGGGCGCGCGAATCACGGTGGGCGGCAGCGCCGTTTCCAGTGGTGATTCCGGACAGCCCGTCGTGGCCGAGTTCGAGATCGGCATCGACCCGTTCGAGGACGGCGGCTGGATCTGGTTCGACATCACCACCAACTCTGCGGTCACGGTGCACAGTGCCGGCTGGTACGCACCGCAGCCAGCTCCTGGCCGGGCCAACATCGCGTTGGGCATCCCGACCTTCAACCGGCCCTCCGACTGCGTCAGCGCGCTCGCCGCGCTGACGTCGGATCCGTTGGTGGACGAGGTCATCAGTGCGGTGATCGTCACCGACCAGGGCACCAGCAAGGCCAAGGACCATCCCGGGTTCGACGAGGCCGCGTTGGCCCTCGGCAATCGCCTTTCCGTGCACGACCAGCCGAACCTGGGCGGCTCCGGTGGCTATAGCCGGGTGATGTACGAGGCGTTGAAGAACACCGATTGCGAACAGATCCTGTTCATGGACGACGACATCCGCATCGAGCCGGACTCGATCCTGCGGGCGCTCGCGCTGAACCGGTTCGCCAAGGTGCCCACCCTGGTCGGTGGACAGATGCTGAATCTGCAAGAGCCGAGCCATCTTCACGTGATGGGCGAGATGGTCGATCAAGAGAACTTCATGTGGACGGGCGCGGTCAACACCGAGTACGACCACAACTTCGCCAAGTACCCGCTCAGCGACGAAGAGGAGTTGCGCAGCAGGCTGCTACACCGGCGCATCGACGTCGACTACAACGGCTGGTGGATGTGCATGATCCCGCGGTCGGTGGCCGAGGAACTCGGCCAACCGCTGCCGTTGTTCATCAAATGGGACGATGCCGACTATGGCCTGCGGGCCGGGGAGCACGGGTATCCGACCGTGACGCTGCCCGGCGCCGCGATCTGGCACATGGCGTGGAGTGACAAGGATGACGCGATCGACTGGCAGGCCTACTTCCACCTGCGCAACCGGTTGGTCGTCGCGGCCATGCACTGGGACGGCAACATCCGTGGCCTGATCGCGAGCCATCTGAAAGCGACGTTGAAACACCTTCTCTGCCTTGAGTATTCGACCGTCGCCATCCAAAACAAGGCGATGGACGACTTCCTGGCCGGGCCAGAGCACATCTTCTCGATCCTCGAGTCCGCGCTGCCCGACGTGCGGGCGATGCGTCAGGAGTACCCCGACGCGGTCGTGCTGCCGAGTGCTACCGCACTACCGACGCCGTCCGACAAGCGGTGGCGCAAGAAGGTGAACATCCCCACCAGTCCGGTCGCGATCGCGTTGCGGCTGACCCGCGGGGCCGTCCATCAGCTTCGGGCACACGACCCGGAACACCACACCCGTCCGCAGATCAACGTGGCGACCCAGGACGCCCGGTGGTTCTCGCTCTGCAATGTCGACGGCGTCACCGTCACCACGGCAGATGGACGCGGTGTCGTCTTCCGTCAGCGCGACCGCGCCAAGATGGCCGAACTGCTTCGCGAATCGCTGAAACGCCAAGCGCGCCTTGCCCGCAAGTTCAACCGGATGCGCAAGGTGTACCGCGATGCGTTGCCGGTGCTGTCGAGCAAGCAGAAGTGGGAATCCGTTCTGTTTGCGGCCGCCCCAGAAGCGCGGCGATGAGTACACCCGCGAAGACCCGGCGGCGGCGATGAATCTTGCCACCACGGACACCCCGCGGGGCGAGGACGCCGTGCTGGTCGCCGTGCAGCAGGGGATCGCGGACCGGCCGGGAGTGCTGAGCGGCGCCCGCGCCCTCTCGCACTTCGGTGAACACAGCGCCGGCTGGGTGGGTGTCTCGCTGCTGGGCGCCTTGGTTCAGTCGCGGCGCAGGCAGGCGTGGTTGACCGCGGGGGCCGCCGCATTCCTCGCCCATGCGTGTGCGGTGGTGATCAAGCGGATCGTCAAGCGCCAGCGACCGCATCACCCGGCGATCGCCGTGAACGTCGGCACGCCGAGCAGGCTGAGCTTCCCGTCCGCCCACGCCACGTCCACCACGGCGGCGTCCATCCTGCTGGGCCGCGTGACGGGGCTGCCCCTGCCATGGGTACTGGTGCCGCCGATGGCGTTGTCCCGCTTGGTGCTTGGTGTGCACTACCCGAGCGATGTGCTCGTCGGGGTGGCGGTGGGCGCGGTCGTCGCCAAGGCAGTGGGTGCGGTAGCGGACCTGGCTGAAGGAGAGACTCGATGAGCGAGGAAGCCGCGCCGACACTCGGCCCGCCGAAGAACCTCGCGACCGGCATCGTCAAGGCGTTGCGGCCGCGCCAGTGGGTGAAGAACCTGCTGGTGCTGGCCGCGCCGCTATTCGCCCTCGGCGGCGACGTCCAGTACGACTACCGCGACGTGCTCATCAAGGTCGGCATCGCCTTCGTCGCGTTCAGCCTGGCCGCCTCGTCGATCTATCTCGTCAACGACGCCCGCGACGTCGCGGCCGACCGGGAGCACCCCACCAAGAGGTTCCGCCCGATCGCCGCTGGCGTGGTGCCCGAGTCGCTGGCGTATGCGCTGGCCGTGGTCCTGGCCGTGGCGTCGTTGGTCATCTCCTGGTTCACCGCGCCCAACCTGGCGCTGGTCATCGCGATCTACATCGCCATCCAGTTGGCCTACTGCTTCGGCCTCAAACACCAGCCCGTGCTCGACATCTGCATCGTGTCGTCGGCGTATCTGATTAGGGCAATCGCCGGCGGCGCGGCCGCCGACATCCCACTGTCGCAATGGTTTCTGCTCGTCATGGCGTTCGGGTCGCTGTTCATGGTGGCGGGGAAGCGCTACGCCGAGTTGCAGCTCGCCGAGCGCACCGGCGCCAAGATCCGCAAGTCGCTGGAGAGTTACACCAGCACCTACCTCCGGTTCGTGTGGACGTTGTCGGCCGCCGCGGTGGTGGTCTGCTATGGGTTGTGGGCCTTCGAACGCGACCGCATCACGGACGGATCGTGGTTCGCCGTGTCGATGGTCCCGTTCACCATCGCGATCCTGCGCTATGCCGTGGACGTGGACGGCGGTATGGCCGGCGAGCCCGAGGATATCGCGCTGCGCGACCGCGTGCTGCAGCTGCTGGCCGTGGCGTTGATCGGAACCCTCGGTGCCGCAGTCTTTTTCAACTGATCGGACGAATTCCGCCGCCGCGCTGCGGTGGGCGCGCTGGCCGGCGTTCCCCTACGACGTGACGGTCCGGATCAGCCTCTGGCTGAGTGTGCTGGTGGTCGCCGGGCTGTTCGGCTGGGGTGCCTGGCAACGCCGCTGGATCGCCGACGACGGCCTGATCGTCCTGCGGACCGTGCGAAACCTGCTGGCGGGCAACGGCCCCGTGTTCAACACGGGCGAGCGGGTGGAGGCCAACACCTCGACGGTGTGGAGCTACCTGGTCACCCTTGGCGCCTGGATCGGTGGCTCGACGCAACTCGAATACGTGGCGTTGGCGCTCGCGTTGGCGCTCAGCGTGCTCGGCGTCGTCTTCGCGATGCTCGGCACCGGCCGGCTGTACGCACCCGGGCTGCGGGGCCGCCGGGCGCTGCTGCTACCCGCAGGCATGCTGGTCTACATCGCGATTCCGCCTGCCCGCGACTTCGCCACCTCCGGGCTCGAAAACGGTTTGGTACTGGCCTATCTCGGTCTGCTCTGGTGGATGATGGTGTGCTGGTCGCAGGCCTTGCGGCTGCCAGTGGACCCGGCCATCCCCGGCGGTCCTCCGGAGAAGAACGCGGTGAGCCGGGTCTTCGACGGGTCGCTGGCGTTCGTCGCAGGGCTGAGCGTCCTGGTCCGGCCCGAGTTGGCGCTGATCGGTGGCCTGGCGCTGGTGATGATGCTCGTCGCCGCGCGCGGCTGGCACCGGCGGCTGCTGATCGTGGTCGCGGGCGGCCTGTTGCCCGTGGCCTATCAAGTGTTCCGGATGGGTTACTACGGCCTGGTGGTACCCGGCACCGCGATCGCCAAGGACGCGACGGGGTCCAAGTGGCAGCAGGGCTTCCTGTACCTGACCAACTTCAACCAGCCGTACCGGTTGTGGGCGCCGGTGATGTTGCTCGCCGCGATCGGGCTGGTGCTCTTCGCGTCGAGAACGATGCCGTGGTGGACCAGGCATCAGATCCCGCGGGGCTACGGACGGCTCGCGCGATCGATCCAAAGTCCGCCTGCCGTCGTGCTTTTCATGCTTCTGAGTGGGCTGGTGCAGGCGATCTACTGGGTTCGTCAGGGCGGCGACTTCATGCACGGCAGGGTGCTGCTGACCCCGCTGTTCTGCCTGTTGTTGCCGATCGCGGTCATTCCCATCGTGCTGCCCGACGGAAGCCGACGGATGGGCCGGGAGACGGGTTACCTGCTGGCCGGTGCCACCAGCGTGATCTGGCTGGCCGTCGTGGGTTGGTCTGCGTGGGCGGCGACTTCGCCTGGGATGGGTGCGGACGCCACCCGGGTCACCTACTCGGGGATCGTCGACGAGCGCCGCTTCTACTCGCAGGCCACCGGTCACGCGCATCCGCTCACCGCCGCCGACTACCTGGACTATCCGCGGATGCGTGCGGTGCTCAGCGCGATCGGGAACACGCCCGACGGCGCGCTGCTGCTGCCGTCAGGCAACTACGACCAGTGGGACGTGGTCCCCGCCATCCCGCCGCCGCCCCCACCACCAGGCGCGCCACCCGTGAAGAATCGGATCGGGCCGCACACGGTGTTCTTCACCAATCTCGGGATGCTCGGCATGAACGTCGGACTCGACGTGCGGGTGATCGACCAGATCGGGTTGGCCAACCCGTTGGCGGCGCACACCGCGCGGCTGGAGGACGGCCGAATCGGTCACGACAAGAACCTCTTCCCGGACTGGGCGGTCGCCGAGGGCCCGTTCCTGAAGGAGTATCCGTTCATCCCGCCGTACCTCAACGAGGACTGGGTGGCGCAGGCCGAGGTGGCGCTGAAGTGCCCGGCGACCGAAGCCATGCTCAACTCGGTGCGCGCGCCGATGGGGCCGCGGCGGTTCCTGTCGAACTTCCTCCACGCCTGGCAGTTCACGCAGTACCGGATCAATCGCGTGCCGCGCTATGAGCTGGAACGATGCGGCCTGCAGCCGCCTCCGTCGAAGGGCGCCCCGTACACCGGCCTGCCTGCGACGGGGCCGTGACGGACGTCTCCACGATTTGTTGGGGGCCCCGGGTTTCTGCTTTGGTTGCGCCTTGGGTAACGCTCCGGCCATGTTGAGGCGATAAGCAGTCAGTTGATTCATCGCTTGCCATGAGCTGTGCTACGGACACGGCCGCTCGATGCGGCGCCGGACATATGAAATTGGATGGTAAGAGCCGCAATGGGTACATCTACGCGCCTCGGCGCCGCACGGATGGCGATTCGCCGCGCGTCGGTGGTCGTTGCTGCGGTGCTGGCGGTGCCCGCGCTGACGGTGCTTGGCAGCACGCCAACGGCAAGTGCGTTCTCCCGCGAAGGTCTGCCCGTCGAGTACCTCGACGTCTACTCAACGGCGATGGGCCGGAACGTGCACGTGCAGTTCCAACCCGGAGCCGCCCCGGCGGCGACATCCAACGTCAGCGGCTCCAAAGCCGTCTACCTCCTGGACGGCCTGCGCGCCCAGGACGACTTCAACGGCTGGGACATCAACACGGCCGCATTCGAGTGGTTCTTCGAGTCGGGCGTCTCGGTGGTGATGCCCGTCGGCGGGCAGTCCAGCTTCTACACCGACTGGTACTCACCGTCGAGCTTCAACAACCAGCCCTACACCTATAAGTGGGAGACGTTCCTCACCAACGAACTGCCGCAGTGGCTCGCCGCCAACAAACAGATCTCGACCACCGGCAACGGTGTCGTTGGTTTGTCGATGGCCGGCGGCGCCGCGCTGATCCTGTCGGCGTACCACCCCGGGCAGTTCAGCTATGCGGCGTCGCTGTCGGGTTTCCTCAACCCGTCCACGCTCTTCATGAAGCAGGCCATCCGCGTCGCGATGCTCGATGCCGGTGGTTACAACGTCGACGACATGTGGGGCCCTCCGTGGGATCCCGCGTGGACGCGCAACGACCCGGTCCAGCAGGTCGACCGCATCGTCGGCAACGGCACGCGGCTGTGGATCTACTGCGCGCCGGGCGGCGGTCCGGCCGACGAGAACGTCGACCCTGGGCAGTCGTTCAACGCCGACAGCCTGGAATCACTTGCCATCGGCAGCAATACGCGATTCCAGGAGAGATACGCGTCGGCGGGAGGCACCAATGCCACCTTCCAATTCCCACCCGCTGGGAACCATTCGTGGGCTTACTGGGGCACGCAATTGCAAGCCCTCAAGCCCGACCTGATCGCCACCCTCAACGGCTGAGCGGTGACCAGGGGTGCAATCGCAGGAGATGAGGAAGGCCACATAGGTGTGGTTGACTACACGGGCGTCGCGGGGTGGTCCCAGGACCCAGACCGGGCGCGGCATACGACAGATTGGATATGTAGAAGCATGAGTTTCGTTGGAAAGATGGCGCGCCGCTTTGCGGTCGCGGCCCTGGCAGCCGTTGCGCTGCCAGGACTGGTTGGCGTCGTCGGCGGCGCAGCGACTGCTGGCGCATTCTCCCGGCCGGGTTTGCCGGTCGAGTACCTAGAGGTTCCGTCGGCTGGCATGGGGCACGACATCAAGATCCAGTTCCAGAGCGGTGGCCCGAACTCGCCTGCCGTGTATCTGCTGGACGGCCTTCGCGCTCAGGACGACTTCAACGGCTGGGACATCAACACCCCGGCCTTCGAGTGGTACTACCAGTCCGGTCTCTCCGTGGTGATGCCCGTCGGTGGACAGTCCAGCTTCTACAGCGACTGGTACCAACCGGCCTGCGGTAAGAACGGCGCATGCCAGACCTACAAGTGGGAAACGTTCCTCACCCAGGAGCTGCCCGCCTACCTGGCGGCGCAGAAGCAGGTGAAGCCGACCGGTAGCGCGGCAGTCGGCCTGTCGATGGCCGGTTCGGCCGCGCTGACCCTGGCGATCTACCACCCGGACCAATTCCCGTATGCGGCGTCGCTTTCGGGCTTCCTCAACCTCTCCGAGGGCTGGTGGCCCATGCTGGTCGGCACCTCGATGGGTGACGCGGGCGGCTTCAAGTCCAAGGACATGTGGGGCGAGTCGAGTGATCCCGCGTGGAAGCGCAACGACCCGATGGTCAACATGGGCTCGCTGGTAGCCAACAACACCCGCATGTGGATCTACTGCGGTGACGGCACCCCGTCGGATCTCGACGCAGGCACCAACGGGTTCAACCTGTTCAACGCGAAGTTCCTCGAAGGGTTCACGTTGCGGACCAACAAGACCTTCCAGACGAACTACATCGCCGCGGGCGGCAAGAACGCCGTGTTCAACTTCCCGCAGAACGGCACGCACAGCTGGGGCTACTGGGGCTCCCAGTTGCAGCAGATGAAGCCCGACATCCAGCGGGTGCTCGGCGCGACGCCCGGTGACCCCAACGCGGTACCTGCAGCTCCGCAGGCGGCCGCCGCCT
This sequence comes from Mycobacterium sp., assembly GCF_032162105.1. Taxonomy (GTDB): domain Bacteria; phylum Actinomycetota; class Actinomycetes; order Mycobacteriales; family Mycobacteriaceae; genus Mycobacterium. Next base: position 9,020 of record NZ_JAVRPS010000412.1, on the reverse strand, counting down.
CCGGAGGCTAAATACAGCGCGGAACGAACGCCCGACGGCGGCGACCCAATGGGTCGCCGCCGTCGATCGTTTCGGGCGCGGTCCGTCGTCGTGATGTGATTCACTACAACGCGGGCCTGCGGGGGACCCATAGGCGATACGTGGCGACCAATTGAGGTGGGTATGAGGCTGCTCTCGGTGCTGTTTCGAGTGATGTGTGCGGTGGCGATCGCCACGGGCCTGTGGGCGGCGAGTCAGACCACCGCGAAGGCCGCCGGCGTCGAGTACCTGATGGTGCCCTCGGCGGCGATGGGCCGCGACATCCCGGTGGCGTTCCAGGCAGGCGGACCGCACGCCGTCTTCCTGCTCGACGCGTTCAACGCCGCACCCGACGTGAGCAACTGGGTGACGGCGGGCAACGCGATGAACACCTTCGCGGGCAAGGGCGTCTCGGTGGCCGCGCCCGCGGGTGGTGCCTGGAGCCTCTACACGAACTGGGAACAAGACGGCAGCATGCAGTGGGAGACCTTCCTATCCAGTGAGCTGCCGGACTGGCTGGCGGCCAACAAGGGCCTTGCACCCGGCGGGCACGGCATCGTCGGCGCCGCCCAGGGGGGCACCGGCGCCTTGACGATGGCGGCGTTCCACCCGGACCGGTTCCGGTATGCGGGGTCGCTGTCGGGCTTCCTCACCCCGTCGCAGACCGCGCTGAACGGCGCCATCACCGCGGGCCTCGCCCAGTACGGCGGCGTCAACACGCAAGCCATGTGGGGAGCGGCACAGCTGGGTCGGTGGAAGTGGCACGACCCCGACGTGCACGTGCAACTGCTGGCCGACAACAACACCAGGTTGTGGGTGTTCAGCCCGGCGACCCTGACGTGCAGCGACCCGGCCGCGATGATCGGGTACTGCGATCAGGCCCAAGGCAGCAATCGCACGTTCTACCAGCACTACCGCGGCGTCGGTGGCCACAACGGGCACTTCGACATCCCGACAGGTGGTCAGCACGACTGGGGTACCTGGGCTCCACAGCTGGCGGCCATGTCCGGTGACCTCGTCGCCGCGATCAAGTAGGACACCCCCGGCAAAGCGCGTGACCGGCCCGCGCCGGCCAGCCGGTACCTTGGAGGCGTGCGACACACGCCTATGCCGGCAGCCGGTCTAGCAAAGGGGCCAACCCGTAACCGCACCCCGTCGTCGGGCCGTGCCGTTCCGGCCCTCGGTACTTCGCTCGTCGCCTGCGCCACGTTGCTGGTCAGTGGCTGCGGCATGAGCGACGGTGTGATTGCCACCATGGGAATGCCGACCTCGGAGACCGCTCCCGCGGGTGCGGGTGCACAGATCGTGGCCCAGCCGCCGGAGCAGGACGGCGGAGTGTCCAGTGCCCTGAAGGCCACGCCCAAGCAGCGGGGGTACCTCGAAGCGCTCACCGCGGCAGGCGTGCATCCGTCCAGCGAGCTGCTGGCATTGAGCATCGGCTCGTACGTGTGTCAGGCCCGCGCGGCCGACCACAGCGACCAGGAGGTGTGGGACTTCGTGTTGCCGATGGTGCGCGGCGACGTCCGTGACTCCCACCTGAGTTCGCAGGCCCCCCCGGCGGGTGAAGTCAACTCGGTGACCGCCGACTACATTCGCATCGCGACCGAACGACTCTGCTAGCAGGAGAACATGCCCACCACCCGACGCAAGCGTCACCGCATCCTTGCCCTGGCCGCCGCCGGGGCCGTTGCCGTGCTGGTCGCCGTCGTCGTCGCCGCGGTGGTGGTCTGGCTGCGTCAGCCCGACAGTCCGCCGACCGCGCTGCCGCCCAGCAGCGGCGTCAACCCGCCCACCGCGGTGCCGCCGACGTCGTCCAAGCCGCGGCCGGAGTTCCAGGACGCCAGCTGCCCGGATGTCCAGTTGATGTCGATCCCCGGGACCTGGGAGTCGTCGCCGCAACTCGACCCGCTGAACCCGGTGCAGTTCCCGATTGCCCTGTTGCTCAACGTGACCAACCCGCTCCGGGCCGCGTTCGGCACCGACCGCCTTGCCGAGTACACGGTTCCCTACACCGCGCAGTTCCACAATCCGTTCTCGGCGGACAAGCAGATGTCCTACAACGACAGCCGCGCCGAGGGCATGCGTGCCGCCGTCGCGGCGCTGACCAAGATGAACGCCGACTGCCCGCTGACCAGTTACGTGCTGGTCGGCTTCTCGCAGGGCGCCGTGATCGCCGGGGACATCGCCAGCGACATCGGCAACGGCCGCGGGCCCGTCGATGCGGACCTGGTGCTCGGCGTGACGTTGATCGCCGACGGCCGCAGGCAGGACAGCGTCGGGCAGGACATCGGCCCCAACCCCACGGGGCAGGGCGCCGAGATCACGCTGGCCGAGGTGCCGGTCCTTTCGTCGCTGGGACTGACCATGACGGGTGCGCGGCCTGGCGGGTTCGGGACGCTGAACGACCGCACCAACCAGATCTGCGGGGCGGGTGACCTGATCTGCGCCGCACCCGAGTCGGCGTTCTCGATCGTGAACCTGCCGCAGACACTGGAGGTGCTGACCGGTGGTGCCGGGGCGCCGGTGCACGCGCTGTACAACACCCCGGAGTTCTGGAGCCTGGACGGCAAGACCTCCCCCCAGTGGACGCTGTCGTGGGCGCAGGGCCTCATCGACAACGCGCCACGCCCGAAGCACGGTTGAGTAAAGATCCCGCAGACGATTTGGCCTGTGCCGGGCGCTCGCCTAACATTAAGAGAAACGTAAGAGTAGGGTTCGGCTTCGACGCGAGGAATCTTGATCAGGCGCCATCGAGCGGCATCCGAAGAGTGTCTGATCAGTGGTCCCGTGATCGGCGCCAACACCCCGGTACGATTCTCGGGGTTTGACGTACCGACGGCCGGCCGACGACGCGTCGGCCCCGACACCCCGTGCGAAAGAGGCCCGGCGGCGAGCGGGCCTCGAAACAGCATTGACAGGAGAGTGACATGGGATTCCACAACCCGTTCTTGAAGGACGGTCAGATCCGGTTTCCCGACAACGGCAGCGTGGTGCGCCACGTCGAGAAGTGGGCGAAGGTCCGCGGTGACAAACTGGCCTACCGGTTCGTCGACTTCTCCACCGAACGCGACGGTGTCGAACACGACCTGAACTGGGCCGACTTCAGTGTCCGGAACAAGGCCGTCGCCGCTCGCCTTCAGCAGGTCACCCAGCCCGGGGATCGCGTCGCCATCCTGTGCCCCCAGAACCTCGAATACATGGTCGCGTTCTTCGGCACCCTGTACTCCGGCCGGATTGCGGTCCCCCTGTTCGATCCGGCCGAGCCGGGTCACGTCGGGCGTCTGCACGCGGTCCTCGACGACTGCAAGCCCACCGCGATCCTCACCACCACCGCGGCCGCCGAGGGCGTCCGGAAGTTCTTCCGCAGCAGGCCGGCCAACGAACGTCCCCGCGTCATCGCCGTCGATGCGGTCCCCGACGAAGTCGGTGTCACCTGGGAGCAGGTCGACGTCGACTACGAGACGATCGCCTACCTGCAGTACACCTCCGGCTCGACCCGCATCCCGACGGGCGTGCAGATCACGCATCTGAACCTGGCCACCAACGTGGTGCAGGTCATCGAGGCCATCGGCGGCGAGGAAGGAGACCGCGGCGTCTCCTGGCTGCCGTTCTTCCACGACATGGGCCTGATCACGGCGATGGTGTCGCCGATGATCGGCCACTACGTGGTGTTCATGACCCCGGCGGCGTTCGTCCGCAGGCCGGGCCGGTGGATCCGGGAGATGGCACGCAAGGATGGTGAGACCGGCGGCGTCATCTCGGTCGCACCGAACTTCGCCTTCGATCACGCCGCGGCGCGCGGGCTGCCCAAGGAGGGCGAGCCGCCGCTCGACCTGTCCAACGTCAAGGCGGTGCTCAACGGCAGCGAGCCGATCTCGGCAGCCACCGTGCGCCGGTTCAACGAGGCGTTCGGACAGTTCGGCTTCAAGCCAGAGGCGATCAAGCCGTCCTACGGTCTGGCCGAGGCCACCTTGTTCGTCTCGGGCACCCCGGTGGACGAGCCGCCGAAGATCATCCACGTCGACCGCGACGAGCTCAACCAGCACCGGTTCGTCGAGGTGTCCGAGGACTCGCCCACCGCCGTCGCACAGGCGTCGGCGGGCAGGGTCGGCGTTGCCGTCTGGGTCACCATCGTCGACGCCGAGACGGCCACCGAGCTGCCCGACGGCCAGATCGGCGAGATCTGGATGCACGGCCAGAACATGGGCACCGGCTACTGGAACCGGCCGGCGGAGACCGTCGAGACCTTCCAGAACATCCTCAAGTCCAGGACCACCCCGTCCCACGCCGATGGCGCGGCCGATGACGGCACCTGGGTGCGCACCGGCGACTACGGCGTCTTCCACGAACGCGATCTCTATATAACGGGCCGCGTGAAGGACCTGGTGATCATCGACGGGCGCAACCACTATCCGCAGGACCTGGAGTACTCGGCGCAGGAGGCCAGCCGCGCGCTTCGGACCGGCTTCGTCGCCGCATTCTCGGTGCCAGCCAACCAACTGCCCGCCGAGGTCTTCGAGAACACGCATGCCGGCCTCAAGCACGACCCCGACGATTCCTCGGAACAACTGGTCATCGTCGCGGAGCGCGCGGCGGGCGCCCACAAGCTGGACCTTGCTCCGGTCGTCGACGACATCCGTGCGGCGATCGCGGTGCGCCACGGCGTCACCGTGCGCGACGTGCTGCTGACTGCTGCGGGTGCCATTCCGCGCACCTCGAGCGGAAAGATCGGCCGCCGCGCCTGCCGGGCCGCGTACCTCGACGGCAGCCTGCGCAACGGAAGGATCGCCAACGACTTCCCCGACAAGACGGACTGAACACGCAACACCCGGCCCGTCGCCAGGCCGCATGCGGCGAAAGTGAATAGTGAAGATGACTGACGCAGAAGACAATTCGCAATCGCCCGCCGAGGATCGGCCGGCGCCCCGCACCGACATGACGGTCGCCGAGCTGCGCGAGTGGCTGCGCAACTGGATCGCCAACGCCACCGGCCAGTCCGCCGCCGCCATCAACGATTCCACTCCGATGGTCGAGCTTGGCCTGTCTTCGCGCGACGCCGTGGCGATGGCCAGTGACATCGAGGACCTCACCGGCGTTACGCTGACCGCCACCGTCGCGTTCCGGCATCCGACGATCGAAGCGTTGGCCACGGTGATCGTCGAGGGTGAACCGGTGGTGGAGTTCGTCGAAGGCGAGGACTGGTCTCGTACCCGTGACGTCGACGACATCGCGATTGTCGGCTTGGCCACCCGCCTACCTGGCGACATGAACACGCTGGAGGAGTTGTGGCAGGGGCTGCTGGAGGGCCGCGACGCCATCACGGACCTGCCAGAGGGCCGTTGGTCGGAATTCCTCGAAGAACCGCGGCTGGCCGAGCGGATCGGCAGGGCACGCACCCGGGGCGGCTATCTGTCCGACATCAAGGGCTTCGACGCCGAGTTCTTCGCGCTGTCGAAGATGGAAGCCGACAACATCGACCCGCAGCAGCGCATGGCGCTGGAGCTGACGTGGGAAGCGCTGGAGAGCGCGCGCATCCCGGCGTCGAGCCTGCGCGGTGAAAGCGTCGGCGTCTACATCGGCAGCTCCAACAACGACTACATCTACCTGGCGTTGTCGGACCCGACGGTCGCGCACCCGTACGCCATCACCGGCAACGCGAGCTCGATCATCGCCAACCGGGTGTCGTATTTCTACGACTTCCGGGGTCCCTCGGTGGCAGTGGACACCGCCTGCTCGAGCTCACTGGTCGCCGTGCACCAGGGCGTGCAGTCGCTGCGTTCCGGCGAGGTCGACGTGGTGCTGGCGGGTGGCGTCAACGCGCTCATCACCCCAATGGTCACCATCGGCTTCGACGAGGTCGGCGGCGTGTTGTCTGCCGACGGCCGGATCAAGTCGTTCTCGCAGGACGCCGACGGCTACGCCCGCTCGGAGGGCGGCGGCATGCTGGTGCTCAAGCGCGTCGCCGACGCGCGGCGCGACGGTGACGACATCATCGCCGTCATCGCGGGCAGTGCCGTCAACCACGACGGCCGGTCCAACGGCCTGCTCGCACCGAATCCGGATGCGCAGGAACAGGTGCTGCGCAAGGCCTACAAGGACGCGGGCATCGACCCGCGCTCCGTCGACTACGTCGAGGCGCACGGCACCGGCACCATCCTCGGCGACCCAATCGAGGCCGACGCGCTGGGCCGCGTCATCGGTCGAGGCCGTCCCGTCGACAAGCCCGCACTGCTCGGTGCGGTGAAATCCAATGTGGGACACCTCGAGTCGGCCGCTGGTGCCGCGAGCCTGGCCAAGGTCGCGCTGTCGCTCAAGAACGACAAGCTGCCTCCGTCGATCAACTACACGGGGCCGAACCCGTACATCGACTTCGAGAAGGAACGACTCAAGGTCAACGACACCGTCGCCGATTGGCCGCGCTACAGCGGCCACGCGATCGCGGGCGTGTCCGGCTTCGGCTTCGGCGGCGCCAACGCCCACCTGGTGCTGCGGGAGGTGCTGGCGGTCGACCTCGTCGAGCCGGAAGCCGAACCCGACCAGGCCATCGAGAAGGCTGCCGCGGCCGATGCCGATGCCGCGTACGTCGGTGGTGTCCGGATGGACGAGTACGGCGAGTTCATTCACTCCGCAGAAGACGACGACGATGCCGATGACGAGATCGGCGTGGAGGCGCCCGACTCCGACGAGCACGAGCTGCCCGGTCTGACCGATGAGGCGCTGCGCCTTCTCGAGGTCGCGCGCGAGGAGCTCGCCTCCGATGTCGATGCCGCGGCCGCAGCCGGGGAGTCGGCGAAACCGCTGGTGCCGCTGGCGGTTTCGGGATTCCTCACCTCGCGCAAGCGGACGACGGCTGCCGAGCTCGCCGACTGGATCGACAGCCCGGAGGGCCGGGCGTCGTCGCTGGAATCGATCGGCCGTTCGTTGTCGAGGCGCAACCACGGCCGGTCGCGCGCGGTCGTGCTGGCCCACGACCACGACGAGGCGATCAAAGGCCTGCGGGCGCTGGCCGATGGCAAGCAGAGCCCGCTGGTGCTCGCCGCCGACGGACCGGTCACCAACGGCCCGGTGTGGGTGCTCGCCGGATTCGGTGCGCAGCACCGCAAGATGGGCAAGAGCCTCTACCTGCGCGACGAGACGTTCGCCGAGTGGATCAACAAGGTCGACGCGCTGATCCAGGACGAACTCGGGTACTCCGTCGTCGAGCTCATCCTCGACGACTCGCAGGATTACGGCATCGAGACCACGCAGACCGTCATCTTCGCGATTCAGGTCGCGCTCGGTGAGCTGCTCAAGGCGCACGGGGCGAAACCCGGTGCGGTGGTGGGTCAGTCGCTCGGTGAGGCCGCCGCGGCGTACTTCGCAGGCGGGTTGTCGCTGGCCGACGCCACCCGCACCATCTGCTCGCGCGCCCACCTCATGGGCGAGGGCGAGGCCATGCTGTTCGGCGAGTACATCCGGCTGATGGCGCTCGTCGAGTACTCCGCCGACGAGATCAAGACGGTCTTCTCCGACTACCCGGACCTCGAGGTGTGCGTGTACGCCGCGCCGACTCAGACAGTGATCGGTGGTCCGCCCGAACAGGTGGACGCGATCATCGCCAGGGCCGAGTCGGAGGGCAAGTTCGCCCGCAAGTTCCAGACCAAGGGCGCCAGCCACACGCAACAGATGGACCCGCTGCTCGGCGAACTCGCCGCCGAACTGCAGGGCATCGAGCCGCTGCCACTGAACGTCGGCTACTTCTCCACCGTCCACGAGGGCGGGTACATCCGGCCGGGCAGCGAGCCCATCCACGACGTGGACTACTGGAAGAAGGGCCTGCGGCACAGCGTGTACTTCACGCACGGCGTCCGCAACGCCGTCGACAACGGCCACACCACCTTCCTCGAGCTGGCGCCGAATCCCGTGGCGCTCATGCAGGTTGGATTGACGACGGCTGCCGCAGGTTTGCATGACGGGCAGCTCATCGCCACGCTGGCGCGCAAGCAGGACGAGGTCGACTCGATGACCACGGCGATGGCACAGCTGTTCGTCTACGGCCACGACCTCGACTTCCGCACGTTGTTCCCAGGGCGGTCTCCCGGACTGCCCGGTCGCGGACACGACTACGCGGCCATTCCACCGACCCGCTTCCGCCGCAAGGAACACTGGCTGGACGCGCACTTCTCCGCCGACGGCTCGGCGGTGATCCCTGGCACCCACGTCGCCATGCCCGACGGCAGGCACGTCTGGGAGTTCGCGCCGCGCGGCGCGACCGACCTCGCGGCATTGGTGAAAGCCGCTTCGGTGCAGGTGCTTCCGGACGCGAAGCTGACCGCCTACGAGCAACGCGCCCTTCCTGCCGACGATGCCAGGCTGGTGACCACCCTGACCCGCCACCCCGGCGGCGCGACGGTGCAGGTGCACGCCCGCATCGGTGAGTCGTTCACGCTCGCCTACGACGCGATCGTGACCCGTGGTGGTCAGGCGACCGCGCTGCCAACGGCAGTCGGCGCAGGCGCTGCCGTGACCGAAGAAGCGTCGGTCGAGCCTGCCCCCGTCGCCCAGGAACCCGACGACGCGGCCATCCTGAGCGACAACCTCACCGCAGGAGCGGGTCTCGCAGCGGGCTTCGCCAAGTGGTCGCCCGACGGTGGGGAGACCATCGGGCAGCGACTCGGCACGATCGTCGGTGGCGCCATGGGCTACGAGCCCGAGGACCTGCCGTGGGAGGTGCCGCTGATCGAGCTGGGTCTGGACTCGCTGATGGCGGTGCGGATCAAGAACCGGGTCGAGTACGACTTCGACCTGCCGCCGATTCAGCTGACGGCCGTCCGCGACGCGAACCTGTACGCCGTCGAGAAGCTGATCGAGTACGCGATCGAGCACCGCGACGAGGTGGAGCAGCTGCACGATCACCAAAAGACGCAGACGGCCGAGGAGATCGCCAGGGCGCAGGCGGAGTTGCTGCACGGCGGGCCTGGCAACAGTGCGCCGGCGCCGGCTGCGCGGGAGGCACCGGAGGC
>NZ_JAVRPS010000411.1:0-2845 GCF_032162105.1 Mycobacterium sp. | reverse complement strand
ATCGGCTGCCCGAACTGCTGCCGCTGCTTGCAGTATTCGACGGTGTCGGCCAACACCTTCCGCATACCGCCGACCGCCTCCGCGCAGGCGGCGGCCGCGCCCTCGTCGCGGGCCTGCTCGAGCGACGGCCACGCCTGGCCCTCCTCGCCGAGCAGCGCGTCGGCGGGTAGTCGCAGACCGGTGAGCACCAGATCGGCGGCCCGACGGTCGTCGACCGTGCGATAACCGTGGACCTCGATGCCCGGCGTGCCCGCGTCGACGCAGAACAGCGAGATGCCGCCTGCGGTGCGGGCCGTCACCAACAGATGCGTCGCGAGCGGGGCATCGATGGCCATGATCTTGGCGCCGTCGAGCACCCAGTCGGATCCGTCCAGGCGCGCCGTGGTCGCGGCGTCCTGCCAGTGGTCGCCCGACTCCGCCTCCGCGGCGGCCAGCGCGACGATCGCCCGGCCTGCGACGACGTTCTCCAACACGGCGGTCGCGACGTCACCGCCTGCGCGGCGCAGCAGGCCCCCCGCCACCACAGCGGTGTCCACATAGGGTTCGATGACCAATGCGTGGCCGAGGGCTTCGGCGATGACCATCACCTCGACCGGCCCACCGCCGATCCCGCCGACGTCCTCGGGAAGGGCGGCGCCGAGGATGCCGAGTTCATCGGCGAATGCGCGCCAGATGTCGGGCTGCCAACCCAGTCCGGTCTTGGCCGCCGACCGACTCGTCTCGAGGTCGTAGCGCGTCGCCAGGAACTTGGTGAGCCCGTCGCGCAGGAGCTGCTGTTCGTGGGAGAGGTTGAAGTCCATTCGTCGTCCCTAGAGTCCCAGAGCTGCCTTGGCCAGAATGTTTCGCTGAATCTCGTTGCTGCCCGCATAGATCGAGCCGGCGCGGTCGTTGAAGTAGCGCAGCGGTGCGACCGCCTGCCAGGTCTCGCCGGTGACGTAGTCGTCCGGTGGTGGCTCGAACTCGGCCACCGGTCCGCCCGGCCGGGTGGCATGGGGCTGGTAGGCGCGGCCGCGTGGCCCGGCGGCCTCCATCGCCAGTTCGGTGAGCGCCTGGCTGAGCTCGGTGGCCAGCACCTTGAGCATCGACGATGCGGAGCCGGGGTGCCCGCCGCCGGCCAGCGCGGCCAGCACGCGGTACTCGAGGATCTCGAGCACCTCGGTGCGGATGCGTGCGTCGGCGAGCTTGTGGGCGAACCCCGGATCGTCGATCAAGCTGCCGCCACCGGGGCCGGGCTGGTTCGCGGCGGCGGCGGCCACCTCCTCGGCCATCACCTGCAGCGCAGGCGCGTGCGCGCCACCGCCACGCTCGAACTCCAGCAGGTACTTCGCCACGGTCCAGCCGTCGTCGATCTGGCCGATCACGTTCGTCTTCGGGACACGCACCTCGTCGAAGAAGACCTGATTCTGGATCTCCTCGCCCGACGTCATGACCAGGGGGCGGATCTGGATGCCAGGCGATCCCATGTCGATCAGCACGAACGTGATGCCCTGTTGCTTCTTGGCGGTGCGCGACGTGCGGACCAGGCCGAACATCCAGTTGGCCTCACGCGCGTGCGTGGTCCAGATCTTGCTGCCCGTGCAGATGAGGTCGCCGCTCGCCTCATCTGAGACGGCTGCCATCGACAGCGACGCCAGGTCCGATCCGGACTCCGGTTCGGAGTAGCCCTGGCAGAAGAACACCTCGCCGGTCAAGATGCGGGGCAGGAAGTAGTCCTTCTGCGCCGGCGTGCCGTAGGCGACGATCGCGTGCGCGACCATCCGGATGCCCATGGGAGACAGTGCAGGGGCGCCCGCCAGCGTCGACTCGCGGCTGAAGACGTAGTGCTGCGTCAGGCTCCAGTCGCACCCGCCGTGTTCGACCGGCCAAGCCGGTGCCGCCCAACCGCGTTCGTGCAGAATCCGCTGCCACTGCAGACTCGCCTCGTGATCGCTGTAGACGCTCGTCATCAGGCGACCGGCGCACTGCAGATCCGGCGTCAGCTTGTCCTGCAGGAATGCCCGCACCTCATCGCGAAAGGCGATGTCGGTGGGCGACCACGCCAGATCCATGCGTTCCCCGTCCGTCGATCCCCGTACGCAGACAGTAAACCTAGCGATAATCGATTCGTGGACAGGCGTCGTGACGGAGGGACCCGGCAGTCGCCGATGGCCTTGTTGAGCGAGTTGCCCGCGTTGGTTCTGTTGGAACGGTTTCCAGTGCCCGTCTTGGCCATCGCCGAGGACGGATCGATCATCTTCGCCAACGGCGCCTTCGGTGAGATGGTCGGCAGGAGCATCGACGAGATCACGGCGTTGACGTTCCGGCAGGTGTTTCACACCATGCCGACCGACGAATCGGCGCTGTCCGTGCTGCATGGCCACGCCGGTCTGGTCGTCGAGTTGCGCCACCGGGACCGCTCGGTGGTCCGGGCCCGGATGAGTAAGTCGGCACTTCTGCGGGGCGACGACCCCGTTGCACTGGCGACGTTCCAGGACGTCACGGAGCGGCTGTGGTCCGACGGGGCGTGAGCGCCGCTACGGATTGGATGGCGAGATGCGCATCGACTGGCGGGCAAGGAACTCGCGGTAGTAGCCGAGCGATTCCTCGGTGACGAGCGCAGGCACCAGGATCTCCAGGTTGAGCGCGAGGCGGCGGCGAAGATCGCGCCCGTTGGCCAACGCGCTCGAGACCAGTTCGGCCCCAAGCATCGAGGCCAACAGCGTGGCGACGATGGCCTCGGCATCGACGTCGGGCCGTAGATCACCCTGCTCGACGGCGGACGCCACGCGCTCCGCAAGGTCGTCTTGAAGGATGCCGTAGGTGGCCTTCGCCGCTGGGTTGAATCCGCCGAACGTGCGTATGAGCC
>NZ_JAVRPS010000410.1:0-2841 GCF_032162105.1 Mycobacterium sp. | reverse complement strand
GTGGCCAGAATCTTGGCCCGCTTGTTGCCGGTCTTGATCCCGATGTCTTCGAAACACGCTCCCAGCGCCAAGAATTCACCGAGTGAATCCCACCGCAGATGGTTCTCCTCCACCAACTGGCTGACGTGCTTGGGCGCCGAACCACCCGCGCCGGTTTCGTACAACCCGCCGCCTGCCATCAACGGCACGATGGACAGCATCTTGGCGCTGGTGCCCAGCTCGAGGATCGGGAACAGGTCGGTCAGGTAGTCGCGCAGGATGTTGCCGGTCGCGGCGATGGTGTCCTGTCCGCGCATCGCGCGCTCGATGGTGTGCCGCATGGCCCGTTCCTGCGACCGAATCGAGATGTCGAGACCCTCGGTGTCGTGGTCCTTGAGATACGTGTTGACCTTCGTGCGCAACTCGTTCTCGTGCGGACGCCACACGTCCAGCCAGAACACCACCGGCATACCGGAGTCGCGCGCCCGGGTGACGGCCAGCTTCACCCAGTCGCGGCTCGGGGCGTCCTTGACGACCGGCATGCGCCAGATGTCGCCCTCTTCGACGTTCTGCGTCAGAAGCACCTCGTCGGTGTCGACGTCGACGATGTTGGCGACGCCGTCCTCGGGGATTTCGAACGTCTTGTCATGGCTGCCGTACTCCTCGGCTTGCTGCGCCATCAGGCCCACGTTGGGAACGGTGCCCATCGTCGTCGGGTCGAACTGGCCGTGCGTCTTACAGAAGTTGATGATCTCCTGGTAGATGCGGGAGAACGTGGACTCGGGGTTGACGGCCTTGGTGTCCTTGGTCCGTCCGTCGGCGCCCCACATCTTGCCGCCGAGGCGGATCATCGCCGGCATCGACGCGTCCACGATGACGTCACTCGGCGAATGGAAGTTCGAGATGCCCTTGGCCGAGTCCACCATCGCCAGCTCGGGCCGGTGCTCGTGGCAGGCGTGCAGGTCGCGGACGATCTCCTCGTGTTGCGACGCGGGCAGCGACTCGATCTTGGCGTACAGATCGGAGAGCCCGTTGTTGACGTTGACGCCCAACTCGTCGAACAGCTTCTGGTGCTTGGCAAACGCGTCCTTGTAGAAGACCTTCACCGCGTGGCCGAAGACGATGGGGTGGCTGACCTTCATCATCGTCGCCTTGACGTGCAGCGAGAACATCACGCCGGTCTCGTACGCGTCCTGCATCTGCTCTTCGTAGAAGTCGCACAACGCCTTCTTGCTCATGAACATGCTGTCGATGATGTCGCCGTCGTCCAGCTTCACCTCGGGCTTGAGCACGATCGTCTCGCCACTCTTGGTCTCCAGCACCATCTTCACGGTGCGAGCCTTGTCCAGCGTCAGCGACTTCTCGCCGTGGTAGAAGTCACCGTGGGTCATGGTCGCCACGTGGGTGCGCGATGCCTGCGACCACGGGCTCATGCTGTGCGGGTGCTTGCGCGCGTACTCCTTGACGGCCTTGGGCGCGCGACGGTCCGAGTTGCCTTCGCGAAGTACGGGATTCACCGCGCTGCCCAAACAGGTGCCGTAGCGCTCCTTGAGCTTGCGCTCCTCGTCGGTCTTCGGCTCGCCGGGGTAGTCCGGCACGGCATAGCCCTTGGCTTGCAGTTCCTTGATGGCGGCCAGCAGCTGCGGCACCGAGGCGCTGATGTTCGGCAGCTTGATGATGTTGGTCTCCGGCAGCTGGGTCAGCTTGCCCAGCTCGGCCAGGTTGTCCGGCACGCGCTGTTCTTCGGTCAGGTAGTCGCCGAACTCGGCCAGGATGCGCGCCGCGACGGAGATGTCGCTGGTCTTGACGTCGATGCCTGCCGCGTCGGCAAAGGCGCGGATCACCGGCAGGAAGGCGTACGTCGCAAGCAACGGCGCCTCGTCGGTCAGGGTGTAGATGATGGTTGGCTGCTGGGCACTCATGGGCACACTCCCGGCGTCACGGTGGGTCAGAATCGGGTCGAACTCCGCGTCGAAAACTCAATCGAAGCGGGGGGCATCGGTATCGCGTCGGGTACGACGCTACGCGGTCCGATCACGCTCCGGTTGGGCAGCGTAGGAACCCGCGCTGGCACGCGGACGAGGTGTTGAGATACGCTTTGTTTCGGTCATGAGTGCCAGCGTCAAGCCCCGGCTCGCTGGCCGGCAACCCTCCAACCGCGGTGGGGTGCCCCGGGTGATTGACCAGGTTGAGTAGCCGTCACGCGGCTGCACGGCAAGCGCGGGTCCGTTGGACGGGCCCCCCGAGAGACAGGGAAACCTGACGTGGAGGTCCATTTTGTGTCGTTGCACGTGACCCCGCCGCTCCGTCGTTCGTCGACGGCTCCTGGGCGCACTCGGTAACCCCATTCCATCCAGCAGGAGATACATCGCATGACCAACCCCGAATCCGACCCGACGGCCGACTGGGCCTTCGAAACCAAACAGGTCCACGCGGGCCAGACCCCCGACATCGCCACCAATGCGCGTGCGCTGCCGATCTACCAGACCACGTCGTACACCTTCAACAGCACCGAGCACGCGGCCGCGCTGTTCGGTCTTGCCGAGCCGGGCAACATCTACACCCGGATCATGAACCCCACCCAGGACGTCGTCGAGCAGCGCATCGCCGCCCTCGAAGGTGGTGTGGCCGCGCTGTTCCTGGCCTCCGGGCAGGCCGCCGAGACCTTCTCGATCCTCAACCTGGCCACCGTGGGCGATCACATCGTCTCCAGCCCGCGGCTGTACGGCGGCACGTACAACCTGTTCCACTACTCGCTGCCCAAGCTCGGGATCGAGGTCAGCTTCGTCGAGGACCCCGACGACCTGGATTCGTGGCGGGCGGCGGTGCGGCCGAACACCAAGGCGTTCTTCGCCGAGACGA
>NZ_JAVRPS010000409.1:0-7486 GCF_032162105.1 Mycobacterium sp. | reverse complement strand
TTCAGGAGCACCGGCCCGATCGACTTCCTCGTTGAAGATCGCACGCAGTTTGGCGTCGGCGCCCCCGCCGCCGTACTCCTTGGGCCAGGACAGACCGGCATAGCCGGCGTCGAACAGCAGCTGCTGCCATTTGCGCCAAAAGTCGAGCTTGTCCTCCAGCCGCGCGGGTTCGGGCCCGCCGAGCTGCGGCAGCGTGTCCTGCAGCCACGCACGTGCCCTCGCCCGAAATTCCGCCTCGGCTGCAGTGTCCTTGAGCTCCATCAGTTGACGCCCGAAACTTCTTTGGCCTGTGCGGCTTCGGATTCGAGACGTCGTTCGATGTCCTTGCGCAACTCGTGTTTGAGTACCTTGCCGGTCGCCGTCATCGGCAGGACGGCCACGGCGACCACACGCTCGGGTGTCTTCTGGATCGGCATGCCCTTGTCGAGCAGGAAGTCACGCAGGTCCTCGACGGTCGGGGTGTCGTGTCCTGATGCTGTGACCACAAAGCAGCACACCCGCTCGCCGAGCCGCTCGTCGGGCATGCCGACCACCGAGAAGGCCTGCAACGCAGGATGATGGGCCAGGTGGTCCTCGATTTCGCGGACGCTGATGTTCATGCCGCCGCGGATCACGATGTCCTTTGTCCGACCGGTTACCCGCACATACCCGTCGGCGGTCATCCGGCCCAGATCGCCGGACCTGGAGAAGCCGTCCTGGGTGAACAGGGCCGCGGTTTCCGCGGAGTTGCCGAGGTATTCGATCATGTGGGCGGGCCCACGGTATGCAATGTCGCCCTCGACGCCGCGTGGGACCTCGCAGCCGCTGTCGTCGAAAATCTTGACTTCGGCACCCGGCATCGCCGTGCCGTCGGAGCTCAGGGCACGCGAGACGTCGTCGGTCACCGAACAGGTGGTGGTGACCAGGTTTTCGCTGCGGCCGTAGAGGCTGAGGACCTTGATGTTGGGAAGGGCTGTGCCGGCCCGCTCGACGACCGCGGCGGGAACGGGCGCGCCGGCGCACGTCCACAGTCGCAATGATGACAAATCGTGGCGCGCCGCGTCGTAATCGGACAACAGGGTGTGTAGGAACGTCGGGGCCGTTACGGCCGCGGTGCAGCCGTAACGGGAAATCTCCTCGATGCCCCGGGCGGGATCCCACTTGGCCATGACATGGGTCGCCGCTCCGGTCAGCATGGGCAGCAACACGCTGGTGACGAGCCCGGTGGTGTGGGCGATCGGAGAGGGGCCGAACTGGACGTCGGATTCGGTGTAGCCGAACGGCCCCACCATGGCACGCGCGCCCGCACAGTAGGTGTTGAACGTGTGCACACATCCCTTGGGCCGCGAGGTGGTTCCGGAGGTGTAGACGATGACGAACGGGTCGTCGGGACCGGGCGGGTCGTCCAGTTCGCGCAGGGCGCTGTCGTCGTCGGTGTCGGCCTCCAGCTCCTGCAGGGTGAACACGGCGTCGTCGGCGTCGACGACGGCTTGGGCGTCACTGTCAGGACGGGCAACGATGATGGTCAGATCCGGATGCTCTCGACGCAGACCCAGATACATGTCCAGATAGTCGAACTTGCTGAAGTGCGCCGGTGTGAACACCGCTTGTATGTCGGCGTCGGACAGCACATAGTTGACGTCCTCGTGGCGGTAGATCGGCATGATCGGGACCATGACGACGCCGAGTCGCGACAGCGCGGCCAGCACCTGGATGAACTCGACCCAGTTGGGTAGCTGCACGGCGGCAGTGTCACCGCGTCGCAAGCCCTGCCGGTGCAGACCGACGGCCAGGCGCTGGCCGGCGTCGAAGAGCTCCCGATATGTCAGCGACCGCGTTCCATCCGTCGCGAACACCTTGTCGGGGTTTTCTTGGACGCGCAGGGACAGCAGGTCGTGGACTGTCTCCGTGGACCACAGGCCCTCGCGGTAGTAGTACTCGATCTGCTGCGGGCTATAGCGGTCGGTGTACGGGCTGGGCTTCATCGCGCATTCCTCGTTCTGGACCGACCTCCGGAAGGCGCACCGGAGGCTGCAATTCTTGAAATCGTAGAATGGTCAGACCGAAACGGCAATCACCCGAACGAGGGATAGACGCGCGCTCACGCGTTGCGCCACTGCGGGGCGCGCTTCTCCTTGAATGCCCGCACCCCTTCGATCAGATCGTCGGTGGTGAAGGCGAGGGCCAGCTGGGCCTGAAGGTAGTCCAGCGCAGAATCCAGCGGCAGATCCCTGGTCGCCGCCAACGCCCGCTTACCCATTCCCATCAGCAACGGTGACTTGTCGGCGATGTCGGCCACCCACTGCCGCACGGCGTCGTCGAACTCGGCATCGGGCACTACCCTGTTGACCAGCCCAGCCGCGGCCGCCTCCTCGGCGCTCAACAACCTGCCGGTCATCATCAGTTCGTTGGCGACCAGACGCCCCGTGGCGCGAAAGATCAAGGCCGAGATCATGAACGGAAAAGCGCCGACGTTGATTTCAGGGCAGCCCAGCCGGATCGACTCCTTGGCGATGACGAGGTCGCACGCCAACGCGATGCCCAGCGCACCGGCCAGCACGTCGCCGTTGGCGGCGCACACGACCGGTTTGTCGATTCCGGTCAGGTTGCGGTACAGGGTGGGGAACCGTGCCAGCCCCGCATATTTGGCGATGATGGCCCGGTCGTCGGCGAATGCGTCGAGATTGCCGCCGGAGGAGAAGACCCGAGGGTGTGAGGAGGTGAGTACGATGACCCGGACGTCGGAGTCCGACGCCGCGCGCGTCAACAGCGCGCCCAGCTGGTCCAGCAGCGCATCAGAGAGCGCGTTGCGCCGTTGCGGGTCGTTGAGTGTCAGATAGGCGACCAGGCCGTCGGCGCCCGCACGTGCTGGCTCGACCCGGTATGTGACAAGCTCTACCGACTCGGTCACGGCGTACCTCCTAGTTGTGCGTCAGCACGCATTTGCCGAAAGTCCTTCCGTTCTCCAGGTATTCGTGGGCTTCGGCGGCTCGGTCCAACCGGAACTCGCGGTCGATCACCGGCGCCCTCACGCCACACCGGTCGATCATGTTCAGCAGGCCGGCGAAGTCCCTGCTGCTGCCCATGGTCGTTCCGAGCAGGTCGAACTGACCGAAGTAGAAGCTGCGGATGTCCATGGCGGCGGTCTGGGCGGCGTTGGCACCCAGCACCACGAGCCGGCCACCTGGACGCAGCGCACCCACGGACTCCTCCCAGCGGCCGACGGGGTCCAGGACCAGGTCGAATCCGGTACTGCCTGGCGACATCGCACGCGCGCGCTCGGGCCAATCCGAATCGGTGTGCAGCACGCCGCCGCGTGCGCCCGCGGACACCGCCCGCTCGATCGTGTCGGCTGACGAGGAGGTGACGGTGATGGCTGCTCCTGCCGCCACCGCGAGGTTGATCGCCATGGTCGCGACCCCTCCTCCGGCACCAATCACCAGCATGGACTCACCTTCACGAAGCCGCCCACGCACGAACAGAGCGCGATAGGTGGTCACTCCTACCAGCGGCAGCGAAGCTGCTTCGGCCCAGCTCAGCCCGGTGGGCTTCGGGGCGACACAGTCGCCTGGCACGCTGACCAGTTCGGCATAGGTGCCCGGAGTGCGATCGCCCAGGATCTCCCAATTCTTGCCAGGAGCATCCTCGCGATCGCCCCACCACAGCGACGGCAACACCACGACGTGTTCGCCGGTGTCGGTGCGCACACCGGCGCCGTCGGCGCCTATGACGTGGGGCAGCCGCGAGCCGTAGCGGCCTTGGCGCACGAGCACGTCGTGCCAGTTCAGCGCGCTGGCCTGTAGCGCTACCGTCACCCAGCCTGGCCGGGATGGGGGGTTGGAGAACTCGCCGGGACGCAATACCTGGGCGCCCCCGAACTCATGCATTATCACTGCGTGCACCCACGCCTCCTTATGGCCTGACCATTAGACCATCGCGATTCTCGGCGTGCAAGGACGTCCACCGAAGATCGCCGGATGAATATTGACGACCATGTAGACATCTGCATCACTTTTGACAATTCGTTGTGACGCGCATGACACATCGTTATAATTTTGGTCTAATGGTCTGACCGTACAACGCGGCAAGATCGTAGGCCTGCAGGAGGTAGTGATGGTTGCTCGAGTGCCCACGGCGGTCAGCACGGACTCATCGACCTTGGATGAGCGCGTCACGTCGGTCGTCCTGGCCGCCACTGACCTTCTCGAGCTCGGGCCTGCCGACTTACCGCCGGCTGATGCCCAACCACGGTTGATCGATCTGGCCCGACGGATCGGCGAGCGGATCGCACTGGCCGAACCGTCCGACGAATCGCTGGCAACCGGCGAACTGTTGATCTCGATCCTGAGGTTGCGCTGCGAGCAACTCGATCACGATCTTTCCCGGAAGGTGAGATCGCTTTCGGAGATCCGCAACGCCCTGTCAAGCCTGCGGGGGCTGCGGCCGGCCGAAATGATCACCGCCGCGCCAACGGTCTTGAGTCGGGAGTTCGCCTTCGCGCGGACGATGATCTCGACTGTGCGGGGCTCGCTCTGGCTGCCCCAGAACCTCCACATTGCAGAAAGCGAAGCGGTTGATCCCCAAACGCAACCGTTCCGCAGTTATGTCGACGGCGCGCACATCCAGTTGGCGGATGCCCCGCTGGAGACGGAACTCGTGCGTAAGCGTTGCGGCGCCTTTGTCCCCACGCCAGAGTATGACAAGCGCACCTTCAAGGAGATCGTCGAGGTTGCCGGTTGTTTCGGGTACGTCGCCGCCCCGATCACTGTGCAGGGCAGAGCAATTGGGATGCTCCATGCCGACCGTCCCGGGCGCACCGGTGTCGTGACGATGGAGCATCTTGAACAGTTGGAGGCGTTCGCCGAGTGTCTGGCGGTGGCGTTCGAGAGCGCCGTGCTCGAAGAAAAGGCCGCCCAGCAGCGCCTCGAAGTCGACAGTCTGTGTGGCAACGTCGACGAATTGCTGAGCCGGTCGGGCGGATCGCCGTTGTGGTCGATGGCAGGCGCCGTGACAGCACAGCGACACGATGCTTACCTGCGCAGCGACCAAGCCACTTCCATATCGTTGACCGCCCGGGAACGAGAAATCATGGCGCATGTGGCGACCGGCGCCACCAACGGCCAGATTGCCCGGTGCCTGGTGATCTCGGAGGGGACCGTGAAGTCGCATCTGAAACACATTGCAAAGAAACTCAATACGTCCAGTAGGGCAGCGGCGGTTGCGGTCTATTCTGGCATCACCGCTGGGGCGGGATCACGATGAATACGAATGCCCGCGCGATAGTGGCGCAGCTCAACGAGCTCGATCGGCAGCTGTGCAGCGCGTTCAACATCTCGCGATCGGGCGATGCCACGACGCTCGACGGGGCCATCGCGATGTCAGCGGCCACTACGGATCGACTGCTGGTTGGCGAACGCGACAGCGGCGACGACACCGCATCGCCGAGAGCGCACAGTGCCTTGGCGCCATTTCTGCGGGTGCAGGTGGAAGCGCGCGAACTGCGGTCCGGAGGTCCCGTCGGTGTGGTGCGGTCATTGACAGAGGGCATTCGTCGCATGAAGAAGGCGGGCTCCCTGCAGGGCCTCGGGCGCCAGGCGTGCAGTGAACTCTGCGACGCGTTGGGATTCGAGCGCGCATTCCTGTCGTTCGTGGAAGAGGACGGATTCGTCGTCGAGGAATCGGACCACGGCCTTGGCGGTCCTACCGTAATCGCCCGTCGGCACTGTCCGGCAGAGCAGGCTTGTATTCGCCTGCGCGACACCGTCAGGACGGGTAAGGATGACATGCCCGCCTCGCCCGGCTACCGCGAGCTGCTGGTCTCCGCGAGCTATCTTGTCGCCCCGGTCATCGCCGAATCGCGGGTCGTCGCGCTGATTCACGTCAGCCGCATCGACCAGTGCGTCACGACGGGAGATGTCGATGTGCTCGACGCATTCGCGTCGGCGTACTCGTTGCTTCACGAGCGGATGCTCAACACCGAACGGGTGCACCAGCAGCGGACGTCGATCGCCCGTGCCGCGGCGCGACTCACCGAAGAGGCTGACCGTATCGCCGCGGCGGCCATCAGCCTCGACATCGAATACGACGATGCTCTCGAGCCCCCCGCGATAGCAGCGGATTCCGCCCTGGCGGCTGCGCTCTCGGAACGGGAGCGCCAAGTCTTCGGAATGCTGGTCATAGGGGCGTCCAACGCCGACATCGCCGATGAACTGGTCATCACGGTGGAAACCGTCAAGACACACGTGAAGCGGATCCTTCGCAAGATCGGCGCCATCAACAGGTCCGAAGCGATCGCGTTGTTCATCGACGAATCCGACAAGGGGCCACGGCGACACGGCCATTCACGTTGACCGACAACCCTTTTGATCCCGCGCTGTGGGAGCCGGTAGCAGGCTTCAACGAACTGACCGACATCACATACCACCGCCACCTCGCCGGCGGCGCGTTGCAGCCGACGGTGCGCGTAGCCTTCAACCGTCCGCACGTGCGCAACGCGTTTCGGCCCCACGGTGTCGACGAGTTGTACCGGGTGCTCGATCATGCGCGGATGTGGCCTCAGGTCGGTGTGATCCTGTTGACCGGCAACGGGCCCAGCCCCAAGGACGGTGTGTGGGCGTTTTGTTCGGGTGGGGATCAGCGCATCCGTGGCCGCAGCGGCTATCAATACGCCACGGGGGAGACCGCCGACACGGTTGACGTCGCCCGTGCGGGCCGGCTGCACATTCTGGAGGTGCAGCGTCTGATCCGGTTCATGCCCAAGGTGGTGATCTGCCTCGTCAACGGGTGGGCCGCCGGCGGTGGGCACAGTCTGCACGCGACATGTGACTTGACGTTGGCCAGCCGTCAGCATGCGCGGTTCAAGCAGACCGACGCCGACGTCGGCAGCTTCGACGGTGGTTATGGCAGCGCGTATCTGGCCAAGCAGGTCGGGCAGAAGTTCGCTCGTGAGATCTTCTTTCTAGGCCGGCCCTATACCGCCGAGCAGATGCATGCGATGGGGGCGGTCAACGAGGTCGTCGAGCACGCGGATCTGGAATCGGTGGGCCTGCAGTGGGCGGCGGCGATCAACGGCAAGTCGCCGCAGGCGATCCGGATGCTCAAGTACACGTTCAACCTGGCCGACGACGGCCTTGTCGGCCAGCAGCTCTTCGCCGGTGAGGCAACGCGGTTGGCGTACATGACCGATGAGGCCGTCGAGGGCCGCGACGCCTTCCTGGCCAAGCGTGACCCGGACTACGGACGGTTTCCGCGCTACTTCTGAGGAGTCCCGAGCGGTGCTACACCGCACTGGGCCACGGCATGAAGGGCAGCGCGAGCTCGGTGACGGTGGCGGCCAGTGCCGCGTCGACGCCAGACCGATGCCCGCGGGGTCAATCACGAGTCATTCCTCCGGTTTCGCGCGGCGGGACGACCGAGGCCCGCCGCAACCACCCCTGGAGGTCGTCGATCACCTGTCTCCGGTTGATCTCGTTGAGGACCTCGTGTCGCGCGTCCTCGTACACGCGAA
>NZ_JAVRPS010000408.1:0-4533 GCF_032162105.1 Mycobacterium sp. | reverse complement strand
TCTTGCGGTCGACGATCCAGTAGTAACCGTCCTCGTCGACGACGGCGATGTCACCGGTGGAGAACCAGCCGTCCTTGATCGACGCTTCGGTCGCCTCGGGCAGATTCCAATACCCCTTCATGACGTTGGGACCCTTGACTTGAATCTCTCCAGGGCTCCCGGCCGGGACGTCGTGTCCGCCTTCGTCGACTAGCCGCACCTGCACGCCCTCGATCGGCGTGCCGATCGATCCGGGGCGGCGCTCCGCATCGGGATGGTTGAACGTGGCGGCAGGAGAGGTCTCCGACAGCCCGTACCCCTCGAGAATGACCGCATCGAACGTCTTCTCGAAGTCGTTGAGCACCGCGACGGGCAGCGCCGCGCCGCCCGAAACGCATGTGCGCAGTGAGGCGGTCGCCTCGGGCGGAAAGTCATCGGCGACCGACAGCAGCGCCGAGTACATGGTTGGCACCGCCTCCAGGACCGTCACGCGGTCACGGTGAATTCGCTCGATCGCGGTGGCCGGATCGAAGCGCGCCAGCAACGACAGCCCCGCACCTGCGGCGATCGCGGCGTTCATCGCGCATGTCATCCCGAACACGTGGAACAGCGGCAAGCAGGCGAGCACGACGTCGTCGTCGGTCAGCATCAGCAGGCGTTGCGCGATGACGTCCCGGTTGCTCCCAAGGCCTCCGTGGGTCAGCTCGGCGCCCTTCGGCGTGCCGGTCGTTCCCGACGTGTGCAGCACGACGGCGGTGTCGGACGGATCGCGCAGGACCGGCTCGCCGTATTCCGGCAGATCACTGGTCAGCCGTGCCAGTTCGGCGTCGTCGACGAGCCACAGCTTCGCGCCCGCACCCTCCGCGCCGTCGGTCGCCGCGCCGGCAAATCGCTGCGTTCCGATCAGCGCCTTGGCGCCGGTGTTCGTTAGGTAGAACCGCACCTCACGGCCCTGCATCAACGGGTTCATCGGCACCGCGACGGCGCCCATCCGCCAGATGGCGTAGTAGGCGATCGGTGCTGCCGCGATGTTCGGCAGCATCACTCCGACCCGCTCACCCACGCCGATGCCCTCGCGCTGGAGCAGCGTGGCCAGTCGGGCCGACGCGCCGTCCAGTTCCGCGTACGTCAGCGTCTGTTCGCGCGTGATTGCCGCGGTCCGATCGGGGATACGCGCGGCGCTGGCAACAAGATTGAGCGCGAGATTCGACATTGCGGCTCCATCTGTCCCCGCTTCGGTGATTGTCCAATCGTCTCGACTGTGGGCCGGTATGTCGTTGTTGCGCAGAACACCGCGACCGCGACGACGTTGTACCGACAAACAATCGTCGGGTTTCCCGGCGGCGCAACAATGAATTACTCCGACGCGCGCGGTTCGCCCCGCGCGAGCCGCTGCCACCGGAATCACTTGGAGCAGGCATGCCCGACACGCGCCACGCCCGGTCACGACCATTGGGCACATGTCAGGCCGTCGATGAATTCGGTTTCGGCCGGTCGGGATTCTCTGCCTGCCACATGAGAAGTCGATGAACCTCGAACGCCAAGGAGACTTCGGCGACGTCCCGCGGTCGAGACAGGGAACGGCCGGTTCGTTGTTCGATTCGGTGTAGCCGATAACGGACGGTGTTGGGATGGCAGAAGAGCAATTCGCCGGCGGTGCGCAAGGATCCGTCGTTCTCCAGCCACACCCTGAACGTGTCGAAGAGAATGTCGCGCTCTTCATGGGAAAGTTCGGCGAAACACTCGATCGTGGGAGTCACGAGCTTCACCATCACCTCGGGCGCACTGAGCGCGGCCGTGGACAGAATGGAACCGTCGAACTGCGTGACCCGCGGCCCCTGGTCCGGGCGCCCGCGCAGCGTCACGCGGGCGTAGCGCAGCGCTTGTGCGGTGTCCCGCAGATCGTCGAACTGTGCGCTGACTCCGACACGGCCGGTGGCCAGCCGCGACACCAGCGCCAGTGCGTTGTCCAACTGCTCGGCGGTCTTCACGTGCACGATCCCGACGTGCAAGTCGGGCAACTGTCGCCAGGCCGAGAAGACGTCCATGCTGCGCATCTTCGATTCGATCCCGGGCAGCGCCTCGGTGCCGATGACACCCGCGTCGGCGGCTATCACGACATATGGCCCCTTTGCGGGCAGCAGCAGATAGTCGGCGGCCTCCCACACGCTGGACTGCTCGAACAGCCGTCCGTGCAGAACCGAGTCGATGAGGACCTCGCGTTCGGATTCATCACCATGAAGTCGGCGGGCCTGTTCGGCTCGGTAGGCGGCCGCCATCGCGGCGGTGAAGACATCTTGGGCCGCAAGTATTTTCGCAGTCAGCATGCGCAGAGCATCGCCGTTCACCCGGGCGCGGTTCGCCACCTCATTCACGGCGGCGTCCCATATCGCGCGGAACCCGACCCGGTACGCCTCCATCACCGAGGCCAGCGGAACCCCGTCGCGTGCACGTTCTGTGCCCAAGTCGGCCGCCGCGGTCGGGTCGAACTCGGTGTCGGCGGCGATCGCACCGAGGACCTGCCGGATGTTCGTCCGACAGCCGTCGACGACCAGCTCGAAAGGCACCAGTGCGGTGGTCTTGTACAGCCTCACGTCTCGGGCGATCGCGTGGGCAAGCGCGGTCGCGAGTTCGTCGGTTCGCCCGTAAAGCGCTTCCGCGATCTCTGCGACTTGTTGCCGCACCACGTTGGCGTCCATGCGGGGAAGGCTAGATTCGAACACCCTCATCGCCATTGTCCTCCGACAACGAAAACCGCCGCGTTCGTTGTAGGCGCGAGATGACCGGGTTGAGCGGGTTGACCGGGCTAGGCCTCGTCCGACTGGAGCACAGCCGTCCCGTACCACTGGCAGGCCAGCAGGGCGAGCTCGACGTCAAGACGGTCCTGCTCGATGGGCTTGCCCCGCCTCGCGACCGCCCGGCCAATCCGGTATTTCACGGTGTTGAAGTGCAGGTCCAGCTCTTCGGCCGCTTGTTTGTAGCTCGACCCGCACCGAAGGAAGAGCCGGAGCGTCTCGCGCAGCCGGGCGTCGTTCTCGGTGTCCGCCGACAACTCACCGAGCACGTCGCCCACCCAGACCCTGGCCGCGCCGATGTCGACGCCAAGCAGCGCTGCCGCCGCCAAACCGGGGTCCGACGCTGCGATCACCGTCGCCCCGTGGGCACCGCCGGCGACCGCGACGGCCCTGGCCGCCTGCGCCTCGCGATAAGACCGGCGGAATCCGTCGACGCCGGAGGCAACCGTGCCGATTGCCACGCTCGGCGGATCGGCGCGCTCTCTGGCGAACTCTTGGACCGACTCAACGGCATTGGCCGGAGCAGAACGGTATGGGAGCCAGCCCCATCCGGTGGTTTGGTCCGCCGCCGCGAACAGGGGGTTCGAGCCCACGTCGGTGGTCTGGCCAAGCTCACGAAGGAAGCGCTGCAGCCGGGCGAGTTCGTCACCGCTGGCACCCTCGTCCGAGTACCACATCACGACCGCAAGATGGTGCCACCGCAACGGATAGCGGATCGAGTCACTCGTCGCGTCGACGTCGACTTTCGCCTTCCCGGCCACGACCTCGCGGACTCGCAGTGCGCGGATGCTGTTCTGGTTCTCCAACCATCGTTCGCGCTCTTCTTCGTAGACGGCGACGACCTGTTGCGAGATCCAGTCGATGTACTCGAAGAGCGTGGTACTTATCGCCTCCAGCGCGGCGAGCCGGGTGACGGGCGAGATATCGGCCTCGCGCACCGCCTGGAACACGAGATCGTTGAGCTGGCGCTGGCCCAGCCGATAGGCCCTGACGAGGGCGTTGACCGGTACGCCGTGCTGGGCCAGTCGGCGGGCATACTCCAGCGCCGCGGTCGGCGCCTCGACTCGTTCCACCGCGATGTCGTGACGCAGCGCGTGCAGCAGGGTGTCGACATTTCCCTCGACGCTGGCGCCCAGCAGTTCGATGGTGCGGGCATCGCCGCGCAGTTCGGGGATCGCATCCTCGAGGGCAGCACGGATGGACCCCGACACCGCAGCGAGTCGGTCGTTCAGCTGGGCGCCAATCTCGGCGACCACGCGATTGACGTCCACCGCGTTCGCCAGACCCTGCTTCGTCATCCTTTGACGGTAAATCCTCGGCTAGCCGCTGGCGGCAGATTCGTCGCAACGGAATTGTCTCCGGAAGACAACATCGGCCGCCATCTTGATTCGTCCACGACGGTGCCCCCACAGCGCCCGATTTCTAACGTCTTACCCACAGAACACCACGCGACCAAGGAGCGTCCGTTATGAATCTGCAGGCACTGCCCGACCTGCGCGCAACCGAGAATCCGTCGGATCCTGCGGTCGCAGACGA
This sequence comes from Mycobacterium sp., assembly GCF_032162105.1. Lineage (GTDB taxonomy): Bacteria > Actinomycetota > Actinomycetes > Mycobacteriales > Mycobacteriaceae > Mycobacterium. The sequence continues at coordinate 223 of NZ_JAVRPS010000408.1, read as the reverse complement.
CGACACGGACCTGAACAACGCCCAGTTTCTGGCCGCCGTCCAACGTGCGGCCGCGTCACTGCGGGCCCGCGGCGTATCGGCAGGCGACGTCGTCGCCATCATGCTGCCCAACACCGTCAGTTTCGTGGTCGCGCTCTTCGGGGCGTGGCGGATCGGCGCCGCCGTAACCCCGATCAATCCGTCCCTCACCCCGACCGAGGTGAACTATCAGGTCGCCGATGCC
>NZ_JAVRPS010000407.1:0-3010 GCF_032162105.1 Mycobacterium sp. | reverse complement strand
GTCGGCGTGGACTACTGCGAGAAGATGGTCTCGGAGACCAACCCGAGCGTGTTGGCCAAGGCCGAGAACACTCTGGCCCCCAACTCCGCTGCGCACGGATACCGCACCGTCGCCGACATCATGCGGGCCCTGAACCCGTTCACCGGTGAGTTCTACCGTGAGGCGCTGGTCGTCAGTCGCTGGACGCGAGAGATGTTCTGCCTGATGGAGGGCAGGCACGTTCACCCCTCCACGCTGTACCCGGGCGGTGTCGGCACCGTCGCCACCATCCAGCTGATGACCGACTACATCACCCGGCTGATGCGCTACGTCGAGTTCATGAAGAAGGTCGTCCCGATGCACGACGACCTCTTCGACTTCTTCTACGAGGCGCTGCCCGGCTACGAGCAGGTCGGATTGCGGCGGACGCTGCTGGGTTGCTGGGGCTCCTTCCAGGATCCCGAGTACTGCAACTTCGCCTACAAGGACATGGAGCAGTGGGGCAACAAGATGTTCGTCACGCCCGGTGTGGTGGTGGACGGCAAGCTGGTCACCCACTCCCTGGTCGACATCAACCTGGGCATCCGAATCCTGTTGGGCAGCAGCTATTACGACGACTGGTCCGATCAGGAGATGTTCGTCAAGACCGACCCACTGGGCAACCCGGTCGACCGGCGTCATCCGTGGAACCAGCACACCAACCCCAAGCCGCAGAAGCGCGACTTGGACGACAAGTACAGCTGGGTCATGTCGCCGCGCTGGTTCGACGGCACGGACCACCTGGCTTTGGACACCGGTGGCGGTCCGTTGGCCCGGCTGTGGTCGACGGCGCTGGCCGGACTCGTCAACGCCGACGGCTACGTCGTGTCCACCGGTCACAGCGTGCAGATCAATCTGCCCAAGACCGCGCTCAAGGGCCCCGTCTCGTTCGAGTGGAAGATTCCCGTGCACGGCAGCAACACCCTCGAGCGCAACCGTGCCCGCACCTATTTCCAGGCCTACGCCGCGGCGTGCGCACTGCACTTCGCCGAGAAGGCCCTCGTCGAGATCAGAGCCGGCCGCACCAAGACCTGGGAGAAGTTCACGGTGCCGGACGAGGCCATCGGTTGCGGCTTCACCGAAGCGGTACGCGGTGTGCTCTCGCATCACATGGTGATTCGGGACGGCAAGATCGCGAACTACCATCCGTATCCGCCCACCCCGTGGAATGCCAGCCCGCGCGACAGCTACGGAACTACGGGACCCTACGAAGACGCCGTCCAGGGTCAGCCGATCTTCGAGGAGAACGATCGGGACAACTTCAAGGGCATCGACATCATGCGGACGGTCCGCAGCTTCGACCCCTGCCTGCCGTGCGGAGTACACATGTACCTCGGTGACGGCAAGACGATCGAGAAACTGCACTCGCCGACCCAGTCCGTGACTGGGGAGTGATACATGGCCTCGACAGGACGACGAAGCCCGGAGGCACCCGACGACGACACGCGATGGCGTACAGCAGGTGATCGAATCCAGACCCTGCTGGACGCCAGCGCGGGCAGCGGAACGGTCGTGCGCGAGCGGACCGAACAACTTGCCGCTGAGCTGTCGGACCTGTACGGGGCGGCGCTCGAGCGGATGGTGTCGATCGCCGCGCAGTCGTCGGCTCCCGAGCTGATCAACCAGTTCGCGGCCGACGAGCTCGTCGCGAGCCTCTTGCTCGTGCACGGCCTCCACCCGCACGGGGTCGAACGCCGGATCGAGGATGCGCTGGACAGCGTCCGGCCGTACCTCGGTTCGCACGGCGGCGATGTCACGCTGCTCGAAGTGGTCGACGATGCCGAGGGCATGACCGTTCGCCTGCAGTTCGCGGGCAGCTGCAAGAGCTGCCCGTCGTCGGCGGTCACCCTCGAGTTCGCCGTCGAGGACGCCGTCCGCGCGGCCGCACCCGAGATCGCCACGATCGAAGTCGTTGCTGCGCAAGCGGACTCAACGGCATCGTCCCCTGGACTGATCTCGGTGGATTCGCTGATGAGCCACGTCCATACCAAGGACACCTCTGGTGCCGCCTGGCACCCGGTTCCCGACATCTCCGATCTCGGCCCCGGTGAGGTCGGCGGGTTTCTGGTCGCGGGAGTGCCGATCCTGGCCTGCCGCGTCGGCGACGAACGGTTCGCCTACCACGACCGGTGCGGCAGCTGCGAGGAGACGCTGGCCGGTGCGGCACTCCATCGCCCGATGGGATCGCCGATCGGCGAGGCCGTGTTGCGCTGCCCGCGCTGCCACGCCCACTTCGACGTCGTGCACGCCGGGGCAGGCCTGGACGAGGGAGAAAACGCACCTCATCTCGACCCGATCCCCCTCCTGCTTCGCGACGGCGTGCTGTCGGTGGCGGTAATCGCCGAGGCGACCGGGGTGATGTGATGGCAGGCGCCTATGACGTACTGGCCCGGATCCGGGCCAACAAGCGGCCCGCCCAGCCGGCCGGCGAGCGGTGCGAGATGTGCGCCGAGCCGATCGCCGACGAGCATCAGCACGTCGTCAATGTCGCAGCGCGCCAACTGATGTGCACCTGCCGCGGCTGCTACCTGTTGTTCTCCGACCCGCACGCCAAGCTGCGTTATCGGGCCGTACCCGATCGCTATCTCACGTTCTCCGACTTCACCTTGGACCGGCGCGCGTGGGAAGCGCTGCAGATTCCCGTCGGGCTGGCGTTCTTCTTTCACAACTCCGAGATGGACAAAACGGTGGCCTTCTATCCGGGTCCGGCAGGCGCCACCGAGTCCGAGTTGGACCTCGACGCCTGGAGCACCATCAGCGGCGCCGACACCCGGTTGGGCATGCTCGCCGACGACGTCGAAGCGCTGTTGGTGCGCGTTCCCGATCGAGATCACGCCGACCCTGACCTGAACGCCCCAGCCGAGTGCTATCTGGTGCCGATCGATGCCTGCTACGAGTTCGTGGGCAGGTTGCGAATGTTGTGGCGGGGGTTCGACGGTGGCCACGAAGTCCGCGAGTTCGTCGACGAGTTCTTCGATCGGATCAAGGCGCG